>JAHDNZ010000036.1 GCA_018435125.1 Bacillota bacterium | reverse complement strand
TTTGCAGCCGTTATATGGAAAGTGAAGTTCAGCATATTTTCGGATTGCCCAAGGATAAGCTTAAGGTAATACCAAATGGTATAGATCCCAAAAAGCTGCAGGCATCTGAAGAAGCAGATTTTACTGGGCTGCGCAAACTATATGCTAGGCCAGATGAAAAAATCGTTTTATTTGTTGGCAGATTAGTTAGAGAAAAGGGTGTCTGGCTAATTATAGACTCGTTTAAGGAACTGTTAAATATTGTTCCCGAAGCAAAATTGATTGTGGTTGGCAAAGGTCCTGAAGAGATGTATCTGCGTGATTATGCAAGAAGGCTGGGACTTGAACACAAGATCTATTTTACAGGTTTTATTGCTGATGAAATCCGCAACCAGCTCTATAAAATGTGCCAGGTCGCGGTTTTCCCTAGTCTCTATGAACCATTTGGCATCGTAGCTCTAGAGGCTATGGCTTTAGGAAAGCCTGTTATTGTCAGTGATACCGGAGGATTGGGTGAGGTAGTTGAGCATGGCTACACAGGTTTGAAGTTTCCCTCCGGCGATAAAAAAGCCTTAAGCCGAGCTCTGGCTGATGTATTGCTTGATTATGATTTAGCGCAAAGGCTCTCAAGGGCAGGCCAAGAAGAAGTAGAGCTCTATAGTTGGGATAAAATCGCTCAAGAAACGGAATATGTCTATAAAGAAGTTATTCGCTCAGCCCAGGCCGGAGGCTGGAGCAGGCGCCGGGATTTAGGAGGTAGATAAATTTTGAAATCAGTAATTATGGCAGGAGGTATGGGGACAAGGCTTAGACCCCTGACTTGCCAAAGACCAAAACCACTGGTACCTTTTTTAGGACAACCCATGCTTGATCACGTACTGAACCATCTTGAAAAAAACGGGATTAAAGAACACATAATAACCCTTTATCACCTACCACAAATGATCATCGACTACCTTAGACCCAAAGACTATCTGATTGATTTTACTATTGAAAAAGAGCCACGAGGTACAGCAGGCAGTGTTAAGGAAGCAGCTGCTTTTCTAAAAAGTACATTTATTGTAGTGTCAGGAGATGCTTTAACTGATATAGACTTAATAAAAGCTAGCGAATTTCATCACCAAAAAGGAGCTTTAGCTACCATAATTTTAACTAGAGTAGCTGAGCCCTTAGAATATGGAGTAGTCTTAACTAAAGGCGATGGCATCATTACCAGATTTCTGGAAAAACCCACCTGGGGTGAAGTCTTCAGTGATACGGTTAATACAGGTATCTACATATTAGAGCCTCAAATCCTTGAACTTATTCCGCCCCGAAGAAACTATGATTTTAGCAAGGATCTTTTCCCAGCACTATTAAAGGCAAATCTCCCAATGTATGGTTATATTGCAGAAGGCTATTGGTCTGATGTAGGCAGTATTAACCAGTACCGCCAATCACATTGGGATGTTTTAACAGGCAAGGTGAGAGGGTTAAATGGTTACATAGATGAAAGCGCTGAAATTGATCCTACGGCCATGATCAGACAACCTGTCTGTATCTTAAAAAAGGCCAAAATAGCTGCCAATGTAAAGCTGGGGCCGTTTGTGGTTGTAGGCGAAGGAGTTAAAATTGAACAAGATTCCTCACTTAGCTATACCATAGTAAACAGCAAGGCCTATCTGGACAGGGGTGTAACTATAACCGGTGCCATTGTTGGTGAAAAAGCCTTTGTGGGTGAGGGAACAAGACTCTTAGAGGGAAGCATTATCAGTGAAGGTGTCAGTATCGGTGAACGTTCGTTAATTACACCACGAGTAAAGATTTATCCTGAAAAAAGAATTGGTCCCATGTCAGTAATTAATACCGATCTAATATACGGCTCAATAGAGAGGGGCCAAATATTTTCACAAAAAGGTTTAAGGGGTAGATTGCACAGAGATATTACTATCGATATTCTACTTAAAACAGGAGTAGCTTTTAGTGAGTCTTTAGATGCTTATACTATAGCTACGGCTTGCGATGGAACAGATAAAGCCAAACTGGTAAAAAGGATAATAAGCTCTGGCATAATGGCCAAAGGAGCAGATTTGTATGATTTGGGAGATCAAATAATACCTGCTTTTAAGCTTAGCTTTTCTGAGGGTAAATATAACGGCGGGTTCTATGTGTTTTTAGAAGGCGAACAGATTGTGGTTCGTTTTTTGGATTCAAAGGGTTGTTATCTTGATTCGGGAAAAGAACGTAAAATAGAAAACCTCATTAAAACCAGTGATGGACTTCACCCTGATTTAGAACCAGGGCACCTCTTTTTTAACCCCAACCATTTGCAGGAATATCTCAAAAAGTATCCTAATCTGGTTTTGACACAAGATATAAGCTGTCAGTCTCCAGCAGGTAAAAGAGTTCTAGAGGTTTTATCTCCTCGGGAGCAACTAGGTTATAAAGCTCAGATATCTGCATCCGGAGAAGATTGTCGAGTCTTTGATGAAAAGGGGGAAGAACTGACTCCAGCACAGATCGAGGCTTTGGCAGTTTATTTTTACTCAAAGAGTGAACCTGGTTTAATCAAGGTTCCCATAGGTGCCACCAGTACGGTTGAAGAAATTGCCTCCGAATTCGGCAGTAAGGTTTTAAGAGTAAGACCCGGACTTTGTTATAGCGAAGAGTCAACCATTCCCTGGCATGATGCTTTTCGTCTTTTGAGTTTATTTTCAACCGATCGTAAAGAGCCACTAAGTATAATCTTAAAAAAAATACCCCTAAAGATCCAAATTACCAAAGAGCTGCCATGTTCTTTAGATAGGAGAAGCCAAACCATGCTAAAGTTTGCTGAGGCATTTGGTGAGAACTCCAAAAAAGAAGCAGGTTTGTTTTACAGAGATGAAACTGGCTTTGCTTACCTTGAGCCAGATGATATTAAACCCATCGTTCATCTAAAAGTAGAAAGTAAAAACATGGAATTAGCTACTGAACTTGCCGCCAGAATTTCTGAAATCATAAAAACCGAGGCCTAAAAAGCCTCGGTTTTTTATGCAAATATACGGTAATCAATCTCAGGAAAGATTGGATTTAGTTTTTCTAATTTTTCTACCAGATCATTAAGAGGCTGATCAAGATTTGTAGTTAGCTGCCAAAAGTTTGCCAAATGCTCTTTGGTTCTTTTGCGGGCATAGTCGGCGAAAGTACCTGTTTTCATAATAAAAGCCCAGTCGGAGCTTTCAGCTAAGAGTAACTCTCTAGCTGCTTGATTAAGTCGCCGTTGCTTTGACTGTGGCAGGTCTTTTTGAGCTGCCAGATTAGCCAAATGCCACCCGGCTGCATGCAGATGAGGGTAGATCCAGTCATTTGATCCTTCCAGCCAAACTTCGTTATAACCATTATAACCCCAGCTTGAAGCAGAGGGGATAGCTATTTGATTGGTGGGATGATATTCTAGGTAGTCTTTGGGAGTTACAAGTTCTAAAACTGAGGAATTAGCTGCCAAACGCAGCACTTCTTCTAAAAAGATTGGCCCTTCAAACCACCAATGTCCAAATAATTCAGCATCGTAAGGAGCTACAAGTATAGGTGGCCTATCAGTTATGGTTGCCAGATAATTGACTTGGGCTTCGCGGTTGAAAACAAAATTAGCGGCATGTAGCTTAGCTTTAGCTCTTGCTGTAGCAGGATAATAAGGTTCTTTATAATCAGAGGAGCTAGTGATTTTATAATACTTAAAACCGGTCATCTTCCGGCTACCTACTGGTTCTAAAATAAAATGTAAATACTCATAGTCCAAATCAAAGCCGATATCACGGTAAAAGTCACGGTAATCATAATCACCGGGATAACCTTCAGTAGCTGACCAGACCTGTTTAGAAGATTCCTGATCTCTGCCAAAGGCAGCTACTTTGCCTGGAGTATAGATAGGAGCATAATTAGCATAGCGAGGTTTAATATTAGCATGCAGGAGAGCATGAGTATCGGTAATAAAATAGCGTAAACCATTAGCCGCTAAAAAGGTATCGATTCCCGGGCTAAACCCACATTCCGGCAGCCAAAACCCTTTGGGGTCCACACCAAAAAAACGTTTATATTCAGAGACACCCTGAACGATTTGAGCTTTCTGACAGTTTGGTGTTAAATCCATTAAAGGCAGATAACCATGAGTAGCAGCCGAAGCTAATAGTTCTACCATGCCCACAGACTGAAAATGCTTAAAGGGAGCGATCAAGTCGCCTTGAAAAAACTCGAACTTAGCCTTTACATTAAGGAGATTGTTTTTATATAACTGAGCTGTTTCATTGAAAGGATAGGTTCTTTCAGTCCGTTTTACTTCCTTATCAGCTAGTTCTAAATATACTTCCAAGCGTTTTTTAAAGCGTTTGAGCAAAGTCTTATCTTCCAGCATATTTAAAAGAGGAGGAGTTAGGGAGATACCGATTCTAACTGGCACTCTCTCTGCTTCTAGGTTTTCCAGCAAATTTAAAAGCGGAATATAGGTTTCAATAATCGCCTCATACAACCATTCCTCTTCAAGGTCTCCATCACTGAGGTGTCTGATATAAGGCAGATGGGCATGCAAAATAATGGCAAGGTAGCCTTTTTTCATGGCTGTAAACTCCTTTCTACAGTAAGAGCTTTGGTTTTTGATAAGCCATTTTTAGCATAGGATTCGAAATTGAGGCTTTGCTTACCATCATTGAGTTTGAAATGCAATTGAAATTGACCTTCCGGATCTAGGGCTACAACTTGGTCATTTTGTAATAAAACAGCATCGGGTGTGGTTTTCCCATAAATAATAAGTTCGGTATCGAGCCACAAATAATGGTCTTTTGCAGAGGGTAATAATTGAGGAATGGGGCTGGCTAAGTAGTGCGCTTCTTCCCTTTTTGCCTCCTTTTGCCAATAATGAGGTGATCCACCTAAACTCAGACAATACTTTTCAGAGTAAAGTTCATTAATTGAAAGCCAAAGCTCATCGGTGAATGAAGAGACAGAGCCGGTAGGCATAGTAATCAAATTTGATTTTAATAAGACTAAAAAGCCACTAGCAGTACATACAACTAACTCTAGGGAAATTGTTTTTCCCGGGGCATAAGTATTGATATACCAACTACGAGCTTGCGGGTTTATGGGAATTTTTGCTAATTCATTTTCCTCTGTTAAAAGCCTTAGAAAAAAAGGCTGTTTTATATATTGATTAACTGTTTCCCAAGAATTATTATCAAAGTCCCAATAGCAAAAGAGCCAATAAGGATCACGGACCATAGCAATTAGTCGATTGGTGGCATACCCTGAAGGCAGTGCAGCCTCATGCCCTTTATATTTAAGAGGATGATTCAGATCATTTTTAAACAGGTCAGGTTTATGTGTGGTCAGAGAAAATGTCACTGTCCTGCCTCCTTCTAAAGATTGATCTCTATGGTATTATGGCTCTATTACCAGGCAAATTATGCTTATTGGAGACTCAAAGCAGGAAAAAACCTTTGTAGAAAAGAATTTGAAACTTATAAGTTATTTGTTTTATTTAATCTACGAAAGGGATGAGAAGAGGTGCTTTTTTCTAAGAAAGTAGAAACTAGAAAAAATTTGATCTTATTATTATTTATATTAATATCACTTCCAGCCCTTTCTTGGGAAAAGCTTTGGTCACAGGATAAGCTTATTTTTGATGCCGTTTTAGGGATAGAAACAATTGGAAATTCCCCGGGAAGACTTCTTATATGGGGTAAGAATTATGAAAAAGCAGAGGCTATAGTGGCTCTGGTTGAGTTAATAAATCAAAAGGTTGAAATTCTCTGGCAAAGCTCCAATCTATATGAAAGAGGCAGCAATCTCATGTGTGCTGCAGGTAATTTTTCTTCTTTTGATCAAGAAGTAATTATCCTTACAGATTACGGTTGGAAGCTTTATAAAGTTTGTGACAACACTCTGGAAGAAAAGTATTCAGGTAGTAATATCACAGGCATTATGGAAGTTAGCTCCGGCGATATAGATGGTGATGGTTATAGTGAGCTTTTGGTGACATCTGTGGCTAAACTTCTAAACAAAACTGTTGATAAAAAAATAGTGGTTTATAAATTCCAAGATGGAAGCTTAAAAAGGCTTAGCGAAACAATGGGGCTAGGAAATATTAGAACGATAACCAGTCTAGATCTTGATGGTAATGGGATTTGGGAGATAGTCTACGAAGAAGGACAAGCTTATAAAAAAGGGATTATAACAGTATTACAAGACTTCGAGTCACTTACTTCCAAAACCCTAAGAGAATACCCGGTCTTTGCCCTTAATAGTTTTAAAGGCAGTAAGCTACTTGTTGGTGACGATTCTGGTTCGGTTTTTATCTACCAGTTAGATAACAGTGGGAGTTTGCAATTTACAGATAAATTACCTTCAGTGGGCTGGGGCCTAGTCGCGGTCACTAGCGGCGATTTTCTGGGCAAGGGAAACGAGCAGATTTTGCTCATTAGCCATCCTGCCAAAGCTTTTCTTTGGGGAGAGGATTGAGCTAAGCTAGTCTTAACCATAAGTTTTTTAATCTGTAAACTAAGACAGCCAAAGATGCTATAAACAGCTTAAGCAGAGTTTATTTTAACATCTTCACTGAGCATTCAAATAGATTAGGGTAGCATTTCTAGACTGGACAAACAGTAAAAAAACCTTAAAAATTCAAAATCAATGAGATTACTCTTAGAAGTTAAAAACAGACGGAGTGATTTAGCACCTTATATGACTTTTGGCATATGGTAAAGTTAAGGACAGCTTTTTGGCTACGAGGAGGGATTAAGTTGGAGAGCAAAAATTTTATTATTGTAACAGGTTTATCTGGCGCGGGTAAATCGTTAACTGCTAAAGTTTTAGAAGACTTTGGCTATTTTTGTGTTGATAACTTGCCACCTCTATTAATCCCTAAGTTTGCAGAAATAGTAGCTCAAGCAAATGGCAATATTAATAAAGTAGCCTTGGTTAGCGATGTACGCGGAGGCCAGTTTTTCGATCATTTGGCCAAGGCTTTACAAACCCTCGAGGAAATGGGCTTTGGTTACGAAATTCTATTTCTAGAAGCCAGCGATGAAGTGTTGGTTAGGCGTTATAAAGAAAGTCGCAGACGTCACCCTCTTAGCCTTGAAGGAGGAATCCTAGAGGGATTAGAACTGGAAAAAAAGAAACTGCAAGAGATTAAAAGCAAAGCCAACAAGATCATTGATACATCTTCTTTAGGGATTAGTGAGTTTAAAAATGTCCTAGCTAAATGGCTAGAACAGGATGAGAAAGATCGGATGCTTATCAATATTATCTCCTTTGGATATAAACATGGTCTCCCTCTGGATGCAGATTTAGTTTTTGATGTGAGATTTTTACCCAATCCTTATTGGATAGATGAATTAAGGAACCATATTGGTTCTGAGCAGATTATTAAGGATTATCTAGTAAAATATCCCATCACTAATACATTCATGAATAAGTTAAATAACTTTCTCCTATTTTTAATACCTTATTACATCAAGGAAGGTAAAGCCCAACTTAGCATTGCTATCGGTTGCACGGGAGGTAAACATAGGTCTGTTTCTGTTGCTGACTGGTTAGGTGTTTCTCTAAGGCAAAGAGGATATAATTCTGTAGTTGAACACAGAGATGTTGCCAGTCGGAGTGATGATAATGGATAAAAAGGCAAAGCACAAACTTTTACGCTGGTTTTATCCAGGGATTAGAGTAAAACGCTATATAATTCTTAGCGCTTTTGGTGTAATCATGGCTAGCGTTGCTTTAGCAATGCTTGTTCTCCTTGCTTCAATGTCTTTGCCTAAAGATTATTCTGGCTATCTAATGAGTAAGTTGGCTTTATTAATACCACCTTTTATTTCCTATATTTTAGCTATTGTCTTATTTGCAAGTGGACTTTTTTTAGTTATGCTGGGGGTTCAAAAAGCAATCAATCATCTTTTTGGGACCATGACAAAAGCTGATTTAGGCGAAATGGCTGACGGGCTATACAAAAGAAGGCTTCTCTCTCAAGGACCTGAGATTGTGGTTATAGGTGGTGGAACCGGTCTTTCAGCCCTACTTAGAGGTTTAAAAAACTATACTAGCAATCTGACTGCAATTGTTACAGCTGCTGATGATGGTGGCTCTTCAGGGCGAATTCGTCGCGAGTGGGGCCTTGTTCCGCCTGGAGATATAAGAAACTGTCTATTGGCATTAGCTGACACAGAACCTTTAATGAATGCACTTTTTGATTATCGCTTCACTGGTGGAGCAGGTTTAGAAGGCCATAATTTTGGCAATCTCTTTATTTTAGCCATGAGTGAGGTTACAGGAGACTTTGAAACAGCTGTACAGGAATTTAGCCGCGTCTTAAAAGTCAGAGGACAGGTAATGGCCTCAACGTTAAATAATATCAACCTCAAAGCCATCTATGAAAACGGCACAGAAGTTCTTGGCGAATCAGCTATTTCGTCGCAAGGTGAAAAAATTCATAAAGTGGAGTTAGAACCTCCTAACTGCAAGCCTAATCCATCAGCCATTAAGGCCATTATAAAGGCAGATCTCATTGTTTTGGGCCCGGGTAGCCTTTATACATCAATTATGCCTAATCTCCTTGTTCCGGGTATTGTTGAGGCTATTGAAAGAAACAATGTTCCGGTAATATATGTAGTTAATGTGATGACAGAGCCAGGAGAAACCACAGGTTATTCGGCAAGCGATCACCTCAAAACAATCCTCAGACATATAGAGCCTCAAAGGCTTATAGATTATGTGCTTGTCAATATTGGCGATTTTGACCGCACAATTTTGGAACGTTATGAAAGACAAGGCGCTGCCCCAGTTGCGGTTGATAACAAAAAACTGGAAGCATTTGGAGTTAAGGTTATAGCCAAAGAACTGGCAAACAGCAATGATCTGGCCAGACACGATCCAGGCAAGCTCGCTTCTGCGATAATGAGTGTCCTTGCCAATGTGACTTTTAAACAACGTCCCAGACAGGTAAAACAGTTAAAAAGACGTTAGTTAGATTGATTTTTTTGGTAAAGTTAGGTATAATAAAAAACAGGAAAACCCCATAAATGATCTTTCAGGGCAAGGTGAAATTCCTGGCCGGTGGTAAAAGTCCACGAGCGCAAGCTGACCTGGTGCAATTCCAGGACCGACGGTAAAGTCCGGATGATAGAAAGATCGGCATTAAAGTAAATGCTTTTTACGCCCTGAAGGATCTCCTTCAGGGCGTTTCCTGTTAGGAGGTCTTAAAAAATGAAATTGCAAAAACTTGCGGTTATGTCGGTTTTGGTTGCGCTTAGTGCAGTGCTTACCTTATTGATTAAGATTCCATTTCCAACAGCCCCTTTTTTAATCTATGAACCTGGTGATGTACCTATTTTAATTGGAGGTCTGCTTTTTGGACCACTGGCAGCCATGGGTATGACTGTAGCCATCTCCATTTTACTTGGGCTTTTTGTTGCTAATCTAAACCCAGTCTTTGGAGTAATAATGCATATCATAGCAACAGGTATTTTATCTGTAGTGGCGGCATCTATTTATAAGGGTACAATTAAAAGTGCTCGTCGAGGTTTGGTTTTAGGAGCTACTGCGATGACCATAGTGATGCCGCTTTTAAATGTTTGGTTAAATCCTATCTTTTACGGTATGCCTCGCGATGCTGTGCTTAAGCTTTTAGTACCGGCGATTATTCCCTTTAATTTCTTAAAGTCTTTTATTAACATCTTATTTACAGCTTTAATCTTTCCTAGAATTTTAATCTGGTACAAACGTAATATCCCTGAGTCTTTCAAGGATTAAACCGAGCCTGCGTTTTAAGCAGGCTTTTATTTATAGTTGTAGAATTTTATCACTGGTTAAGATAGTAAGGAAGGAGATTAAGTATGGCTTTAGTGAATTTTTCTCAGAAAGTTAAAAGTGAGCTGGTACGTGTAAAACCATCTCATAAAGAGTGTAAAAAAGCCGAACTGTATGGACTAATTCAGACTGCAGGAGTGTTGAATATCAGTACTAAAGGTCCTTCCTTAGAAATAAAAACCGAAAATGCGGCTTTGGCCAGGAAAGTGGTTTCTTTATATAAAGAGTTAAGCCAAGGCAAAACAATGCTGGTGGTCGAGAAAGAAACTAAATTAAAAAAACGCAATCTCTATCGGATAAGAAGCGAAGTTGGACAAATAGATAGTGTCTTTTCTCAGACTGTGGTTGAGAATATTCTTGATAAAAATGTACCTAAGTTACAGGAAGAATGTTGCCGCCGCTCCTATTTAAGAGGCTTGTTTTTAGGTAGTGGTTCACTGCAAAATCCCGAAAAAACCTATCATTTGGAGATTAGAATCGCTGATAAGGTTTTTGCTGAACGTTTGCAAGAATACTTAAATGAAATTGCTCCACCACTTAAATTTGGCCTCGTTGAAAGACGCAATGAATACCTTCTTTATCTTAAAGACGGTGAATCGATTGCTGTTTTCCTTACCATGACTCAAGCTCACAGATCGCTTTTGGAGATGGAAAATATTCGCATTATAAAAGAGATGAAAAATAATGTCAATCGCTTGGTAAATTGTGAAGACGCTAACATAGATAAGACCGTAACAGCTTCGCTAAAACAACTAAGAGCTATAGAAACATTAGATGCACAAGGAATCTTGTCTAAAATGCCAAAAAGTTTCCAAGAGGTAGCTAAGATACGTAAGCAAAATTTCGATGCAAGTTATTTAAAAATTGGCCAGTTACTAGGTATAAGTAAATCGGCTGTCAGTTATCGATTGAAAAAAATTGAAAAAGAGGCTGAAAAAATTTCCCAATTAAGCAGGACAGATAAAACTGATAGCGAATAAAATAAAGGAGCCGGTAAAAACCGGTTTCTTTTAGGGGCCGGTGGGACAAAATAATAACTAGTGGGACATAATTGGTCCCTCGGGTGGTGGAAAAGTATTGCCAGAAAAAAACAGTGTGGAGATGCTGCTTGAACTTTTACAACTAGTCCTGCCTAATCTAGAAGAACTACTCGATGAGCGTTATCGTGTTTTAAGGGCTATTTATTTTCTACAACCAATAGGTCGCCGTGCTCTTTCAGACTACCTTTTAACCGGAGAAAGAACAGTAAGAAATCTGGTAGAAGAATTGAAACAACAAGGTTTACTTCAAACGACACCTTTGGGTTTAATAACTACTAAAAAAGGTTCCGATACCCTGTGGTTATTAAAGGAATATATTGAGAAGATTAAGGGTATTGAAAACTTGGAAAAACTAATTGCGCAAAGGTATAATCTTAAGAGAACAATTATTGTTTCCGGCGATGCTGATAAAGATCTAACAGCTAAAAAAGAAATGTCTGCTGCTGCAGCCAGAGTTTTGGAACAAGAGCTAAAAAACGGTATGATTCTGGCAGTATCTGGTGGTACAACCATGGCCATGGTGGCTGATTCGATGGACACTTTTTCAGAGCCGAAGGTTGTTACGGTTGTTCCTGCCAGGGGAGGCTTAGGTGAGGATGTTGAAAAACAGGCCAATACGGTAGCTGCAAAAATGGCTAAATCTTTAGGGGGCAGTTACAGGTTGTTACACATACCGGATGTTTTAGAAGAAGAGCTGTTAAAACCACTTTTAACAAGTTCTTATATAAATGAGGTAATTGACAAGATAAAACATGCCGATATTTTATTGCATGGTATCGGAACTGCTGAGGAGATGGCAGGAAGACGTAGCCTTCAACCGATATTTCTCAAAAAAATCCAAGACTCCAAAGCAGTAGGTGAAGCCTTCGGTTACTATTTTGACGCCGAAGGTAGGATTGTGCATACAACACCATCTGCAGGGTTGCGTCTTGAAGATTTAAGAAACATTGCTATCTCCATTGCTGTTGGTGGCGGAGTCAGCAAGGCGGAAGCTATTAAAGCTTTCTTAAAACTAGCTCCCATCGATATTTTAGTTACCGATGAAGGAGTTGCCAGGAAGCTGGCTGAATGAATTGGGGTTTTACCTGTGTCTTTAGACACAGGATGCCAATACACTTTATTTCTAGGAGGTGAAAGCTGAAATCCAAAGGGTTTCAGCCACATATGGTTAAAGTTGGAATTAATGGTTTTGGCCGCATTGGCCGCTTAGTATTCAGACATGCATTAAATGATCCCGAAGTTGAGATTGTTGCCATTAACGATTTAACTGATGCTAAAACATTAGCTCATCTGCTTAAATATGACTCTGTTCACGGCATTTTGGATGCTGAGGTAACTCATACGGAAAACTCAATTACTGTTAATGGCAAAGAGATCAAAATCACTGCCGAAAAAGATCCTAACAATTTGCAGTGGGGCAAAATGGGAGTTGAAGTTGTAGTTGAGTCTACCGGTATCTTTACCAGCAAAGAAAAGGTACAGCCTCACTTTAATGCTGGTGCTAAGAAGGTTGTAATTACCGCTCCTGCCAAAAACGAAGACATCACAATTGTTATGGGCGTAAACGAAGACAAATACGATCCTAAAAATCATCATGTTATCTCCAATGCTTCCTGTACAACCAACTGTTTGGCTCCTGTGGCTAAAGTACTGGATGAGAAGTTTGGTATCAAACAAGGTTTTATGACCACGGTACACTCCTATACCAACGATCAGAGAATCCTTGATTTGCCTCATAAAGATCTACGTCGGGCCAGGGCTGCGGCTTTAAGCATTGTACCGACTACAACTGGTGCGGCTAAAGCTGTGTCTTTGGTTTTACCTCAGTTAAAAGGGAAACTTGACGGTTTTGCCATGCGTGTTCCTACTCCCGATGTTTCTATCGTGGACTTAGTGGTGGAGTTAGATAAGGATGTTACTAAAGAAGATATCAATGCTGCTTTGAAAGAAGCTTCCGAGACTTCCTTAAAAGGTATCTTGGGATTCTGTGAAGAGCCGCTTGTATCCATGGATTTCCGTGGCAATAAGAACTCTTCTATAGTCGATGCAGGGCTTACCAATGTCATGAAAGAGGCATCTGGTAGAACTCTGGCTAAGGTTGTAGCCTGGTATGATAACGAATATGGTTATGCTCTTAGAGTAGTCGATCTAGTTAAATTTATAGCCTAGAAATTGTAAGTCTTAAAAAAAAGGCCCGCCGGGACTTACCTTTTGCGGGCCACTTTTTTGGAGGTGATTTCTGTGCAGAAGATGACGATTAAAGATATCGATGTTAAAGGTAAACGGGTCCTAGTGAGAGTAGATTTTAACGTGCCTGTAGATGATAAGGGTATGATCACAGATGATCGCAGGATTCGCTCTGCAGTGCCGACAATTCAGTATCTTCTTGATAAAGGTGCCAAAGTTATTTTAATGACTCACTTTGGTCGCCCAAAGGTAGCCTTTGATCCTGACATGAAAGTTGATCGCTTAGGTGAACGCTTAAGCGAGATTATGGAACACCCAGTACAAAAACTTGATGACTGTGTCGGTCCTGAGGTTGAAGGTAAAGTACAGACCATGCAAGTTGGCGATATTATTCTTCTGGAAAATGTGCGTTTTTACAATGACACTAAAAACGATCCCGAATTTAGTAAAAACCTGGCTTCTTTAGGAGAAATATTTGTTAACGATGCTTTTGGCGCTGCTCACAGAGCTCATTCTTCCACCTATGGTGTGGCTGAATTTTTGCCTTCAGTGGCTGGATTTTTGATGCAAAAAGAAATTGAAGTTATGGGAAATGCCCTAAAAAACCCCGAGCATCCATTTGTGGCCATTCTTGGTGGAGCTAAAGTTTCCGATAAAATCGGTGTCATTGAAAATCTCCTCGGTAAAGTAGATACTCTTTTAATCGGTGGTGGCATGGCGTATACCTTCTTAAAAGCAAAGGGTTATGAGATAGGCAAATCTTTGCTTGAAGAAGATAAGATATCACTTGCAAGTGAGTTGCTATTAAAAGCTGCAAGGCAAAAGGTGAAACTTCTTTTACCCCTAGATACAGTGATAGCCGATAACTTTGCAGCCGATGCCAATAAAAAGGTAGTGGCTGCCGATAATATTCCAACTGATTGGGAAGGTCTTGATATTGGACCTAAAACTCAAAAACTCTTTAGTGAGGAAATTTTAAAAGCCAAAACCGTGGTCTGGAATGGACCTATGGGAGTATTTGAGTGGGAAGCATTTGCCGAAGGAACCAAAGCCATAGCCAAAGCTCTATCCGAATGCAGTGGTACGACTATTGTCGGTGGAGGGGACTCTGCTGCTGCAGTAGAACAGCTTGGTTTTGCCGATAAAGTTACCCATGTCTCTACAGGCGGCGGTGCCAGTCTTGAATTTTTAGAAGGTAAAGAATTACCTGGGGTAAAAGCCTTAAAAGACAAGTAGGTAGCTAAATAAGCTCTCTGGGTTACCCCTCCCGTTTGGGGAGGGGTTTTGAATGTTTGAAGCTACCTTCTGGCTGGGTATTTAGGAGGAGATTATATGCGCATACCAATTATCGCTGGCAACTGGAAAATGTACAAGACCGTAGATGAAGCAGTAGCTTTAGTGCGGGAGCTAAAAGAAAAACTAGCCGATGTAAACAATCGGGAAATAGTTGTTTGTCCTCCGTTTACGGCTTTGCACACTGTTTATAAAGAGCTATCCGGGACAAATATTAAACTTGGGGCTCAAAACTGTTATTTTGAAGATGAAGGTGCTTTTACAGGTGAAGTTTCGCCACTGATGTTAAAAAATATCGGGGTAGAATATGTAGTTATAGGACACTCGGAAAGACGTGGCTATTTTAACGAAAATGACGATCTCATCAATAAGAAAGCAAAAGCTTTACTATTAAAGGGTTTAAAACCTATAATCTGTGTAGGTGAAAGTCTTGAACAGCGCGAAGCCGGCGAAACCGAAACACTGGTAAGAAAACAAGTTTTCCGTGACTTAGATGGTATTGAACCATATCAGCTAAAGAATATAGTCATCGCCTATGAGCCAATATGGGCTATCGGCACTGGCAAGACAGCTACTAGTACGGAAGCTAATCGTGTGATTGCTTTAATTCGCAACACTGTAAAAGAGATGTATTCTCCTTTAGAAGCAAATTCGATTCGCATTCAGTATGGCGGGAGCGTAAAACCTGACAATGCTCATGAAATCTTGACGCAAAGCGATATCGATGGAGCTTTAGTTGGAGGAGCTAGTCTAAAGGCTGATTCCTTTACAGCAATTGTAAAGTTCTAATTGGAGGTCTATTAATGGCTAAACCAGTAATGTTGCTAATTATGGATGGCTGGGGTCAAAATCCTAAAAAAGAAGGTAACGCGGTATTTTTAAGTAAGACACCTAATTTAGACAGACTGGCTTTAGAATATCCAACTGCTAGTCTTAAAGCCAGTGGCGAAGCTGTCGGGATTATGGAAGGTCAGATGGGCGATTCCAACGTAGGCCATCTAAATCTAGGAGCCGGTCGCATTGTCTATCAAGACTTGGTAAGGCTTTCTAAAGCTGTCGATTCGGGTGAGTTTTTTAAAAACCCTGAAATAGTTCGAGTTATGGATAAGGTGGGAAAACAAGGCAGTGCACTCCATTTAATGGGACTTGTTTCTCCGGGTGGTGTTCACTCTCATACCAAACACTTATATGCTTTACTTGAACTGGCCAAGAAAAAAGGTCTCAAAAAAGTCTATATCCACGCCTTTTTAGATGGACGCGATGTGCCTCCTGCCTCGGCTAAAGAATATCTTTTAGAACTGCAAGAAAAGCTTAGCGAGATAGGTGTGGGAGCTATTGCCACTATCTCCGGGCGTTATTATGCGATGGATAGGGATAATCGCTGGGAAAGAACTCAGAAAGCCTATCAAGCTATTACTTTGGGAGCTGGGAGAGAGGCTGATTCCGCTCTGGAAGCTTTGGAAAATTCATATCGCGAAGATGTAACCGACGAGTTTGTCCTGCCTACAGTAGTAATAAAAGACGGCAAGCCGACAGCTGTTGTCAATAACGGTGATGGAGTTATTTTCTTTAATTTCCGTTTTGACAGAGCCAGACAACTGACCAGAGCTTTTGTAGACGAAGATTTTGCCGGTTTTGAAAGAGAAAGATTAGCTGTTAATTTTCTTTGTATGACTCGTTACGATGAAAAAATAGCCGCTCCTTTTGCTTATAAACCTCTGGAAAACAAAAACACTTTAGGCGAGTGGCTGTCTAAAAACGGTAAAAGACAGCTAAGGATTGCTGAAACCGAGAAGTATGCTCATGTAACTTTCTTTTTTAATGGTTTGGAAGAAAATCCTTTTGCCTTGGAAGATCGCATCTTAGTACCCTCTCCCAAGGTAGCTACCTATGATATGAAACCTGAGATGAGTGCTTATGAGGTAACCGGCAAAGCTATCGATGCCATTGAAAGCGATAAATATGACTGTATCATTCTTAACTTTGCAAACGGTGATATGGTTGGGCATACCGGGATGTTACTTGCAGCCATAAGAGCTGTCGAAACGGTAGATAGCTGTGTCGGTAAGATCGTAGCTAGTGTACTTGAGAAAGATGGTACAGTGCTAATTACCGCTGATCACGGCAATTGTGAGCAGATGGTAGATTATTTTACCGCAGAACCCTATACTGCTCACACCTTAAACGAAGTGCCTGTGATTTTAGTAAGCCGGCAAAAATATAAGCTAGAAAAAACCGGGGTTCTAGCTGATGTGGCTCCTACATTGCTTGAGCTAATGGAACTTGTGGCACCGGCTGAGATGACTGGGAAATCACTTTTACTAAAGTAGGCTCTAAAAAAGAGAAATTCTTTAGGAGATAAAAAAGACAATGATAAAACAGGAGGTTTTTATATGTCTATGATCGTTGATGTACATGGCAGAGAGATACTTGATTCACGCGCTAATCCAACTGTGGAAGTTGAGGTAACCCTGGATTGTGGTACTATTGGTAGAGCGGCAGTACCTTCTGGAGCATCTACCGGACAGTTTGAAGCTGTAGAACTGAGAGACGGAGATAATTCTCGTTACTTGGGGAAAGGTGTAGAAAAAGCTGTCAGCAATGTTAATGACATCATTGCCTGTGAAATTGTCGGTATGGATGCCAGAGATCAAGCTGAGATTGATAAGCTAATGATTAAGCTAGATGGCACTCCTAACAAAGGGAAACTTGGAGCCAATGCTATTTTAGGTGTTTCACTGGCTGTGGCCAAAGCCGCCGCTAGCGCTTCCGGTCTTGCTCTTTATGAGTATCTTGGCGGAGTTAATGCCAAAGAGTTACCTGTGCCTATGATGAATATTCTAAACGGTGGCAAACACGCAGATAATAATGTAGATATCCAGGAGTTTATGATTATGCCGGTTGGGGGAGAAAACTTCCGGGAAGCGTTAAGAATGGGAGCAGAGGTTTTCCACTCTCTGAAGAAAGTGTTAAATGCTAAAGGGTACAATACTGCAGTCGGTGATGAAGGCGGTTTTGCACCTAATCTAAAAAGCAACGAAGAGGCTATTCAGGTTATTTTAGAAGCTGTCGAAAAGGCTAATTACATCCCTGGTAAGGATATTCTAATTGCAATGGATGTCGCCGCTTCCGAGATGTTTAAAGATGGCTTATATCACTTTGAAGGTGAAGGTCTGACTCGGGATACCGATGCTATGATCGAGTTTTATCAGGATCTGGTTAATAAATATCCCATTATCTCCATTGAGGATCCTCTCTCCGAAGAAGAGTGGGATGCTTGGAAGAAAATCACCGTAGCTTTAGGTAATAAAGTACAGCTAGTAGGTGATGACCTGTTTGTAACCAATACTGAACGTTTAAATAGAGGTATTGGGATGGGGGTTGCCAATTCTATTTTGATTAAAGTAAATCAAATTGGTACCTTAACAGAGACTCTAGATGCTATTGAAATGGCCAAAAGAGCAGGTTATACTGCTGTTGTCTCACATCGTTCAGGCGAAACTGAAGATGCTACTATTGCTGATATTGCAGTAGCTACCAATGCCGGCCAAATTAAAACCGGTGCACCATCAAGAACCGATCGCGTGGCTAAATATAACCAATTGCTTAGAATTGAAGAAGCCCTATCAGATGTAGCTGTCTTTAGCGGGAAAGATACTTTCTACAATCTTAAACTAAGATAGTTGCGACTCTAAAAAGGGAGGCTCATTTTGCTAAGTCAAAATAAGCCTCCTCTTAGTTATTGTGACTAAGTTATTAATATGATAAAATATCTTCATAATTGGAGGTGAGGTGGGTGTTAACTTTCCTTACAGTATTAGATATCATCGTAGCTATTGCCTTAACCATTGTGGTTATAATTCAGCCAAGTAAAGAAGCTGGTTTAGGTGCTTTGGGAGGAAACTCGCAGGTCTTTGCCGGAAGAAGTGGTGGCCTAGAAGGTCTGCTTGATAAGATGACTACCTATCTGGCTGTAGGTTTTATAGTGCTTAGTATTATAATTGCTATTATATCGTAGTAAAAAGGGCGAAAGAACAACTTTCGCCCTTTTTAACATATCTTAAGCTAGAGAGGATATACTAAATTGGATTCACTAAAAAAGAGATAACTCTCTTTTTTAGGGGTTCTGAGATCCACTGCACATAATGAGATACTGAAAAGGGAATTTTAAGATCCCTGATTATTTTAAAACCGATCAAAAAGGCATTGATTTCTACTTCTTCTGGCACTTCATCAACGCCAAGGCAGGCGATGACACGTGCTTTATCTGGATTTAGATCAAAATCTACCACATGTCCGATTTCATGTGCTAGCGCAGTTATTAAAAACTCCAAAGGCTGAGATCTAAGGTCCTCTTTCCAAAGATAGATGGTTCTTGTATCAGGGCGGTAGTACCAAAGAGGTGTCCGGCTGTGAGAAAATTTCACACCTCGCCTTTTGGCATAATAAATCAAAGTATTTATAAACTGATTTTCCGGCAGGTATCTCTCCAATGTCTACCACTCCTTTGGGGGGTATATTAATGCTTTATTTAACAAGAAACGAACTGTGTGAGTTTTATCAGGTTAAGGAAGAGGAATTAAATCAGATACTTAAAGCTGAAAAACAACTTGGTACCATATTTTACCATGAAGATATTCTAGATGGTCTAGGACATAATGACTATTTAGCAGTTGTTTTGCCCATCATGGGAGAGGTTATTGCCCAAAGCTTTGAAAAATTACCTCTTTTACCTTTTCCGGTACCAAAACTTATCTATGAAGCGGTAAAACTTGACGAGGAATATCTTGTATTGACCCTTGCACGTTATAAAATATCGCATTTAAGGGGAGACTTCTCTCAGGATATTACCCTTGATACTACTGAATTTCAGCGTAGCATTGTGACAGTCCTCCATGATTATGATTATCTTAATCCTTATCAAGGTAAAATTCTTTATTGGATAGATTTAAAAACAGAACTTTGTGCTTTAGTTGACAATCTACCCCTTGAACGCATCGACGATATTGTGGCCCACGGGCGTAGAATCAGGGTCATTAAAAGAACTTTTGGTAATTAGACTGCCAGATAAACTAATATTCGGGGTGAGCGTTTTGATTAAATTCATTAAAATGGCAGTGCTTTTGGTAGCAGCTTCTTATTTTGGGGTTGCTAGCTATCTTATTGATATCAATATTCCTGAATATAAATTAAGACTCTATGAAGATGATATCTTAGTTGCAATTTATCCTATCGCGGTGGGAAAATCTGTTACTCCTTCGATCTTAGGTGATTTTCAGATCGCAACTATAGTTAAAAATCCCACTTGGTATCCTCAAGGTAAAGATCCCGTTCCTCCGGGAGAGGATAATCCTTTAGGACCTTGGTGGTTAGGTCTTAATTATCCCGGGTATGGCATTCATGGCAACAATTCACCTGCATCTATTGGCAAAGCTCAATCCAAAGGTTGTATTCGGATGCACAATGAAGATGTAAAGTATCTAGCCGGTAAAGTTCAAAAGGGAACACCGGTTAGACTTCGTTATGAGCCTTTGGTGGCTTTTTTTGAGGATTCTTTATTTAAGATCGCAGTCTTTGACGATCTCTATGATTTAGGTATTAATACACCCAACAACCTTAGAAATATAGCTGCTTTTTATGGCTATAGTTTAGAAGCACCTAATTGGGTGTTAAATGAATATCTAAAAAAGTCTGAGGGTCAGGCCTACTCATTACCTAAAGCAAAGGACCTTAGAATAAACGGGGTACTAGCCGGATTTGGCTATGAGATTGCTGGTGATATAGCTCTGCCACTAGTAGCTTTAAGGCATGGCAACCTAAATGTTTCTAAGGAGCAAGCAGGCTATTTTATAGAAGCTAGCCCAATTAATCCTGTAGTAGGCAATAAAGTAGCTTTTAGCTATTTAAGTGATTTAGACAACTCCCTCTGGCTTAAAGTTACTAATGAAACAGAACTCTCTTTAGAGTTTTACCAATCTTACTTTGAAGGCCAAAGCCTTGGCCGAGTTTTATATCGAGGGGAATACCTCTTTAATGCTACTCAAATTGCCAAGCTATTATCAATATCACTTTTTATTAATTCCGAATTAAACGCTGCTATGCTAGATGGTCAGCTTATTACAGCTCCTAGGTTCTATCAGGGCACACTCTTTCTAAGTGAAGCTGAGCTAGCAGACTATTTAGCTTTAGGTGTAGTGTGGGATACAGAGAATTATACCGCCACAGTGGGGTCTATACCTGTGTTCTTATTTGGCACTGAGTTTAATGAGAACGGTTACATTTACAAGCAGAAAGCCTATCTACCGCTTAGCGCATTAGAACAGCTAGGCTTTATTCCAGACTGGGTGGATCGGATTTTAGAAAGAGTTAAGATAGGCGAGTCTGTTATGGAGGCCAATAGGGCTAGAGGTAATAATTTTTACCTAGCGGTTGATGATGTGACCTCTGTCTTGGGTCTGGAAGTTAAAATAGAAAGTGTCGGTATAATTATAGGAGATGACAATTGTCAGGACCTAAATCATACCGACTTAATGGAAATAGCTTATTAATTAGGATAAGGTATTAGACTGAATTCGAGGAATCATTAGTGGCCAGTGACCCCAGAAGCCGACCTAGAACTAACTGTTCGATCATTTCTCGGCTTATTTGAAAATTACCGTTAAACAAGGCATCAAGAGTCCCTGCTGGGATACCATAATAGCTGGTGAGGTAAGTTTTAATACGGGTGATAGCATCTTTTTCAAGATCTTTGGTATCACCGGAAAGGATTTTTTCGACTAGTTCTGGTGGCAAAGAGGTTGCTTCACTGACAGTATCTTTAAGATCAGCCTTAGTGATAAGACCGGAGGAGACAAGTTTAACAACCTGCCCGTCAAGAGTGATTAGATCGACTCGGTCACCTTTAACAAGTTTGTGCCAGGTGTTTTTCTCGTTGTTTCTTTCAATAACACTATTTTCGACTAGAGTAAAACTATCAGGAGCATTAAACAAGGGAGCAATAGTTACCGACTGATCATTGGCAGCTTGAAGCAGGCCGGAAAAAGTAGTCAGCCTGGCTACCTGTCTAGCTAGTACATCAGGAGATTCTGCTTCTTTTTCGGGGTTTAGCTCAAGAAAAAGAGCAACCTCTTCGGGGGTCAAATTATCGAGAGTAAGGTTTTTGGCAATTATTTCTTTGTTGGTTGGTTTGGGTAGGGGGGGTGTTATAACCTCCTCTTTTTCAATGGATGTATTTTGATTAGTTTCTTTAAGCGAATTGTTCTTTGTTTTTATTACCACTACTGTAAGAACTACAGCGCTGAGAATGCAGATGGCAAGCAATATAAAAATGGTTTTTTTCATTTAATATCCTCCTCAATATAGCTTCGTCTGATCTTTTCTAGCTATTATTCTTAAACCCTTGATGTAGTTTAGAGCAGAAAAAGCAATGCCTTTATAAGCAGGTAAGCTTTGTTTTAGTGACGAAAGATAGCAATTAGAGGAAAGTTTAGGTTTAAGGGGAGAAAATTAATGAAACGCATGATAGCCATCGATGGACACAGTCTCTTATATCGAGCTTTTTATGCTTTGCCTGGTTTTACTACTGCCACAGGGCAAAGCACGGGAGCTGTATATGGTTTTAACCTGATGTTAGAGAAGATCCTGGCCGATTATAAACCAGATTATATTTATGTAGCCTTTGACTCTGGGAAACCTACTTTTCGGCATAAGCAGTATAAAGAGTATAAGGCTAAACGACCGCCTATGCCAGATGAACTTGTTTCTCAGCTAGATCTTACCAAGGAACTCCTAGATTATTTGGGAATACCTCATATCGCTTTAGATGGAATAGAAGCTGACGATCTCATCGGAGCTGTTTCTATAATGGCTAAGGAGTGGGGACTAGAGTATCTTATTTTAACAGGGGACAAAGACTCGCTCCAGTTAGTTAACGATAACTGCTATGTTTTATTAACCAAAAAAGGTATCTCAGAGATAAGGTTTTACGATAAAGAAACGGTTATAAAAGATTTTTCTATTACACCTGAGCAAGTACCTGATTATAAAGGCCTAGTGGGTGATCCGTCTGATAATATTCCGGGAGTTAAAGGCATTGGTGATAAAACTGCCGTAAAACTAATAGCCGACTATGAAAGTGTGGAAAATGTTTTAAAAAACATAAACAATCTGCCACCAAGTATTGCGAGAAAGCTATCCGGTCAGGAAGAAATTGCCCTTTTAAGTAAGGAACTGGCAACGATCAAGACCGATCTTAAGCTCCCTGTCAAACTGGAGATGGCCAGATTAAAAGAACCGGAAATTGAACCTCTACGGGATTTTTATCAAAGACTGGAATTCACTTCTTTTCTAAAGAAATTGCCGGAAGATACAAGAAAAAAGGCTCAAGTTTTAGAACTTCCTCGCATAGACAAACTTACTACAGAGCTATTAGAAGAAGAAAAGACAGTTTTCCTGGAGGATTTAAATGAGGTTTATCTTCTTGCTAGCCAAACCTGGTATATTACTCTGCCTAAAAAAAACCAGACTCTCTTTGCCGAAGAGAACATTAATATTTTAGAGCTTGTCAGAGGCAGAAGTGTCTTTACCCATGGCGCCAAAGAGCTGTATCTTTCAGAGCCCGAACTATTAATTGCTTCTGATTTAGAGATTGCAGGCTACCTTTTAGATCCGGATTTTTCGCATGAATTTAAGGCTTTGACTGAAAGATACCTAAATTTGGACTTAAATGATTCTCTGGGAGCAAGAGCTGCCGTAGCTTGGAAGTTAAAAGATATAATGGAAAATGAGATTAAAGATAAAGAACTAAGCTATTTATATAAAGAAGTTGAACTACCTTTAAGCAAAGTATTAGCAAAGATGGAGAGAACTGGTATCAAAGTTGATAAAAAGGAGTTAGCTAAGTTATCTAAAGAGTTTTCTCTAAGGATGGACGAGCTGGAAGAGAGTATCTTTGCTCTGGCTGGCGAAAGGTTTAATATTAACTCTTCCAAGCAACTAGGGGAGATCCTGTTTGCCAAACTCGGCTTGCCTGCTTATAAAAAAACCAAAACCGGTTATTCAACCTCAGCTGAGGTTTTAGAAAAGTTGGCTCCCATTCATCCCTTACCCCAGCTTGTAATCGAGTATAGACAATTACAGAAACTAAAAAGCACCTATACCGATGCTCTGCAGGATCTTATAAACCCTCTTACCGGTAGAATTCATACTAGTTTTAACCAGCTGGTGACAGCTACCGGAAGACTTTCAAGCAGTAACCCCAATCTGCAAAATATTCCTGTAAGAACTGAAGAAGGTGCCAAGATAAGACACTGCTTTGTTCCTGAGAGAGGTTCTGTTCTTATATCAGCCGATTATTCGCAAATTGAACTTAGGATACTCGCCCATATCGCCGAAGATCCTGATCTTATAAACACGTTCAGACGCAATGAAGATATTCATCTGAGGACTGCAGCCGAAGTACTAGAAAAAGATATAGACAGCATAACAAAAGAAGAAAGAAGTTGGGCTAAAGCCATCAATTTTGGAATTATTTATGGTATTAGTGGTTTTGGCTTAGCTCGCAACACTGATCTTAGTAAGAAAGAAGCGGACAAATATATTGAAAAATATCTTAACCGTTATCCTAAGGTAAAACAATACATGGATGAGATCATTCAAACAGCTAAAAAACAAGGCTATGTAACAACTCTTCTAGGGCGAAGAAGATACCTTCCTGATATTAACAGCAGTAACTTTTTAAAAAGAAGCCTGTCGGAGAGGATGGCCTTAAACACACCAATTCAAGGAACTGCTGCTGATATTATGAAGCTTGCTATGCTTAAGATAGATAGAGAATTGCAAACAAGGGATCTTAAAGCGAGGATGCTTTTACAGGTACACGATGAATTGGTGTTAGAGGTAGCCGATGAGGATTTGGAAAAGACCTGTGCGTTAGTAAGAGAAGTGTTAAACCATACTTATAATTTAGAAACTAAGCTTGTGGTAGATATTCAGGTCGGGGAAAATTGGCTCGAAATGGAAAAAGTTTAAAATTCTACAGGTTTTTGTTAGAAAAGTTAGTATTTCAGAAGGAGTTTATTTACAGATGATGAATAATAAGGTGAAGACCGAAACATATGGCCTGAAGCTATATCAGACGAGGAAAGGAGGGTCCTCCTGCAGTCATAAAGTATCAGGTGTGTGTTTTAAGAAACAAGTGCAATCTTTTGCAAGGAAACACGGCAACTTGCATTAGGAGGTATTTGTAAAAAAAACACGAATGCTTCGGTTATTTCACGGTTATTTAAGGAGGAAAAAAAATGAGTAAAAAGAATTTGATGGTGCTAGTAGTGGCTCTAGCGCTGACAGCTTCTGCTTTTGCTGTAGTACCACTACAATTTTCAGGTAGCTTAACTGCTGATATGCGCTGGACTCCCGAAGGAAACCTTGAGTCCTGGATGAAGTATACTTTTACTAGTGCTATAAACATTGACAAAGGCGGACTTAAGCTGGTTTGGGACGGCGCTATGGGTGGCCAAGAAAACTGGTTCCATAACAGCTATCCTCTTAACGGTGGCAAATTAAATAATTTTAGTCACAACTATGGTAAGTTAACCATTACAGGACCTTTTGTTACCGATGGTCAAAAAGTTACAACCACAATTGGACCTTTGGCAATTGACTGGGGTGCCCAATATTTTAAGAAAAACGAAGCTCCTTGGGAAAATATTGATGGCGGCTCTTACTATGGTTGGAAAATTGAAGGCCTAAAGATTGCTAAAATGACTGCTGAAGGCGTTTATGCTTATGATACTTCAGCTTCTAGAAATGCACAGTCAAGACCTATCTTCGGTGTTAAGGTTGCCGGCGATGTTGTAAAAGGTTATAACCTTGATCTAGCTCTGGTGCGTGGTTTAAAAGAGTTCAAAAATGTAGATCGCCCAGACGGTAATAAAAACAAGGTCTTTACAGGCAAATCCACTAACCTCGCACGCGCGCTTTACAAACAGAAACTCGGTACAATCGGCAACATGAATCTTGAAAGTGCTGTTATTGTCAATACTGACAATGCAGGAAAATTAGTAGGTTCTAAACCTTATGTAGCCAGAGTTTCTACAACTTTTGATAAGCTAATTCCAAATGTTTCCTTTACATTGTCCGCTTCTGATGTCCATCCTTTCTTTGCTCCAGAGTGGCGTTATGCACAAGCTGGATGGGCAGGAGGAAACCGTCAAACAAACTTGATGGCTGATCGTGGTCAGATTAAGTATGGTCTATCAGCATCAACTAAGGTTGCTGGAGTTGCTCTCTCAGGCGGCTACAACTGGTCTGCTGTTAAGAGAGATGGCTTTAACTGGTTTAAAAATATCGATCTTGATTTCCTACAGACAGTTGATAGTCTAAATGGTAGCGCAAGCTACACAATCAATGGCATTAAGTTAGATGCTGGCAGTTCATTCGCAGTTACCAACAAAAAGGATGGTTCAAGAAAATGGGTAACTGATAACAAATTCGCTGCTGCCGATAATGCTGATCCTAACGAGATGTTCTATGTCATATCAACACAAAATTATTCGGCTGGTACTTCTTATGCTGTTAGAGCAAATCTATCAGCCGCTACAAAGCTTTTCAAAGCTGATGCAGTTGCTAAATACGCATTAATTTGGGATAAAGACTTAGTTAGTGGTGTTAAGCCAACTTGGCACAGAGTTGATTTGAACTACAACGGTTATAAATTAGCTGTTCCTGGCTTAAATACTCCTATTTCAGTTGATTACACTTCAGAGTACTGGCTTGCAAATGCTAATAAAGTCAATCCTATTCTTCCTGCTGGCGATCAGCAAAATGGTATCTTCTTTACGACCTGGCAGCGTCTTGCTCTAGGTACTACAGTTGATGTGTTAAAGGCTAAAGGTATTGGTCTTAGTGCTGGTCTAAACTTTGATAACCGCTACGGCGGATATATTGAAGGACGTAGTGTTACTATTAACACAACTTCTGGCCGCTGGGAAACAAGAAAACATCCTCTTTATATGGATATTTCAGCTAGTTATAAAGCACCTAACGGTATTGGTTTTGCTGCTAAATATTCATTCCCAGATAACTTTGCTGAAAAAGCTGGCACTGCCGATACTTTCGTGAAAGTATCCTATAGTGCAAGCTTCTAAGACTTAAGGTACAAAAGACTGTGGGCAAATGCCTGCAGTCTTTTTTTAGTTAGGTTGGCATATATGGGGTAGATTAATTTAAAGAAAATCTTTATTAGAAAACAACCAAGGTAAAATCGTCACTGGTAACGATGATGATTTACTGTATAATATGCAAAATTTGCGAGCATCTTTACAAACAATACTACAAAACAACGATATCAGAAAATGAGGACTATTTATTTACAATATTTTGTCTCTAAAGACTGATAATAAACATTACGAGAATAACTAAAGTGGTGGGGGTTTCCAGTAAGTATCTCTAAGAATAATAACTATGACAATTCAGTTTGATAAGGTGTCGCCAGCAAGGATAACAAAAGTGCTACAAATACTTAAGCTTTGGATTAGAGATATAGAGAGGTCCTTCTAATAAGGGTTTGTTTTGGCTGTCACAAAACATATACCTAATTATAAAGAGCTTCTTTTTATTTACATAGGATAGTTGCCAAAAACTATCTTAAGAAAACAAAAGTACTAAAAAAATAAAAAAATGAACCTATGTTATGAAGGAAAAATTTTATTCACAAATAATTTTAAACATAGAAGCAAAAAATAGCAAAAAAATGATAAAGTATGCTTAAAAACCAAACTAACACCACAACATATTTCTTAAACTGCTTCACTAACTCTTTATTAAGGGGGAAGAATTGTGAAGGGGAAAAACAAGTGTTTAATTTTGTTGGCTGTAGTTACGGTTTTATTATCAGGTTGTACTTTATTTGCTAAAAAAAACGGTTCTGTAAATTTAACTATGCAATTAAAAGATGGTATGGCAATTGACGGAGTCGAAGTAACAATGACTTTAGGGAAAACTTCTGCTAAAGCAACAACTGATAAAAATGGATTTGTAAAATTTGTTCTAGCTCCAGGCGAGTATTCTTTAAAGGCTAATATCGTGTTAATAGATAATTCAACTTATTCGATTTCAAGAAAAGTAGGTATTAAATCTGGTGATTTGACTAAAGAAACCATATTGGACGAAGCTCTAGGAAGAGTAACTGCCACTGTGGTGCATGCTACATCAGGTAATCCTATTGGTAAAAGTAATGTGGTAATAATTGATGGAGACAAGACCTATACTAAACAAACTAATGCCGAAGGTGTGGCAGCATTTTATATGAAAAAAGGTACTTACCAGGTAAAAGCAGAGAATATGGGAATTGAGTCTGAACTCGAAGACTTAGTTGTTCCTAGTGGTAAATTGGCCAAACAGATAAGTCTTGAGGTTAACGAATTTAAAGGAACAGTTGCTTTTGCGGATGGAACTAAAGTAGAAAAAGCAAAAGTTAAAGTAGGAACTACAGAAAAAGAAACTGATGAAGACGGTAAGTTTGTAATGTATCTTAAAGAAAATACAGCTGATGTAAGTATTAGTTATTTAGATCAAGTCTTTACTAAGGTGGCTGTTGATCTCACAAAAGAATTAAATTATGTAATTAATGATTTTGGCCTATACACCATAACTGTTGTTGACAAAAATGGTAAACCTGTACAAGTAAAGGAAATTAAAGTTGAGGGTAAAGCTTTAATTAAAGTAGGGGAAGGATCATTCCAGGGTCTTATTGGAGTAGGGAAAAAAACACCGGTGGCCATAATCGGCTCAGCATATAACAGAAACCTTAATGCAATTACGGTTGAATCTAAGAAAAAAACAGAAACAATTAAATTAGCTTCCTTAAGGGCCTTTACAAGCTTTGCGGATTTCGGAGACAATCTCTATAAAACAGGGACTTGGGAAGAAAACAATGGTGAGTTTATTGCCACAGCTGCTTCAGAGTGTCGCTTTATTAGCAATATTCGTGTCACGGGTCATTATGCCTATTCAGTTGATGTCTTATATGGTGCTCGCTATAGTCCGTCTATTGCTCATCAAGTAGCGAATGCTTATTATAATGGAGCTGTTACTGTTGATAGTAAATTAGGGAAATTTGCCATAAGAAGCCACACAACAGTAGGTTCGTTAAAAGAAAATCAAACTGATTGTGTTGTTCCTAATGATAAATGGGTAAACATTTTAATGGTTATGAAACAAGATAACTCTGTAGAAGTAACAATTACGAATTTAGATAATGGCGAAGTTATTTTAGATAAAGCAGTCCTGCCAGGTACAGATAACCTCTATAGAGATGGCTATTTAGGCTTTAGAGGTTTTAATAATACTAAGTTCAAAAATATCTTTGTCGACGAAATTGCACCAGCCGTATAATAATTAGTGTTAAGCACTCTGGTGATGATTAAAATTATTTTTCTTACAAAAACCAGAGTGCTTTTGAAATAATCAATTCTAAACACGATAACTCTGTAAGTGATCTAGACGGAAAAGAGACTTCCAACTAGATAAGTTAAGTATAAAAAAAACTGCCCCGAAGACTTGTAAATTAGGTCTTGGGGTAGCTTTGTAATTTCCTGTTATTCCTAGCTTTTTTTGATGCAAATAAGTATTTGTGGAATACAGCAAAGATTACGAAGCTAAAAGAAAACAGTTAGTTAAAACTATAAAAGAGTTAGTGGGAGAAAAGCTTTGATAGCCAAAACATCTTTGGAAGATTGTTACAGCTCGAAGACTTTTTGTTATTTATCTTCTATTTATTTAAAGGAAGGATTTAAATATAAGTGTAGAGAATATTGTTATTGTTAAGTGTGTGAGGGTTGTTTTGTTTTTTGAATGAATAATGATAGTTTAATGGGGGAGATTAGTGGTAATAAAATCTAACAAAACGAAGTTTAACTTATATGGGTATATAGAAAGAAAGTGAACTGTTCTTTCGGGAGAACTATTATCAGGCAATCCTTTAACATCATAATATTTTGAGGAAAATGATGGAAAGACTATTGTCTTTTGGCTGATGAGGGTTTAGATGAAAATAGTGTTTTTTACAATTTAAGTAAGAAATTAAGATTTTTAAGCAGGAAAAACATTTAAGATGAGGAAATAAGAGGGGTAAGAGCAAAGGTATTATTCAATACCACAGCTTAATTTTAAGTTCAAAACAAGAAAAATTAGGGGGGGCAATTAGAAGATGAAGTTTAGAAAAAAGGCTTATATTTTCATGTCTCTAATGCTAGCTGTGATTGTGTTAAGTGGCTGTACTCTATTCTCTGCAAAAAATGGTAGACTAATTGCAAAAGTAACTATGGGTGATGGGGAAACACCAATAAATGCAAAAGTTTTTCTTGGTGACAAAGAAGTAGCAACAGCTGATAAAGACGGGAAATTTTCACTTGTTCTAAAACCAGGTAAGTATAATGTCCATGCTGAGTTTCAAGGGAAATCTTCACAAGCTCAGGCTATAGAGATCAAAAATGGTGCAATTAATGAGTTGAAAGAACCTCTTAAAGTTACTGGCTTAGCTATTTTAACTGGGACAGTAAAAACTTCTGATGAGAAACCTTTAGTAGGGGCTTCAGTAACACTAGGTGCAGTATCTAATACTGTGGATAAAGATGGTAAATATTATATGGTTGTTCTTCCCGGTGAGCAAGTTTTAAAAGTAACCTATAAAGGCTTCAGTAAAACAGTTAATGACACCTACGATATGCCAGCAGAAACAATCAAAGAAGAAAAATTAACAATTGCTGAGTTGGCCGAAAGATCACTAACACTAAAAAATGATAAAGGCGAAGGCCACGCTGCTATAAATGCTACTATAAAACTTGGCGCATTTGAGGATACAGTAAAAACTAATGGGGCAGGTTTGCTTAGTTTTATTGCGCCAGCTGGTTCAGCAGACGTAGCTGTTAACCTACTATTGGCAGGTACTGACCATAGTTATTCTTTTACAAAGACTGCTGTAATTGGTACTGCGACTGAGTTGAAGTTTGACGTTAATGACAAGCGTCTATTTTATGACAATTTCACTGGAACTCTAACCAAATGGGTTGGAGAAGAAGCTTGGGACTTAAATGCTTGGGCTATGTCTAAACCCGCTCCCAAAGTAGTAAATGGTGTTTTAACTAGAGATTTTGAACCTACAGAAAAAGGTAGCTATACAAGTGGTCTAAAAATTAAAGATCTTGAAATTACCGATGCTATTGTAATTGTTAAGGCAAGAACAACTGAAGTTCGTCAAGGTGTTATTGCTGGTCTACGTATTCAAGTTAGAAACAATGCCAGCGTATGGGCTGATGGATATGCTTTGAACGCCTCAACTGGTAGCTTTGATCTGGCTAATTGGACTTGGTATGGTCACGATCAAACCCCGAAATTTAAGAAAACATCTCCTGTTACACCTCCTTCATCCCAACCCTTATTTACTGAAGACGGTACATGGGTGACAGCAGCTGTAGTTGTTCAGGGAAATACTCTTAAATATTACAAAAATGGCGCTTTGATAAATCAAATGACTGAAACAGATGCAAATTATTTCCACACTAAAGGTGGAGTATTTATCGAATTTAATGGTGGTATTGAGATTGACGAAATCAGTGTCTATAATTACTAAAATTAAGTAGGCTAAAGAGTTGGGGTATTTATTACCCTAACTCTTTTTTTTTACAGAAGTTACAATGCAATTTTTGTAAGGTAAAGGTAAAAACCTGCTCTAAAGAGAATAGATAAAATTGATAAGAGCAGTCTATAACATGTCTCGCTGTGTATTTCTCTCTTCAAAGTAACGTTGTTGTAATAGCTTGAAAGATTTTATCATTACTATTTGTACCACGCATAAGCGCGTGGACGTGTGGAATAGAGGGTTATTATGAGAATCGCTCTTACAGGAAATATAGGTTCTGGCAAAACAGAGATAGGTAAACACTTGCAAAAAAAAGGCTTTTATGTAATCGATACGGATATTTTAGCCAGAGAGGTGGTAAAACCAGGTTCCAAAGCATTAGATATTATCAGAGAGACTTTTGGGCCTGAGATAATCAAAGAAGATGGCTCCCTAGATCGAAAAAGATTAGGCATAATTATCTTTAGCGACAAACATAAAAAAAAGAAGTTGGAAGCTATTCTTCACCCCTTGATTTGGAGTAAGTTAATAGAACAAATGCAAGGAAGAGAGATTGTAGTGGTAGAGCTCCCTCTTTTATACGAAATTAACTGGCAAGATCGTTTTGATAAAGTTATCTTAGTAAGAGCAGATGACGATATTAGATTAAGAAGAATAATGGAAAGAGACTCAGTAACTGAAGAAGATGCAAAAAAACGCCTGCAATCTCAAATGGCTCAAGAAATAAAAGCAAGACAAGCGGATTATATTATTGATAATTCTGGCAAGTGGCCAGAGACTATCGCACAGCTTGAAGAGATTTTGGCGCATATTGGAGGTAAAAATGAGACAAATTAGAATTGCACTAGTAGCACACGATCGGATGAAACCACAGATGATAAAGTTTGCGCGTAAACATGTCGGCATACTTAAAAGCATGGAAATAGTTACCACAGGTACTACTGGGAAGTTAATAGAGGAAAACACTGGGTTGCAGGTGGAGAAAATGCTATCAGGTCCCTATGGTGGAGATCAACAGATTGGGGCTAAAATTGCCGGAGGACAGATAGATCTGGTAATATTTTTACGTGACCCGCTAACAGCTCAGCCTCATGAACCGGATATTTCAGCTCTTTTAAGAGTTTGTGATGTACACAATATTCCGGTTGCCACAAATGAAGCTACAGCTGAGATTCTTTTGGTTTCTTTAGCTGAGGAAATATTACAAAATGCCAAAAAATAAGATAGTTAAAAGGAGAGGGCAGATGAAGCTAAAGAGATTTCTAAAAGCACTTATGATTATTGTTTTTATCTTTGCTCTCTTGCACAAACCTTTTATGGCTAGGTTTTGTCCGTTAAAGTATCAAGAAGAGATCTGGATTTTAGCCAAGGAAAACGAGATTAACCCCTATCTTATTGCCAGCCTTATTAAGGTGGAGAGTAATTATCGCAAGGAAGCAGTCTCTCCTAAGGGAGCTGTAGGCTTGATGCAGCTTATGCCATCTACAGCTGCCTGGCTAGCCGAAGTAAAAGGTATCAAACTAACCGCAGATTCTTTATATGATCCTGTTATTAATATTAGCTTAGGTTCATATTATCTAAAAACTCTAGTTAACGATTTGGGAAAAATTTCCGCTATAGCTGCTTATAATGCGGGCAGAGGCAATGTAGAGAGATGGATTAATGAAGAAACTTGGGATGGCAGCTGGGAAAAAAGAGCGGATATCCCATTTTACGAAACCAGAGATTTTGTTATTAAGGTTGTTATTTTGGAGAAGTGGTACAACTATCTTTATAACAATCAATTGTCTAGGGAGCTGGTAGTATGGAAAAAGAGTTTAAAAGAGAAAAAATAGTACATCTTGCTAAAGACGATCCCTTTTTAACGGTTGAAAAAATTGCTACTTTAGCAGATACTACAGCTCGTTATGTACGTACAGTTTTATATGAAAATAATATTTCCTTACAAGAATTAAGAAAACTTTACGCCCTGAGGTGGAAACCTGATAGAGATACCGGGGATTGTGTTTACAAATTAGAGCAGTTAATGTATCATCTGGCACAAGAGCAACTTGAAGCTAACGACCTGGTGCATCTTTCAAGCATTAAATCTTCTGAGATTAAAGAAGGTATTTTTATTGCTAATGATCATGGCTTAAAACAAATTAGTTTGGCAACAGTCTGGCCACTTTGTACCGAGGAAGTGCTATTCAAAGAATGGGCAGAAGTTTTAGAGAATATTTATCTGGTTCATATTCAGCTTTATAAACCTTTTGGCGGTAAGCTAATTCTTTTTTACCAAGCGGGTTTAGCTAGAGAGACAGTTCTAATAAAATTTGGTTCGAATTTAAAATTGATAGACAAAGATAACTCTAGAGGTTCTCAAATAAAGTATAAGCGAGAAGGATTCTGAGAGAAAAGGGAGAAGTCTATTTAGTGATTGGTAGGTTAGTGTTGTTTATAACTGACTTACAAAAAAACCTGTTATTATTATGGCTTGAACTATTCTTTGAGAGGGGGCATTTTGGCCTATGAAGAAGTTATCCAAATTATGCTTATTTTTACTGGCTTTTTTGATTCTAAGCACTGGTACAATAGTTTTTGCCGAAGAGTACGGTTCTTACCAGGAAGCTCTTGAAGCTTATAAAGCTAAAGGCTATAAGAGGCTTACCAAACTTAAGACGCCTGTAATCGTAGAGGCTGAGAGTTTTATTAATGAGGGTATGGAAAGAGAACCAAGAAGCGGTGAAATTCCAAAGGTTGAAATTGTTACTGAGAAACAAGAAAAAGGTGACAAGGTTGTTACCTATGTAACCAATTGGAAGGAACGTTATCATTATCTTGAATATATGGTAAAAGTACCTCAAACAGGTTTATACAGCATTACATTTGTTTATCGTATTCCTAGAAGTGAAAGAGATACAGGCGTTTTTGTTAGAGCATTAACGCTTAACGAAGAAGAGCCATTTGCTCAAGCTGGCAGACTAACTCTGCCCAAAGGCGAGACAATGCCTGGATCTTCACAAGTTTTAGGAGATCCTTTCTATGATTGGACAGTACAAAAGATCAAAGCTCAGCTTGATCAGTTTGTTGAAGAACCCTATCTTTTTTATCTAGAAAAAGATAAAGAGTATCGTGTAAGGCTTACTAGTCGTGGTGGAGGAATTGATTTTGACTATTTTGCTTTTACAGAGGCTCATAAATCAACTCCTAAAGCTCTAGTTGGTTTAAAACGTATGTGGGATCTTTTAATTGCTTCATTTAAAGCTCCTAAAAAATAACAATTAAAACAAACAGCTGTGACTTTTGTGTCACAGCTGTTTTTATTCGATAACCTTTAATTGTGTAAATATCGATTCATCAGGAGAGATAATAAAAGTACGTTCATTATCATAAAGAACAAAACCTGGCTTAGCACCGCTAGGCTTTCTAACATGTTTTAGCCTGGCACTATCTACAGCAACATAACTGTCGGTGCTGCCTTTGGAAAAAATAGCAGCCAGAGTTGCAGCTAAAAGCAGATCATTATCAATGGGATTATTATCTTTTAATACTACATGTGAACCAGGTATCTTTTGGGCATGAAACCACACGAAGTCACCAGAGTTTTGTCTGCGAATAGCATCATTTTGCTTATTATTTCGTCCGACAACAATCTCTTTTCCAGATGAGGTTAAAAAGCATCTGGGTTTTATAACTGTTTTTTGATCTTTAGATCTGGTTACTTGTTTGGTAATTTTTTCTTTGATATAACCTTCTTTAATTAGTTCATCAGTTAAAGAGTCAAGATCATCTAAATCTTTGGCAGCTTCAATAAGACCCCTAACCTCTTTTAAGTAGTCCAATTCAGTTTTAGTTTCTGTTAGTAGTTTATCAAGGCTTTTTAAGGCTGAGCGAGCTTTGTTATAACGTTTATAATAACTTTGGGCGTTTTCATTTGGCCCAAGGCGAGGATTAAGTTCTATTTCAATCAGGGGTTGCCCCTCAGTATAATAATCAGGGATCTTTGCTAGGTATTCCCCCCTTTGAAGAAGATAAAGGCTGGCTGTAAGCAGGTCGCCTTTTTTACGCAAATCGTCTGCTAGGAGAGCTTGTTGATGGGCATCATTTCGCAGATCCAGTTTTTTATCAACTCTTTCGATTTGAGCATTTAAACTAGTAGTGAGACTGCGTTTTATGTGCGCAGTTTTTTCATTTAAGTAGATACCGGTATAAAACTGATCGACAACTTGATTTACAGAGCCTTCAGCTAAAGGATAAAAAGAAAGCTCATTGTTTTGAATAGTTGGAACCAAAAGACCCCCAGATGCTTTTTGCTGTAATTGTTGCAGGATATTTAAGATAGCATCTGGGTTTTCTTTAGGATTATAAACTACTCGAATTATTTGTTCTGCAAGCTCTGGGCTAAGAGCTTTGATATTTTTAACTAAAGCTTTGGCTAAATTACTAGGATCAGCTACCTCTAAAAACCAGGCTAGTTGCTTTACAGTTAATTTATCCGGACTTATCTTTTTTTGTTCAGGTGGTAAAGTGTAGGCGAGTTTTGGCAAAACCTGCCTTACTCGGCTTTTTGATTCATCGATTCTATAGTAGGCATCGATAATTACATCTGATTCATCAACTAAGATTAAGTTAGAGTGTTTACCCATGATCTCTAGAATCAGGCTTTTTTTCTCCCTGGAACGGCCATAATCTTCTTCACGACTGAAATCAAGACGCACAATCCTCTCAAAAGTAACTGACGTTATGGTATCGAGACGATATTTTTCCAAATGTTTTCGAAGCAGCATACAAAAGCTACTTGGTACTATCGGATTAGTAAATTTGTATTCTGTAAGATAGAATCTAGCTAAAACCGGATGTGCTGACAGCAAGAGAGAGAGATGTCTGCCTGGTAATCTAAGTTCTAAGGTGAGGGTGGCATTTTCAGGCTGGTGGATTTTTTCTACCCTGGCTCCGCGGATGGTTTTATTAAGTTCAACGGCAATTGATTGTAATAAAAAAGCATTAAAAGACATTTAAATCCCTCCCAAACTAAAGTATACCATGAGAAGGCATTAAGGGGTGAATTGTCGAATGAAAAGTTTAATGGTAACTTTATCTTTTAATCGATTTAGCTTAGGTTCTCTACCAAAAGGGGAGGTTATTTTATGCGTAAAACTATCACGATTTATCTAGCTATCTGTATATGCACACTCTCTCTATCACCATTTGTTTTGGGAGAAACACTTACTAACTTGTATCCAACAGCTTTTGAAAGAGCTTTGCTTTATTTTAGCACCGGGCGTTGGGATAAAGTTACCCCAGAACTTAATAACGCCTTAAAAGAAGATGCCAACGAACCAGAACTCTTGACATTTATCGGTGCTTTTTTATCTGTGTTAGGGGACGATTCACAAGCCACTAAATTTCTTAATAGTGCTGAAAGAGCAACTCCTACGGTAGGAATTTATATGTTGCAGGGCGATCTATTTAGGAGGATGAAAAACAGTAAAAAGGCAGAGGAGTATTATAAAAAAGCTTTAAAAAAACAACCTAAGTCTGTAATGGCTTATATAGGTATTGGTAAAGTTAGAGAGCAAGACAATAAATTAAACGAAGCTCTAAGTTTTTATCTCCAAGCTTTAGAACTTAATCCGGAGCGTGTAGAAACATTGATCTCTGCCGGCCAGGTTGAATATGTACTTAAAAAATATGTTGAGGCAAGTCAGCATTTTGCTGTGGCGGTAGAAAAAGATCGTGGTTCAGCACAAAATCATCTTTGGTATGCAAAAGCGCTTTATGCTTCAGGAGTTAAAGATAAAGGCTTACAGCAGCTAGATAGAGCCTTAGAACTTGATAGTTTTTTAGAAGAAGCCAAGACACTTAAGCAAAAATGGCTAGCTGAAAGTGTTCTTAACTAAAGAATTATGTGCTTTACTTCAAAAAACAAGCATAATCAAGCCTGAAAGAGAAATGCTGAGCTTAATAAACATTTTTCCTAGATTTGACAGAAACTATATGGTATAATTGCTTCGAAATACCAAGGTATTTTGAAACTGCTACCTTTAGGAGTTGTTCGCTTAATGCAGTATCCTATCTTCAGTATGACAGGTTATGGACAAAGTTCGGTTAGCTCTGGGAAATTATCAATTACAATTGAGATGCGTTCAGTTAATAGCCGGTATTTAGAACTAAAGTTTAAAATGCCACCTATGTGGGGAGAACTTGAAGAGCGCTTGCGTGAGATGATTACAGCAAAGCTCTCAAGAGGCAGAATAGAAGTTAATATTATAGCTCACTATATCCAAAGTGATGCCAAACTCTCTATTGATTGGGAACTACTGGAGAGTGTTAAAGAGGCACATGCTAAAGTTGAGACAAAAGTCGGCCTTTCAGAGCCACTTAGTTTTGCTGATCTTTTGGCTGTAGAAGGTGTACTTAAAGTAGAAAAACCAGAAGAGGACCTAGAAGAGATCTGGCTTTTACTTAAAGAAGCCTTACAAGGAGCTTTGCAACAGCTTTATTTGATGCGGCAAAGTGAAGGGCAAAGACTTTCTGAGGATATAGTAAAAAGAATCAATTTTATTAAGAATAAAGTATCTGAGCTTGAACTTCTATCACCACTTGTTACTAACGAATACCGGGAAAGGTTGTCCGAACGTATAGCAGAATTAGGGGTAAATCTGGCTGAAGATCGTTTGGAACAAGAAGTTGCTTTAATGGCTGATAGGATGAGTGTCACTGAAGAATTAGTCAGATTAAAAAGCCATTGTGATGGATTTTTACAGATCATGACTGAGGATACTAGTGTTGGTAGGAAACTTGATTTTCTTTTACAGGAGATGAACAGAGAAATAAATACCACAGGGTCTAAGTCCTCTAGCTTAGCTATTAGTCGTCTGGTGGTTGAAGTAAAAAGTGAGTTAGAAAAGATCCGCGAGCAAATACAAAACATTGAATAAATAGAAAGTTTCCGGAGGTGTTTTTATGGGTATTCCATCACTATCCCCCAAACAACGTCGTGAAGCACTTGAGAAGGCACAGTTAATGCGAAAAAAACGTGCTGAGTTGAGAGCTAAACTTAAAGCCGGGGAAATTACTTTAGATGAAGTATTAAATGATACAGAAAATGAAGTCATAACTAAAATGCGAGTCAATTATTTGCTCGAATCTTTACCGCAAATTGGCAAGGTTACTGCCCAAAAGATCATGGAAGAGATTGGTATTACTGAAAGTCGAAGAGTACAGGGGCTTGGGACAAGACAAAAAGAGGAACTATTAAAAAAGATTAGATAGGAAGGAGATGTTTGTATGGAAATTAAGCTAATTAATATTGGTTTTGGTAACATTGTAGCTGCTAATCGCATTATTGCAATAGTTAGTCCGGAATCTGCACCAATTAAAAGGATTATTCAAGAAGCCCGCGAACGAGGTATGCTAATTGATGCTACCTATGGACGCAGAACTCGTGCTGTTGTTATCACAGATAGTGATCATGTAATCCTTTCGGCAGTTCAACCTGAGACAGTGGCTCATAGGTTAAACGATAAGGATGATGAAAACGTAGATGATTGAGGAGCAAAAAAAAGGGACTTTATTAGTACTATCAGGTCCAAGTGGTGTTGGCAAAAACACTTTGATCGATATGTTTTTAAATCGCAATAAAGACATCCGCTATTCAATATCTGCAACTACCCGTAAACCACGCAATCATGAAAAGGACAATATTGACTACTATTTCCTTTCGCAAGAACAATTTTGTAACATGATTGAAGAAGAAGCATTTTTAGAATGGGCTGAGTTTTGTGGCAACTATTACGGTACTCCCATCAAGCCTATTGAAGAAGCTTTGGCAGATGGGTATGATGTTATTATGGATATTGAGATTCAAGGAGCAAAACAAGTCAGTGAAAAATGGCCTGAAGCTGTTTTGATCTTTTTAGTGCCACCATCCCTTGAAGAGCTGGCTAGGCGAATAAAAAACCGCAAAACAGAGACTAGTGAAGAAATTGAGGCTCGCTTGAAGCAAGCTCTTATTGAAATGGATGTAGGACGTATGTATGACTACTATCTGGTTCATGATAACACCGAGAAAACAGTCCTTGAACTAGAAGCAATTAGACAAGCTGAGTCTTTCAAAGTAAAACGAATTAACTGGGATTTGGTGATATCTTCTCTCAAGGAGGGGTTAAATGCGTAGTCAACCTTATCTTGATGACTTAGAAAAGGTCGTACCCAGCAGATATAACATGGTAATTGGAGTAGCCAAAAGAGCCAGGCAAATTATGGAAGAGAACAATGAATCTGATTACCCTGGTGTAGTTAAGCCAGTATCAATTGCCATGTGGGATATTTTGAACAAAAAAATTAAGATTGTTGAAAAAACATTTACCAAAAAACCCGAAAGCAATACTCGCACTATTCAGGAGTTTGAAGATATGGAATAGACAGGGGGAGCAAAAATGACAAGCGTCTGGCAAGATAAAGTTATTCTATTAGGTGTCAGTGGTGGTATTGCTGCTTATAAGGCAGTGGAACTAGCTAGTACACTTAGAAAATCCGGAGCAAAACTTCGGATTATTATGACTGAAAATGCCACACGTTTTGTTACCCCGCTCACTTTTAGAGAGGTAGCTAATGCCCCTGTCTATTATGATATGTGGCAAGAGCCTCAAAGTTATGATATGGCTCATATATCCCTTAGTGAGGAAGCAGATCTAGCCTTAGTAGCTCCAGCTACCGCTAATATTATTGGCAAACTAGCTCATGGCATTGCAGACGATCTGCTTACCACTACTTTGATGGCTTTAGCTACTCCCCTAGCCGTAGCTCCAGCTATGAATAGTAAGATGTGGGAAAACTCTGTGGTTAAGGATAATATTGCCCAATTAAGGCAACATGGAATTAAAGTAATTGAGCCCGAAACTGGGCATCTTGCCTGTGGTCAGATTGGTAAAGGCCGTTTACCCAAAGAGGAGACTATTCTTTTTGAGTTAGAAAGCCTACTCTGGCCCCAGGATCTTGCCAAAAAAAGGTTTCTCATCACAGCCGGCCCGACGAGGGAATATGTAGACGATTTCCGTTATATCTCTAATCCTTCGACTGGTAAAATGGGTTTAGCTTTGGCTAAGGCCGCTAAACTAAGAGGGGCCAATGTGGATCTAGTACTTGGACCAAGTCAGATCGAAGTCCCTAGGGGGATTAATGTCTACCGGGTAACAGATGCTATGGAGATGCTAAATACAGCAGCTAGTCTTTTTGAGCAAGCTGATGTTGTAATCGGTGCAGCTGCTGTTTCTGATTTCCGTATTGAGAAACGTTTTTCCGGCAAGGTAAAAAGGGAGATTTGGGGTGAAAAGGTAAATTGGCCTTTAATTCCCAATCCCGATATTTTAGCTTCACTAACAAAAAAACGGGTGCATCAGATTATAGTAGGATTTGCAGCTGAATCTGAAGATTTGATTCGAAATGCGAACCATAAACTTGACCAAAAAGAATTAGATCTAATTATAGCTAATGATATCTCGCGTCAAGACACTGGTTTTGCTGTCGATACCAACCAGGTTGTAATACTTGGTAAAAATTTCAAACGTGAATTGAATCTTCTATCTAAAGAGGAGACAGCCCATAAAATTATGGATACACTCGTAGAAATATGGCTCTAAAAATTCCAAGGAGTGATTGAAATGTCTGAACGTTATCTGTTTACATCTGAGTCGGTTACTGAAGGTCATCCAGATAAAATGGCCGATCAGATTTCAGATGCTATATTAGATGCTATTCTAGCCAAAGATCCGTTGAGTAGAGTAGCTTGTGAAACCCTTCTTACAACCGGTCTAGTCTTAGTTTCAGGTGAAATTACAACTAATTGTTATGTGGATATTCCAGCTATTATTAGAGATACAGTTGTTGGCATTGGCTATACGCGTGCTAAATATGGGTTTGACGGAGAGACTTGTGCTGTTTTAACAACGGTCCATGAACAGTCTCCCGATATTGCTATGGGTGTGGATGAAGCTCTGGAGATCAGAGGACAAGGTTCTAAAGGTTTGGAACTTGGTGCAGGAGATCAAGGTTTAATGTTTGGCTATGCCTGTGATGAAACTCCAGAGCTAATGCCACTTCCTATTTCTTTGGCACATAAACTGGCTAAAAAGCTGGCTGTAGTGCGTAAAACCGGTCTTTTACCCTATATTCGTCCTGATGGCAAGAGCCAAGTTACGGTAGAATATGTAGATGGTATTCCGCGAAGAGTGGATACAGTAGTGATATCTACACAGCATAGTCCGGATATATCCTATAATGAGCTTAAAAAGGATATTATTGAAAAGGTTATCCAAGAGGTTATTTCCCCTGATCTACTTGATGAGAAAACCAAATTCTTAATAAATCCGACCGGGCGTTTTGTTGTGGGTGGTCCCCAGGGAGATACTGGTCTTACCGGAAGAAAAATTATTGTTGACACTTATGGTGGAGCTGCACCTCATGGAGGAGGGGCTTTTTCAGGTAAGGATCCTACCAAGGTAGACCGTTCAGCGAGCTATGCTGCTAGATATGTCGCTAAAAACATAGTTAAAGCCGGGCTGGCTAGTCGTTGTGAACTACAGATTGCTTATGCTATTGGTGTAGCTAATCCAGTTTCTATTAGGGTTAATACCTACGGCACAGGTGTCTTGCCGGATAGCAAAATAGAAGCAATTGTTAAAGAAAATTTTGATTTAAGGCCAGCAGCTATTATTCAGAAACTCGATCTAAGAAGACCTATCTATCAACAAGTAGCAGCTTATGGGCACTTTGGTAGAGAAGACCTCAATCTTAGCTGGGAAAAAACGGACAAGGCTGAAATTTTAGCCAGCTATAAGTGATTGATATGATTGCAAGAGTAGTAGTAAGAACAACGCAGGCCCTAGACAAAGTTTATGATTATACTATCTTACCTGAAATGAAGATAAAAAGAGGCCAAAGGGTAATAGTGCCTTTTGGAAAAAGTAAAAAGGAAGGAATTGTGGTAGAGATAGTTGCGACATCTATCTACACCGAACTAAAAGCAGTTACTAAAATTCTAGAGAGTGAACCTCTGTTGTCAGAGGAACTTGTGGATCTGGCAATCTGGATGCACAATCGCTATCTGTCCCCGCTTGGGGCTTGTGTATTTGCAATGATTCCTGCGGGTATGGACCTTGTCTGTACCCGTTTTTACTTCCTTAAAAAAGAAGCTTGGGATAATATTATTCAAAGCAAAGACCCGGGTCTTTTTCTCGCTGAAGATATGGAAGCAATTTATGTTGCTGTAAAAAGAGGTTCTACTCTGGAAAAGGTTAGCGAGGATATTATCAAGCGTCTATTGCGTTTAGATTTAATCTATTTCAAGGAAGAATGGCGTCAAAAGGGTGTCAGGGATAAGACTAAAAAAGGCTATCTGCTAAAAGATCTAAAGGGTGTGAAAACAAAAAAACAAGTTTTGGTTAGCGAGCTTTTAAAAGCAGGTCCTCTAACCCAGGAGGAAATATTACAAAAGACCGGTGTCTCGACTGCAGTTTTAAAAACTCTGACTAAGAACCAAGTTATTGAGGAACTAAATATCCCCACAAGGCGAGATCCATTAAGTTTACGCAATATCGCAAGCAGCCAAGCTTATTCTCTAAATGAAGAACAACAAAAAGCACTTACCGATATTGTTAGTGGTCAGGGAGTCTATTTGCTTTTTGGTATTACAGGCAGCGGTAAAACTGAAGTTTATCTGCAGGCGATTGATCATTTCCTTAAGCAGAGTAAAAAAGCCCTTGTTTTAGTACCCGAGATAGCCTTAACCACGCAGATGGTAGATCGATTTGTGGGTCGCTTTGGTACTCGCGTAGCTGTTTTGCATAGTAGTCTGGGTTTAGGAGAACGTTATGATGAGTGGCAAAGGGTCAAAAACGCCGATGCTGATGTTGTTATTGGGGCAAGATCGGCGGTATTTGCACCGATAGATAATCTGGGTATTATAGTTTTAGACGAAGAGCATGAAGATAGCTATCAGCAAGATGATAAACAACCTTTCTATCATGCCAAGGAATTAGCTGAATTTAGGGCTAAATGGCACCAGATAAGATTGGTTTTAGGAAGTGCTACCCCAGATATTACAACCTATCATAAAGCACTTGAGGGTAAAATAGCTTTAGGTAGATTGAAAAATCGCGCCACTAAGCAGACTCTACCTGAGGTTCATATAGTTGATATGCGAGAAGAATTAAAAAAAGGCAACTTGACTATCTTTTCTTCTAAACTAAAGGAGGCACTTCAGGTTCACTTAGAACAACAAAGACAGGCTATTCTGTTTTTAAACCGACGTGGTTTTTCCAGCTTTGTTATTTGCAGAGAATGTGGATTTGTGATAAACTGTTCTAACTGCGATGTGGCCTTAACTTATCATTTAGAGAACAATATGCTTACTTGTCACTACTGTAATTTAGAGATAAAACCGCCGCCTAGGTGTCCAAGATGTCGTTCGGTATATATCAAACATTTCGGTATTGGTACCGAGAGAATAGAGACCGAGGTACTAGCACTTTTCCCGGGTGTACGTACCTTAAGGATGGATATCGATACAACAAGACGCAAAAACGCTCATCAGCAAATTTTGGATAAGTTTCAGGCTCATAAAGCCGATGTATTAATTGGTACCCAAATGGTAGCTAAAGGTCTAGATATTCCCAATGTTACCTTAGTAGGTGTAGTCACTGCAGATACATCGCTTAACATAGGAGATTACAGAGCCTATGAAAAGACATTTCAGCTATTGACACAGGTCTCCGGCAGGGCTGGTAGAGGAGATTATCCCGGTGAGGTGGTAGTGCAGACCTATACACCTGATCATTATGCTATTTTGTGTGCTAAAGATCACGATTACCTCAGCTTTTATGAAAAGGAAAATAGATTTAGAAAAAAAGCTTCGTATCCACCTTATTATCACCTGGCACAGCTACTTTTTGAAGGTGTCGATGAATTGAAAGTAAGAGATGCGATGCTTGAAACTAATGCTCTTTGTATGCCAGTTCTACCACAAAGTCTTGAAATTATTAGAAGAGGTCCTGCACCTCTTAAAAGATTAAGAAAATTATATAGATACAATATCTTGTTCCGTGCACCGAGTTGGGAAGTGACAACAGATTTTTTTAGAGCTAAAAAGCCTCTTATGGAAGAAATAGCTGCGAAAAAAAAGGTTAAGCTGCAACTGCGCCTTGATCCAAGCTCTGTACTTTAATCTAAGGGTGGTGTTAATCATGGCCTTGTTACCTATTAATAAAATCGGTGATGATATACTAAGAACTAAGGCAGTAACAGTAGATAAGGTTACTAAAAAAAGGAAAAAGTTAATACGAGATATGTTAGAAACTATGTATAAAGCAGACGGCATTGGCCTTGCAGCTCCTCAGGTAGGTGTTTCTGAAAGAATTATTGTAATTGATGTTGGTGAGGGCCCTTTGGCGATTGTTAATCCGGTGATAATAAAAGCCGCAGGTGAAGCCATTGATGTCGAGGGTTGTCTCTCTGTACCGGGAGAGAAAGGCTATGTAAAAAGAGCACTTAGAGTTGTTGTAGAGGGTATGGATCAAGACGAAAAACCAGTCCATTATGAGGCTGAAAATTTATTCGCACGCTGTTTGCAACACGAGATCGATCATTTGGATGGTATACTGTTTATTGATAAAGTAGATTAATATAGAGAGGGTGTTGGTTTTGAGAATAGTTTTTATGGGGACACCGGAATTTGCAGCCCACTCTCTTTTAAAGCTTAGCCAATCTCATGAGGTAGCTTTGGTTGTTACCCAACCAGACAGGCCTTTTGGCAGGGGTTACAAACTTACACCTCCTCCTGTCAAAGTGGTAGCTACAGAGTGTAATCTCCCCCTTTTGCAACCTGAGAGAATAAATAAGCCGGAAATAATAGCTAAACTAAAAGAGTTGAGACCAGAAGCCATTGTTGTTGTAGCTTTTGGTCAAAAAATACCACTGGAGATTTTAGAACTTGCACCCTATGGCTGTATTAACCTGCATGGCTCACTACTGCCAAAATACAGGGGTGCGGCACCAATCCAAAGGGCTATAATGAACGGTGAGAGCAAAACCGGTCTTACAACAATGCTTATGGATGAGGGCTGGGATACAGGTGATATGCTTTTAAAATGTGAGCTGCCGATTGAACTAGAAGATACAGCCGGTACCATGCATGATAAAATGATGTTAGCTGGAGCGAACTTACTAATTGAAACTTTAGAAAAACTGTCCAACAAAGAAATTACACCACTACCCCAAGATCATGCCAAAGCTACCAATGCACCTAAAATTACCAAAGCTGATCAAATAATAAGTTGGGATAGAAGTGCTCTAACTGTATTCAACCACTTAAGGGCGCTTTTGCCTTGGCCGGGGATCAAGTTTATTCATAATAATAGAGAACTCAGTTTAGAAGAAATTAGCCTTGGCTCTAGGTTAGAAAGCAAAAAACCGAGGCCTGGGTCTGTTACTGAAGTTACTCCGGAATACTTTGCAGTTAGCTGTAGTGACCAGACAATTAGATTTGCAGCCATAAAGCCTCAGGGACGGCGTCTTATGCGGGTAGAGGAATATTTAAATGGCTACAACCTTAGGGTAGGGGATTTTTTCGAACCACTTAAAGAAGAGAATTGATAGTAAAGGAGGGTCCTTGATGTTTCCATATGGAGATCCAACATATATCTTATTGATTCCTGCTTTAATCTTTGCTTTTATAGCTCAAGGCATGGTTCAAAGTGCTTTTAGAAAATATTCAAAGGAAAAAAGTCAAAAGGGTTATACCGGAGCTCAAGTAGCTAGAGATATTCTTGATAGAGTAGGTCTTAGTGATGTTCCGGTTGAGCTTACCCAGGGAAAACTTACGGATCATTATGATCCTACTAAAAGAGTGATGCGTCTCTCTCCTGAGGTTTATAACAGCAACTCCATTGCAGCCTTAGGTGTAGCTGCTCATGAGACAGGTCATGCGATTCAGCATTTGGAAGGCTATACTTTTTTAAATGTCAGAAACGCTATTTTTCCAGTGGCTGCTTTTGGTTCACAAGCTGCGTTTCCCATTTTCTTTATAGGTTTTCTTTTTGGGAGTAACATTGGCTATACCATGATGACTCTTGGTATATATCTCTTTTTAGGAGCGTTAGCTTTTCAATTAATTACCTTACCTGTTGAGTTTAATGCCTCTTCAAAAGCTTTAGCTCTTTTAAATGAAGGAGAATATCTTACTTCAAACGAGACTAGCAAAGCCAAGAAGGTTCTTACAGCTGCAGCAATGACCTATATAGCTGCTGTAGCTATGGCAGCTGCTCAGTTATTAAGATTGATTATATTGCGAGGTTCACGTGATGACTAATACTAATAAATACTACAGGGCAAGGGAGGAAGCTCTCCTTGCCCTTGTTTCTATTGAAGAAGGGCTTTGGGCTAAAGAGGCGCTAGACAAATTTACAGATTCAGGAGATAAAGCTCTTAGCACGGAAATAACTTATGGGACATTGCAAAATAAGCTGCTTTTAGATTATATCTTGGGATTTTATTTAGAATATCCACTGCAAAAACTAACTCCCCAGATTAGAAACATCTTAAGAAGTTCTCTCTACCAGCTGCAATTCTTAGATCGCATGCCACCCAAAAAGGTTATCTATGATGCAGTTAGGCTGGCGGGACGTTTTGGTCATAAAGGTGTACAACGTCTTGTAAGTGGTGTTTTAAATAGTGTTTTACGTGAAAAAAGGTGGACTTTACCTGAAGCAACTTTAGAAAGATTATCTATCCAATATTCGCATCCACTTTGGCTTGTTAAAAGATGGTATCAGGATTTAGGCGTTAGAGAAACAGAAGATCTACTTAAATGGAACAACAAACGCCATGATCTTTGTGTAAGGGTTAATACCTTGGTAACAACACCTGAAGAATATAGTCGAGTTCTTACTGACTTGGGGATTGCTTTTAGAGTAGATCCGGAGATTAAACAAGCTTTATATATAGCCAAAAGTGGCTCAGTCTTAGAAATGCCCCATTTTTCCGAGGGAGCAATACAACCCCAGTCTAAGGCTAGTATGCTGGCTGCTATAGCACTTGATCCTAAACCAGGAGAGATGATAGCCGATCTTTGTGCCGCACCGGGGACAAAAACAGGATATCTAGCTGAATTGATGCTAAATACTGGTCATATCACCGCTATAGATCTAAGTTTGGACCGTTTAGATCTAGCCAAAAAAAATTTAGAACGGCTAAAAGTGAAAAATGTTGAGTTTCTTGTTGCAGATGCAACTCAAGTTAACTTGCCTTTACAGGACAGGATCTTAGTTGATGTTCCTTGTTCTGGTCTTGGTACACTTAGTCATAGACCGGATGCCAGATATCATAAGACAGAGGCTAGTCTTCTAGAGTTACCTAAGTTGCAATTGTCGATCTTAGAAAGAGCAGCTTATCTTTTAAAACCTGGTGGAATATTAGTTTATAGTTCATGTACAACAGAAAAGAGGGAAAACTCAAACGTTATAGAATTGTTCCTTAAAGAGAACAATAATTTTTATGAAGAAGAAATACCTCTTATTAGGGGATTGTACCGAGATAAGTACGGTTATCAAAGCTATTCGCATAAAACAGATACCGATGGATTTTATTATTGTCGCTTACGTAAAAGATAACAGCTCAAACAATCTGATTGGACTTTAGTTTCAAATTAAGGGGGTTATCTATGGTCTCTATTTTAGTAGTTGATAAAAATCATGCTCTTTGTGACATCATGGTGCAGTATCTTTCCTTTCAGCCTGATTTTGAGGTAATCGGGGTAGGTCATGATGGTAGAGAAGCAGTTAAAAAAGTAAGAGAACTAAGACCGGAACTTTTAATTCTAGATCTGGGTTTACCCATATTAGACGGACTAGAGGTATTGGATACTTTAAGCAGCGAACTACCTAAGGTTTTAGTAATCACTGCTTTTTCCAAAGAAGAAATTTTACAAACAGCTATAAAAAAGGGTGCTAGCTATTGTTTAGTAAAGCCCTTTTATTTAACTGCCTTAGAAAAAACTATCAGAGAGGTTTGTGCCTTTAAAGAAGAGATTGTCCTTGATAAAAGTCTGATAGGTATAGTAGTCGATGATCATACACTAACATACTGCGTAGAAGAGTTCTTGAAAAACATAGGGATTAAGAGTCAGTTAAAAGGCCACAGTTATCTCAAAGAAGCTTTGCTTTTAATATTAAGCAACAAAGCTTATCTTATAGATGGACTAACTAAGTCTCTTTATCCTAATTTAGCTAAAAAATATCATACTTCACCTGTTAATGTAGAAGCTGCTATCCGTAGCGCATTGCATTCTGCCTGGAAGACAAATAGTAGGAATATTCTTTCGATACTTCCTACTAGTTTAGCCAGTAATTGTTGTCCTACAAATACTCAATTTTTAAATATTGCCAAAAGAGAGATTCTAAGGCAAAGCATCAAAAAGTAAAAGACCTCTGCTATTCACATACATAAATTGGCAGAGGCCTTTTTTTGTCTTGATGCTTTAGTCACATGGGGGACCTTCGTATCATAGACTGTTATTAGCTTAGTTTGGGGAGGAAGGAACATGAACTTTGCAGAGGAATTGCGTCTCTATAACGAGGTAAGCAAGGCAGCAGCCTACTGGCAAGTTGAAGTCTATAGATATGAAGGCAATTTATGGGAGACATCACGTGGCAATCGTTTACTTAAAACCTGGGAAAAAGGCGATTTTAACGAGGCTCAAAAGCGAGCTCTTCAACTTGCAAAAACAGGCTTAGTAAAGGTGGTTTTGCCTTATAAAGGAGCAGATAATGGTTATCTTTTAGATAATTATTATTATCTTGTCGATCAACCTCAAGGAAGAGCTCTGGATTTAACCAATTTGCTCGATTTGGAACGTGCAGCTAAATTGCTAGCCAGACTCCATAAGCTTGCACTTTTTGAGATTCATGGTAATGTGCTTTCGATTCACATTATGCCCGATTCTTTATATGTAGGTAGATACGGAGAATTGACTCTGGGAGCTTTTGAGAATCTGCGGGTAGAAAATCCTCTCTTAAGTTTAGCCCATCTTCTCTACGATTGCGCCAATGAAAAAACGAGAGAATTTGTGTTGCAAAAATATAAGGAGGTCTTGCCTGTAAACACTACGGAGTTAGTCCAGGCTGAACAATTAATTTGGGATAGTGCTATTCTTTTAGGACAAATAGGACCAAAAAAGGACACTGTTGAGCCATCTTTGGAAAAGTTACAGGAGTTAATGGAAATGCTATGGCCTCTTATAGCAACGCAGGAATATAGCAATTTGCCGGTAAGTGAGCTTAGTGTACCTGTAAGTGAATACTTAGAAACACAAAGTATCTTACCTGCAAAAAGTAGTGTTACCGAGAATGAATCTGTGACACTTAGTAAACCGGAAGAAATTGAAACTAGTTCGCTTGATGCGCTTATGCCTTGCCCAGAAGAAATAAGCTACCAAGGGGAGGCACCAGAAGCTTTTAATGATGCCACTAGTGTAGATTCTGAATTAGAAGCAAGTGAAAAAAAACTTGCAGTGGATGAAAAAACCAAACCTAAAGAAACCCTAGCCTGGAAACCTTTCCCTAAGCTACCTACTAGGAGGTGGTAATGTGAACGAGGCTGTAAAAGACGGCTACTTGGTTAAAAGTGGAAAGCTTGTAGATGATACACCTATGGTAAGGGGACACTTGGCCGATTACCTTAAAGAAAAAACCCAAAGTGGATTAGCTCTTGTCGGTTATAAAGACCCTAGCAAGAGTATTGGGGTTCCTGTTTATGCTTTGCAAGCTGTAGATCTTTTGCTGGCAAACGGTTTTGATGTAGCCCAAACCGGAGAATGTTTGTTGCCAGAACTCTCTCTTATGGCAAGAAGACTTAGTGCTTCAGCATGTTATGTAGAAGATAATAGTTATACTTTTTTAACTACAACCGGAAGTTATGTTGAAGGCACTTTTTCAATCAAACGCTTGGAAAGAAGAAAACGTGGCAAAACTATGCGTTTAGATGTACAAAGAGAGTATATTAGGCATCTGCGTCGAGAAACTGCAGCTGATAAGCTAGGGTCGATTTTTTTAGCTTTGGGTGGACTGGAAGATGCTAAATTGTTTAGTTTACTCTCACAGATAATAACTTTTAAAGGTCTATGGCGAGTTCGCTCAGATGGAGATATATCTATAAATACAGTAGGAGAATCAGTCTTGCGTTTACGAGCTGATTTAGGCCTAAAACTTAATAGTTTAGGTACAAAGGCTGAATTTGTCGCTGACACCGGGGAGGTTCTAAAGGTTGAAGTTGTAGCAGCTCTAATAGCTCGCTATCTTAAGGAACAGGGAAGTTTAAAAAGTGTAGCCAGAGCCTGGGATAGGTCACGCTTTTTTGATCGTGTGGCAGAAAGAGCAGGTCTTGATGTAGAAAAAGAGGCAGATTTTTTTGTAGGCGACGAGATTATCTATAGACCCCATTTAGGTGTAGGAGATGGGCTTTGGCTTGGTCTTTTACTGGCAGAGATTGTTGCGGTTACCAAACGTCCTCTCTCTGAGCTAATCTCGGAAATGATCAAGGTTGTTGGGGCAAGAGAGTCTAGCAAATTAACACTGGAAAGAAATGATCTAGAGCGATTTTTGCGAAGGTTGTCAGGAAAAACCTATTCGATTGCCGAAAAAGGCGAACTGCAGCTAGATGATGATATAGTAACCTGGCAAATGGCAAATCAAAACCTTTACAGTGTATTTTTAGATGGCGAACCTTCTAGATTGCACTCTTGGCAAGAGATGCTTCCTTAAGATATTTAGTGATCAGAAAATTAACCAGGCGGTTTAGCTCTTTTGGAGCTTCCGTTCTGGATACATAATAGTTTATAAAAAGATGTTTATCCGGGCGGCTTCTAGGAACCGGAATGTTTTCGATCAGATAATTAAAAACCATTTTGCCACTAACCTTTTGATGCCAGAGCTCTTTTTTCCTTCGAAGGAGATTAAGTCTTAATTCATATTCATCAGGACTAGGCAGACCTTCTCTTTGGCAGTAGATACGAAGATCAAAATAAAGTTTTTCCGGATCTAGATTAGGAGTGTCTTTATAATTCAGATAATATTTGGGCCCGTATTTTTGCCCTAAATCCCAGACAAGCCAATTATAAGCTGCAGCAGGTAAAAATGATTTAAAAACCAACTCAATAGTTTGGCTGCATTCTTCCAAAGTTCGAAAACCCACAGGATGTTTATGACGCCAAAAAAGAGAGGCTATCTCTAGCCAACCTTCCGGTTCTAAAAGATAATTTTCTAAGGTATAACGTTTAGTGCGATAGACATGTTGCGCATAATCTGCTTCAAACTGTGCTTTAACTTCAATTTCAGTTGCGAAGTCACGATCGATAATGCCGGCAATAAGTTTGTGAGGGCTTTTATTTCTGAGATTTTCAACCGCATCATAGACACGGCTATAACCATCCTGGGGGTAAAAAGTTACTAAATGAGCTAAATTACCAAACCACTGGGAGTATACCCACTCATCATCACCGTTTTTAATGCCTTCAATGACTATAGCTAGTCCCTTCCCAGAGCGGATTCTAAGGAGCAGTTGATCTAATGATAAGTAGCTCATGTCTTTAGCCCCCCTAAGATTTCGTCTAGACTAAAAACTTCTGTTTCCAGGGATGCACGGACAATTTCTAGAGAATGAGTGGCCACAATTAGTTGCGAATCTCTCTCTTTAAGATAAGCACTGAGAAGATAGTAAAGCTTTCTTTGAGCTGTAGGATGAAGGCTAAGTTCAAATTCATCAATCATCACCAGCGATCTCCTTTTAAGATGCTTAGCAATGATCGTAAGCAAAATTAAGGCTTGCTTTTCGCCAGAAGGTAGTCTTTTTAATGGTATCGGGGTGGGATCGTTGGCAGAAGCCGATAGTGTGTACTGATCATCTGTTTTAGCCAGTATACGTCCTGAAAAAAAACGGGTGGCTAACTCAGAAAAGCTATTATCTAAATAGTTAGTAAAGTATTCTTCTCCGTTTTTATACTCATAGCCCCAAGGGTTTATTTTTATTGGCTCTGATTGAGCTGGCTCAGAAAAATAGCGCTCCGCCGGGAAATACAAATAAAAGGGTAAAAGCTCACTCTTACCTTCTAGTGAAAGCCTGCCATCTTTAAGTTCAAGAGCAAGCCGGTTATCGTTTTGATCTAGAAAAACCACCTTGGTAGCTACTCCGGCTGAGCTAAGTTCCTTATAGAGAGAATCTTGCTCATGATAAAAAGCTTTTAAGAGTGAAATAGTTATTTCTAAAAGTGTAGTTTTACCAGAGGCATTAGTACCTACAATAACCAAACGATCATTAGGTAAACCGGTGTAGTGATCGGTAAAGTCAATTTTTAATAGTTTTTTAAAACTCCTTACATTTTCCACAACTATCTCTGCTAGCTTCATTTGGCTCCCTCCTGTAGATGGATTTGGACATAAAAACAATTTGACCTGCAAAAGTTGTGTTTTTTCAAGGTTAAAGGTCTTGAGAAAATCAGCAGAACATTAAAGGTACTAACTTCAGTTTTAGAAATCCGGTAATCTCTTCTAGAACTCGATGGCAGGTTTTAAAAAAACAATAAGATGAGTTAAATAGTTCATGGCGATTTTGAAAACGCAGCATAAGTTATAGTAACCTTTCTAGAAGGGAGGATCAGCTATGGTAGATAAGGCTTCAAATGGCCAAGAAGCAGCAGGCTTGTTTTTAATACTGATTCTTTTGGTCATTATGACTATGAACGGCGGCGGATGCGGTTGGTAAAGCAGGGTAAAATCCCTCTTTAAATATTAATAAAGTAGCTTTTCCCTGTAATAGGGGGAAGCTACTTTTTTAAAGACATTTTGGACATGGTCTTACCGATATTTGCAGTCTCATCAATCTTAAGAAAGAAAGCAGCAATCGCAACAATCACCGAAGGTCAAATGATAGAAGATTACACTTCTTTTTTCAGTTAAACAATGAATAAAGACGTGCTAGGAACATAGTCCAAAGATTAAGTCAGATAATTTGAAAACTTACACACAATCAAGACGATAACAATTTAGTTACCAACTCTTATAAGGAGAAGCTCTCAGTTTAGTATTAGTTGGTATGCATATTAGTGAAAATGGTTAACTGAGTTCTAACTAGACCTAAGGTTTTTAAATTTGGTTATTATGAGTAATTGCTTGTCTAGTGTTGCAAGCAGAATACCTCGGTATAGTAATCCCAAAAAAACAGCTGGAAGACTGTTGATAACTAACAAGCCGGCTATGCCAAACATCGCTTTCCGAGAGGACCATGTTAAAATAGATATAATAATAAAAAAAGCAGAAATAGGGGCTGCACAATGTTTGTAAAGCCACGGCCATACATTATTTTGGGGGTTATTAAAAAATCTGTGACGCAAAGTAATATCACATAAACCCATTAATATTGATGGCAGAGCTGTATATTTTAGAATTAAAACCAGTATCTGGCTAAAAAAACTAAGGTTTTGCGTAAATATGTTTGTAAAGGGTTCGCCTTGAAATCCTGTTATTCCAGGGATTAGAGTTTCAGCCATAATTGTATATAAAAAACCAGCTCCTAAATACAATAAAGCGGGCAGACATATAGCCAGTGGCACCAAAAACCCTGAGATTGCACCAACTACTGCAATCCGAGTTTTAGATAAAGAAGTAAACATATTATTTAGCTGTTTATTCTGAGGGTTTTTGATTTCTAGATATGCTAACATATATGTCAAAGATAAAAGGCCACTGATATCCATGGAATTCAACTCCTTGTTTGCTGGTAAAAATGTACCATATTGATCTTTAGATAAAGGAATGTATATTCCTGCCTAAAAGTTGTTTATAGAAAGAAGATGGAAATGAATACCCTTAATTAGCTAAACCTGTTCAAACCGAAACATTGAGTTTTTAGGAAATAGGCAAGGGGACGAACTCAACTGTCTAATTCATGGCAAGAAACATTAGAGTTCTCTATTTTAAGAAAATTAACATCCACGTCAGTTACTAAACGAAGATGGTAGAAAAGCTAAACTAGGTTGATGGAAATTTAGCTAAGGTGTTAGCTTATCTTAATGCTGTTTTATACTTGTTAAGACCATCTTTTATTGAACTAATATTGGAAAGATTACTTGTGCAAAAACATAACTATTAGTTGTAGCAAAGTAAAAAGCTGGACAAGAAGGGAAAACCAAGACTATTTAGTTTGTAAAGAGCAAATTTCTAGATATTTGTTGCTAGGAGGTGAGAAAAATGAATCACACAATACCATATGGGGTGTATTCATCTTCTAATAGAGAGCTAGTAATAACTCGTCAATTTGTTTTTGAACTATATAATTTGGACAATGATATTCTCGGAGCAGCATTATATATTGGAGATAGTACCGAACATAAACTGATCGGCATTTGTGAACGCTATCAAAGTGAAGCAGCTACAGGATATGCATTTATTAATTCACTTGGAGAAGCTTCTGGTAATAATTTCAAGCTAAAACAAAGACTTAATCGAAGTTTTCAGACTGTTGATTTATCAGCGTATTTAAGAAAAGACATAATCTGTTTGGCAGCTCCTGATAGATATATGCCAACGGTATCTGAAGATGAGATGTTCTTTACAATGAATACCAATAAGCTGGAGTTTGTTTTTCTACTTCGAAACAAGGATGAAAACATTTACTGCGGAGCATCTGTTACTGTTTCTTGTGATAAAGGACTATTCGGAGGACGACAATATTTTCGAATTAGAAACTATCAAGACAATAGTGAACCATATTGTGGGTTCTATTCCTTTCTGGGTGAAGATGTAATTATACCTGATGTCGATTCTTCTAATTTTCATACCGGATCTTGTTCAATAAAAGATCAAGGGATTTTTTGGAGTGTAAAGTCATATAGCGAAGATGTGATAATTTTGCAAGGTTGCGGGGATGATGAATATACTTACTGTAGAAATTTAATTATGAATGAGCGTTTTGAAAGCACGGAATAAATAAATAACAAATACCCCTGCACTTCTAGCAGGGGTTCTTTTTACTTCCACAGCGTGGCGGTTGATGTTATTGGTCATCAATCCACGGCAAAAACTTATCCTTGCATCATTCGCAATTCGGGTACATATACCATGCTTTTATCTGTCCGCTGTCACCATAATATTTGAGGATCTCACTAATACTCAGCAAAAATATCTTGTTAGCAGTCGGCTTCGTTGAACGAATTATAAAACTCGCTGTTCAGATATTTCCGCATAGCGTACGTTTCCCATGTGATGGAAGCTTCTTCACTGTGATACATCCTCTTTTCGATTACCTTCTCAGTGATAATGAGCGTCTTATCGTCCTGTATATACGGCACGAACCAGTCGAAGTTGCCGAAGTTGATTTTACCACCAGGTGGCACAGGGATTGGTTTTACAGGATAGCCGACAATCGGGACATATATCTCTATTTAGCGGATGTTTTTCTTACAGTTTTGACAAATCATTTTAGATATCTCCCAACTCTGTAATTAGCTTTTTAATCCGATTCGCCTTGGTTTCTTCTTTCTTAGCCAATTCGATTTTGTTGATTTGCTCGCGCTTCAAATAATCCGGCTGTTTCAGAAAGGTCTCCAAAACGCCTCCATCCCTGAGAATCGTTTCGAGATAAGCCGGAACCGTAAAAATTCTCGGTTGTTCGTCTTTCTCCAAAGTAACGTGTACACTGTCACCCATTTCTTTGCCGACAGCGCGGCGAATAAATTCGTTGTAAACGAGATAATGTCCGTTTCGAGAACTCAAGAGCGTGTGTTCAAAGGGGTGTCCATCCACCATGATTTTGACAGGAATGTTACCCTTTGAGCCAAAACAGTCTACAGCAGATTCGGGAAAATAAAAGACGCTCCACTGGATTTTACCCTCAAGCCGTTTGATTTCTGCATCAAATTCGTATTTCATTATCTTAATTCCTTTCGCATGACCGCATTTTTTTCCGTTTCCGCTACTTTTATAAACCCGACCTTTTCGTATAACCGAATGGGGCCGGCGTTATCCCATTCATATCGTTTGTTGCGCACAACGGGGAAACCCTCGATGGCGATATAGCCTTCGGCTTTTGCGTCGGCAACGACCCGCAGCAAAAGAGCGGTGGCGACACCCTTCCCGCGAAATTCCGGGGCAATTTCGAAACACACCACGGCCTTTTCTCGCTTTTTGGCTGGCGCGTAAAAACGCTCACCGGTACACGATTCTATGGGAAAGTTCGCTTTGTCGTTCGCGTTGCACCAGCCGATAGTCACGCCGTCAGCAAACGCAAGATATCCCTGCAGGATGCCTGAATCGATCTGTCGCTCGGCTACTTTTCGAGCCACGCGACCGATATCAGGCCCGTCTACTTTGTCGAACGCTGCTTTCTCCTGTTCCTTGGTCATTTGATAGAACTGGCAATAACACCGATATGGGGAATTATCTGTGAACGCTCGATTTTCGAAGAAGTCAAAGAAATCAGCAGCAAGTTCGGGGGTTAGAGGCTTGATTTCAAGATGCATGGTTTTTATCATCCTTTCCTTGCAGTGATAATCAAAGCAAACTCGGTTTCAAATTGTTTCTCGATATTTAATCCAGCTTCGGTAATTAAAGCGGTGATTTCCTCCGGTGTGTCGGGATAAACAACAATTTTCCGACTACCATAGCCACTTGCATAATCAATTTCCATCTGCTGGTTTTTATCAATAGACAATACAAACCGACCACCGGGATTAAGAAGGATTGCTGCTCTCTGAATTGCCGCTCGCTTATTCTGAATGTGCATAAAAGTGAGAGATGAGTAGATTATATCAAATCTCTCATTAAACTGATAAGTAAGAAAGTTGCCGCAAATAAGAGAAACGTTATTAAAACCCCGGAGGTTTTCTTTTGCTCTCTCAATGGTTTTCGGTGATATATCAATGCCGGTGAAACGTTCGCATTTACCGCAAATGCGCACCGCAAGCCGCCCTGTTCCAATGCCTACTTCTAAAACTGTCTTGTCCGGCGAAAACTGCAGTACTTCAATGAATACTTCGCCGTCCCATTTGTCCATATATTCTCTTAGCAGTACCGGGTCGCAGACGGGGTCGTTGATTTCATCAATGAGGGCATCGTAAATGGTTACGGGTATTGATATAGGACAATATCTCATCTGTAATTTCTTCTGGCGTATTTGTACCGTCAACAATTAAATCGACAAATGGTCTAATTGTTTCAATATGGCGTAAATATGTGTCCCTATGTCGAGCAAGGTAATAATCAAGATATGATGATACTTCTTCCGCTACATGTCCTTTTAGTGGATGGCGTATTTTTGAGCAGCGTGTAAAGTCACGCAGTATACGTCGTGCAAGTGATATATCAAGCGGTATATCTATCCAAACAGAAATATCTACATATGCTCCAACCTTACGGTGAGCTGTCCCAAAGGGATAATCAAGAACAATATATTCAAGCGGATCGGAGCATAAGCGCTCTATTTCATCAATTATTGGAGTAAGTATCCATTCGTTGCAGTCTGCTCCTGATTCCGACCATTCGCAGTAATCTTGGCCGGGCAAATCTCCCGAAATATTATCGAAGTTAATGACTTCAGTATTTGCAACCCGTTTCTTCAGCGCGTTAGCGATTGTGGTTTTACCGCTGCCAGATATGCCAGAAATGCTGATAACAAAAGGCTTTTTCATAGTTTCCTCGCTTTCACGATAATCGACAACGGAAAGTTTTTTGCTTTACATGGTGTGTAGTATTGACTTGAAAATACATAATTACATTCCATTGTTTCTTATCAGTTTCCTCCACTACACGCACGGCGACCATCTCCGCACCTGCAAGCGATTAATATAGTCGGACAAACAGTGGTTATACAGCGTGAGTGGGTTTCCGCCCGCGGTATTACACCTGAAGCTGCTAAGGATTTATTCACGAAGGATCTTCAAAGTAGAGTAAAGGAACCTAATGACTTGTTTGAGACCATTAATGTAGATCTAAAACATCAGGAGTTTGACGCCATTGTTAGTTTTGTATTTAATATTGGAATAGGAAACATTATAGATAGGTCGGACATGTGGAAGATTATAAAGTCTGGTAAGACAGCTGCTGTCGAACTAAAGAATTTTTTATCATGGGTAAGGAGTAATGGTAAAGTTTTGGAAGGGTTAATTAAGAGAAGATATGATGAATGGGATGTATGGTCAGATTCTGAATATACTCGGCAAGATAGAGACGTTGGTCTACTCCTTCTTCAATGTGCTTAAACAAGCTTTAAGACCCGGTAAAGCTATAGGATGTAATCGGTTTTCGGAGTACCAATACTGCAAAGACCACATGGAGACACACATGATCTATGACCAGTATTCCAGATTAAAACAGTAGCTAAATTCTATAAGATTAAAGAAGGGTTGATTGTTAGACAGAAAGCATTCAACCGAATTGCGAAGGAGCTACAGGAAGTTGACTTAATGTCCAATGTTTATGTGGATATGCTAGCAACCTACTTAGACGTTTATGTCAGCTACCAAGAATTTACAGAGATCATCGGCAAAGAAGGATTTGTAATTGAATAAGCCAACAAGGCTGGAGAGACCAACAGTATACCAAATCCGCTCCTAACTAAGAAAAAACAGCTCTTCGATCAAATGCGAGTAATCGCTTTCGAGTTTGGTCTAACACCTTCAGCTAGAGCTAAACGGCATTGCCAAAAGAAGAACCGAAGGAAGAGAAACCTTTTGAGGTTGTTTGGCGGAGTCATAGTTAAGGTAGCCATGCAAAGAAACAACTCGTTAAATGGCCGGTGGCTTCTTAGTCTTTGGTATAAGTATTTTAATCGAGTAATTGAGACTTCCTGCCCTAGAATGCCGTTGGCTACATGATGGCTACATTTTTCTGTTTGTGTACAAAAAGCCCTCACTTTAAAATTTGTACAAAGTGAGGGCTATCAATGGTTTTATATGGTCGGAGTGCGGGGATTTGAACCCCGGGCCTCTGCGTCCCGAACGCAGCGCTCTACCAAACTGAGCCACACTCCGAAACAAAATAATTATACCTGAGCCTAGGGCTCTTGTCAAAGCTATTTGTTAAGCAATTGCCTAGCAAAACGCACAAACTTAAGGAAGGGATTAGTTTTAGGTTGTTATCTACTTTGTAGCTATAAATTTGTAGGGTTTACTGGTATAAAGAAGTGGTAGGAGTAGACTATTTACCCAACTTAAATCGGTAATTATTCTTTCAGCCGTTATAACCGGAATAAGGTTTTCATTCTTACTCTCACGCTTAAGCTGTAAAATAAAACTTTCAATGGCCTTTATTATGGGTTCTAGTTGGGTTACATCCATTGGCGATTCTTCCCTCAGATCTCTTGTATCCCAGGGTTTAAGTTCTAAATCCTTAACTTGCTTAGCTAGTTTTTCAATGGTAGAAATATACTTTTCAAGTTGTAAAGAATAGTTACCAAGGACTGGTTTAAACTCAATAATTCTTTGACATAAGTCGATTAAAATTTGATAAGCTGCTTCCATAGGGTCACGGTATGTTGGCATGGAGGGTTTACTCCAGGGACCCTTTTGTAAGACATCAAAGTGTGAAAGTTTCATGTTGGTAGTTGAAAAAATCATCTGCCCGGTCAGGGCAGCTTTTCTACCAGCGGCTATCTGTTCTAGTAAAACGGTATCGTTAAAAAGATAAACCCCTAATCCGGTGAAGAGATAACCTGATTGGGCCACGGAGTTTAGATCACTATTTACTACAGCTAGATATTCGGTGGCAGTCTTGCGGTAAGACATAGGCGTACAAAAATGGACAGTTCTATTTTGCATCCAACTTAACCAGTCCTGGCCCTTTTCTAACTTATACCAGGCGTACGGAGAGCAAGCAGCAGCCGATATTATTAAAGACGGTTTAATGGCTTTTAATTCCTTAAAACTACGTTCCACAAATCTATTAATGAATTGGGTTTTGAAAATAATGAAATCTTCTTCTTGTTTCGGAGTTTTAAAATCTAGGGGATCTAATCCAAATAACTTTTTATAGAGATTGCGAGTATATTCGTTGTAGCCATAATCTGAATCAAAGCGAATATAGTCTAAATGGACACCATCGATATCATAATTATTAGCCAGCTCAACCAACATAGCAATTAGATATTCCCTTACCCCAGGATGTACCGGTGAAAGCCAATAAAATCCATTGGCTAGGGTATAGTTATTTGCTTTGGTTTTATCTAGCCAATCTATATGGCTTGCCAAAAAATGTTCGGGATCATTATGCAGAGCAAAAACCCTAACCAGTGGATGCACTTCAATATTCCTTTTATGTGCTTCGGTAATTAGGTCCTTAAGAATATCTTTGCCATTGTACATGGTTTTAAAACGCCAGTTTTGAGGGACTACATCGCTAGGGTAGATGGCTGATCCTTTTCCATATACATCGGGAAAGATTATATTAACATTAATTGCTTTTAATTTATCCAGGTAATTGCTTATATCTTCTCTAGTAAAAAAACTATCAACAGTTGCATTGTCAAGCCAAATCCCTCTGGTTTCAACTGGTAAAGACTCATACAAAAAAGGTGAGATTTCTTTTAGCATAAAAGTGATGTCTGCTAATAATTGGATGGCTTCTTGGCTATCAGGGTTGTTTTTAGCAAGTAAGGTAGCCTTTTCTAAGTTTAGTTGCAAAAGGTTTATTTTTTCTTCAAGAAAATCGTAGTTTAAGCGTCGCATTTCTAACTTTGCTGTTTCCATTGATTTTTCCAGACTGCTTATTTCTAAGCTTAGTTCCTTAATCCTAGTGGGCATAAAATCTGCAAAGGTAAGAACGCTAAATGAGAGCAGTAATAAAAGGAGTAGAAATACTCGCTGTAAAGTTCTTGGCATTGATAAACTCCTTTCTTAAATCGTTCTTCCTACCACAAATTTCTTCGCTGAGGGTATCAATTGTCCTTTTTCTTACAAGGCTTTTTAAGAATAAAGAGAGAGATTGCCACTGCAATAACAGAAAAAAAGATTAAAAAATTAAGGTTAAGCCAAAGTTTTTAACCTTAATTTTTCTGCTTTTAATTTTGGGGATCTAAATTGCTATAAGTTGTTTACAGGCTAAGCTCTGGAAGAGAAGCAGAATATTTTTGCAGATTAAAGTAACTAAGTAGACAATCTAAGGCAGTTTTACTTACCTTAACCTTAGCCCACTCATATTCGAGAGCGATTTCTTGAATTTCTCCTTCAGATATGATACCCAAAGAAGCACCTGTATTGGCTAAATCGAGTAGTTCAGTGGTTTCTGCAAGGGAAGATGCGGCATTTTGCCAGGTCTCTTGAGCCTTTTTATAACTGTTTAGGGCTTCCTTAACCTCCTCATAAAAAGCCTCTTTTTTTTCGTTAAGAAGAATTTCTTGCTTTGTAACTTCTAGTTTAGCAAGAGCTATCTGTTTTGTATGTTGAGGTTTATAAAGATTGTGACTAAAACTAATCTGAGTTAAAAAATTTTGGTTTTTTGGTAAATGATTGAGATTTAAGCTGGCAAAAACTTGCGGTTTTTTTTGTTTTTCCAGCTGGCTTAATTCGGATTGGGCTTGTAAAAGGTGTAGATCTAAGGCCGCTATAAGCTCAGGATTAATCTCTAGTTGCTCTATATGTGGCCAATTCTGTTCTAATTGTAAGTCAAGATCATTTAAGTTAGACAGCCCGAGCAGTTTTTTTAAAGCATTTTCATCTTTGACTAGTTTTTCTCTAGCTAATTTCAGTTCCGTTTGCAGAGTACTCGAATTCTTAGCGGCATTTTTTACCTCCGCAAAAGAGATTAAACCTAAAGAAAATTTTTCTTTCTGTAAGGATAAATGCTCTTCTTTTAGCTGACAGTCTTTTTCTATTAAAGGTACTTCAAGGCGGCCAATAAATACCGCAAAAAACAATCTGGCTGTGTGGATTTTTATTTCCAGTTCATCTGGGGAAAGCTTTTGTTTGGCTAAGGAGGCGTTGGTTTTTAGGGGATAGAGTTGTATGGATAGAGCAAAAGAAATCCCGGAAGTCAGAGGGTTATAGGTGATTGAAGCCAGGGTTAAATTATCGGCCTGGCTTAAGGCGGATAAACTTAGGTTAGTACTATCTTTACTGCCCGAGGTATCTGCTTTTAGGTTAATCTCAGTAGTGGCTAACAGTTTACCTATAAATGAAGTTGGAGCTTGAGAGAGTCGAGCTATTTCGGTTTCAAGTTGACTAAGCTGCCCCTTAGAATTACTTTTGGCCAGGTTAAATGCTTCGGGAAAGGTAAGAGCGAGGATTTTGGAACCTGGAAATAACAAAAAACAAATTAAAACAACTATTGTAAAGCTAAGAATTGATTGGGGTTTTAATTTAGTCATTAGGCCCACCTGCTAGGGAAAAATTATCTAAAGAAGAGCTTTCAGGAAGGAGCCCTAAATGTCCAAGTGCAATGGTAAGGGCAAAAACCCCTTTTTGAGCCTTTAATTCTGTTAGTTTAACCTGGGATTTTGCTTCTTCCAGCTCATTTTGGGCAATTAGACCTAACTTATACTGCTCTGTAACTTCTGTTACTTTAGAGAGGGAAGCGGTTATTTCTTTTAGAAAGGATTCGGTTCTTCTTAGTTGTTCCAAAAGGTTAGCATATTCTTGTTCAGCTAAAAAGAGAATTTCACTTTCTTTAGTTTTAAAATCAAGCTGCAATTCCTCTAGTTGGAGCTCTTTTTCTCTTATGGTCAAGGCGGCTTCATGTTGGAGATGAAGCAGTTCTAAAGCCAGAGATGCTTCATCCATTTGGCTTTTCAATTGCTTTAGAGCAGTATTTCCTTGGAGTAAAACCTTGTAAAGCTCATCTTTATCAGGTAATTTAGGTAGGGGTAGGAGAGGTATATCTAACTCAAGTTCATCTTCTAGAGGTAGACCGGCTAAGTGGTTGAGCTTCATAACTTGAAGTTTTAAACTGTATTCTGCTTGCTTTTTGCCTTGTTCGTTTTGATTGACTTGTTCTTTATGGCTTTCAAGTTCAGATTTTGAAATTAAACCTTTTTCAAATCTAAACTCGAATAAGGTAAGATCTCTTTGACTTTTTACAAGGAGCAATTCTTTTTCCAGTAAATTAGCTTTAGCATCCAAAAAACTTAGGAGCTGTTCACTAGCATCTAGGATAACCTGTGTTTTAGTAGAAGCAACTGTTTCTTTAGCCAAAGAGAGAGTAGTTTCTTTTTCATTAAGAGTTTTTAAGGCTAGGTTATGGGATTGATATTTTGCTTTGGTATAGTCAATCTCTTTTATTTCCAAGGTGATCTTAGTCTTTTTCAATTCAGGGCTATTATTTAATACCAGCTGAGTAAACTCTGAAAGGGAAAGAGGCTTTACCTCCGAAAAGGCAATCGCCGAGAAAAGAAAGACAACAGTGAAGATTAAAGATACTAGCTGATAAGCTTTTTTCATAAGCCAAACCTCCGTTAGTAGTTGTTTTAATTGGCAGCTTGCAACAAGGTTGTAATGTACTCTGCAGAGTGGCGTTTTTCAATAGGGACATCACGTACTAATAAACCATCTTGAAGTGTTACCAATCTTTTAGCTTTGGCTCCGACATTTGAATCGTGAGTAACCAGAACTACAGTTACGCCTTCTTCATTTAACTGGCAAAGCATCTCTAAGATTTCGTCAGATTGAACAGTAGAGAGGTTACCCGTGGGTTCATCACCCAAAATGAGGTCCGGATCATTAGCTAAAGCTCTGGCAATAGCTACTCTTTGCTGTTCACCGCCGGAGAGCTGGTTGGGGAAGTGATTCAGACGCTCTTTTAGGCCAACTTTATGCAGCAGGGCTACAGCACGTTCTTTACGTTCAGCTTTTTTAACATGGTTAATTACCATCGGTAAAGCTACATTTTCCCAGGCTTTTAGCTCTGGAAGCAGATTATAGGCCTGAAATACAAAGCCAAAGTGCTCATTGCGAATACGAGATAGTTCTTTATCACTGAGGTTTGTAATATCAGTATCTTCAAGCAAATATTGACCACTTTCCGGGAGATCCAGACAACCTAGAATATGGAGTAAAGTTGATTTTCCGGAGCCGGAAGGACCCATAACAGCCAGCATTTCTCCGCGGTTGATCTTCAAAGAAACTCCGCCTAAGGCCTCAATCTTGTTATGGCCTAACTGATAAATCTTCTTAATGTCCTTAAGTTCAATCATCTGCTCTGCCTCCTTCAGGATTTAAAATGATTTCTTTTTCATCCTTGAAAGCCTCATAAGAACTGGTGATAATTTTATCACCGGGATTTAGACCGGTTTTGATTTCAATGAGGTTACCATCATATCCACCGTACTTTATATCAGTACGGTATGCTTTAGCCCCTTCGATTTTATAGACAAACATACTTTGTCCGCTTGATAAAAAGGGTCCGCGGGGTAGACATACTACCTGGTCTCTTTTTGAAGTTTCAATCTCTACTTGAACCTCGGTATGGGGTAGAATAAAACCCGGATTGTTTATAAAAACAATTTCTGCCAATAGGTAGGGAATGCCTTGCTCTAGACTAGTGGCATAAGAGAGTTTAGCAACTTCTCCATGGTGAGAGCGTCCGGCTATTTTTAACAGAGCAGGCAAACCTTCTTCGATGCGTTCAGCATCTTGGGAGGCAATTTTTATTTCCACATAAGGATCATCCACACTGACTATTTTTAAGAGAGTTGTTCCGGCGTTTATTTCCGAACTCGGTTTTACGAAAACTTCAAGGACTTTACCGGTGATGGGGGCAGTATAAGTGTTTTCTCGGATGCTTTTTTCGATCTCGTGGATTTTTTCGGTAATGGTTTTTATTTGTTTGTTAGCTGTATCGACAGCAAGTGAGGTAGTGATTTCGACTTTGGCTAGGTTTTTTTCACGCATAGCTAATTCTTCTTGACTGTTTAACACATTAAGTTTGGCTTCCTCTAAACTTTTTTGACTGACAGTACCTAATTTATACATCAGTTCTTTCTCTTCAAGTGTGTCTTGGTTATCATTTACTACCTTTTGCTGTTCTCTGATTGACCAGTTAAGTTTTTGCAGCTCCAGCTCCCTATCGATCAGTACTTTTTCCAGTTCGGTTTGAGCCTTGACTAAAAGTTCTTCTTGTTCTTTTCGGCTATTGTTTAGTTCGGGTGAGTCTATCTTAAGCAGGAGATCACCTTTGGTTACATCAGAAAGAGACTCAACTGAGACTGATTTAACTATGCCTTTATATTTATTGGTTATCTCAAGACCGATTTGAGGTTTTAAGGAGCCGGTTCCCCGAATAAGCTCGCGAAAAGTTGCTTCACCCACGGTAGCGTAGGTATAATTGGCCAGCTTATAGGTTTTATGCTTAGGTAAAAATATATAAGCCGGGACACCGATTAAAAAGGCCAAAATAATAAGGACAAACCAGGTTAGGCCCAGCTCACGCTGGGTTTTTTTACTATGTGGCTTTTCTTTGATTATAGGCTTATCTTTGGGCATTATTATCCTCCTAACCTTATTATTCTTGTAAGGCTTCAACCGGTGGTAGTTTAGCAGCTTGGTAGGCAGGGTAGATGCCAAAAAGACCACCGACAACACAACTTAGAGCTAAGGACACCAAAACTGCTTCGATGTTGAATCCCAAATTTGGTAAGGCAAAAATTTCGTTAAAGACAGCAAAGATATTAGAGACATTGAACAGACAGGTGATTATAAAGGCCAAGATTACCCCCAATATACCACCACCTAAAGAAAGAACCATTGATTCAATTAGTATTTGAAAAAAGACAGCTCTTTGACTAGTTCCCAAAGAACGTCTTATACCTATTTCTCGTGTGCGTTCCAAGATATTTACCAGCATAATACTGAGTATCCCAATTGAACTGACAACTACAGCAAAAAAAGCCAAAACGCCTAGTATCTTGAGAAAGATATCAGTAAACTGCCGTATTTCATTTAAACTTTCGGAGGCGTTTTTAATATCGGCAATAGCTTCGGGGCCGCATTCTTTAAAAATCAGATCTTTAAGGTCTTCTATGGCTTTTTGTTGTCCTTCAGGGGTTGTGCGAACTATAAAGTTGATAAAGCGATTAGAAGAAGGGTATTTTGGAGTATAAATCATATGCATGTTTCCTATCATGGTATTTATTACTAAAGGAGGCTTTTTAAAAACACCGGTTATTAGATAGAAAGTAGTTGGAGCCTCTTTAAATGGTTTATCACCTATGGTTTTACCTAGGACATCTGTAGTACCGAATAAAGATAGGGCCATATTTTCAGAGATAACAGTCTTGCATTCATCTTCCTCTGTTTCTGTATAGAAGGAACCAACAATAAAATCCAAAGGGATAGTTTTACCAAAAGCAGCTCCGGCTTCATAGGTTCCCATTGCTCTATAGAGCATGTTATCTACTACTAACATGGTAAAGGAGCTATTAATTGGAGTGGCACTGATAATCTCAGGGGAGTTTTCTATCAACTCTTGCATGCTTTCAGCGCTGAGGAAATGATTTCCCATAGAACGACCTACACCGTTATCGTAGACAAATTCGCTGTATATCTCTACTTTCAAAAGCTCTTTTCCTAAAGATTGGGCAGATCGTTGGGTGAGTTTATTGAAACCAAAATAGATATTAAAAATTAGTGTTGCAGCCAGAACACCTAAGGAAATCTGCAAAGCTGTTAAGAGGAAGCGGAGTGGCTTTTGTTTGATGGTTCTAAAAATGAAGTTTAGCTTCTCCATGTTTGGACCTTCTTTCATTCTAGTTTTAAAGCTGAACTGGGATTAATCGAGGCAGCTTTTATAGCCGGGTAAATCCCAAATAGAAGGCTGACAAGAAAGGCAAAACCAAGACTTAAAAAAGCAGTTCCACTGGTGATAGTGGAAGAGCCTCCCATAAATGATGCCAATAGAGGGCTCGCTAGCATTATTAAAAGTAGTCCTAAAATACCGCCGCTTAGGCCAAGGGTTAGTGATTCAAGCAGATACTGCCAGAAGATATTTTTTCGACTTGAACCTAAAGCTTTTGTTATCCCAATACTTCTAGTTCTTTTTAGAACTCGGGCTAGCATCAGGTTTAAGATGTTTAAGGCGGCAATAAACAAAGCCAATGAAGAGAGTGAACCAATAAATATTAGCATGGGTTTGGCTAATTCTAATTCTTTTTGCCTTTCTTCCCTGGAACTTTTAACCGTAAGAGAATCACCATACTGAGCTGTTATATAATCTCTGACAATTGCAGCAAACTTAGTATTAGTTGACTTTGGAATCAGAGTTAATTCCCTAAAGGCTTTTGCTTCTGTTTGATAAATATTGACTGAAGTAAAAACCCGGTTGTTTAGTTCTTGCCTTAGCCAGAAAAACTGGGAATGAAACTGTGGCTCTTCTTTGGGGATTTCTTTTAAAACACCGATTACAGTAAGATAGCTATCATTATATTCGAACTCGATGAGCTGTCCTAAGGGGTTTTGCTCCGGGAAAAGTCTTTCAGCTACGTCATGACCTATAACTGCAAAGTTCTTATTATTTAAAAAGTCCTCAATGGTATAAAGATCGCCTTGTTCAATCTCTGCGCCTAAAAAAGAAATAATATTGGGCAATCCCCAGATTAAATCAATTGAATAAGGATCATCTCTCCTAAAGCTAAAGGCTTCGTTTTCAGGGCGTGGAGCACCTTTAAGACGGCTACCATGGTATTCATAGGCTAGGATCTCGTTAATTTCAGGGATAGCATCTTTTAATTCTGCAATCAAAGCCGGCGTAAGAGCGACCTTCTTAGCATTGGCCAAACCAAGAGGTATTACAGGTGTTTGGCTGCTGCTATGAGAAATAAATGAATAATCGTCCTCTTTGGCTTCTAGCGTGACAATATTTTGTTCCGGATGGGTGAGATTGAATTCTCTGGAGCCGGCGATAAATAGAGTCCCCACTCCGGCTATAACAGCTACACCTATACCGATAGCTATAATTATTAATAAAGATTCTAAAAACCGAGTTCTTATTTGGCGAAAAGACCAACGGAGAAGTTGGCTAAATTCCATAAAAACGCACCCCAATCTTAAAATGTAACTTGTATTTAAACCACTGAGGTAACTAAGCAGTTTATGGTAACTAATCTTAAATTAGTCAATTCCCTTCTTCTTCCAGTCTACCTTTTTTTATTTACCGGTTCTATCGAACAAGCTTGCAAGCAAAACTTTTACCTTACATTTTTGTAAGAGAAAAAACCTGTACTTAAAGATAGAGGCTAAATGTACAGGCTTATTTTGTAGGAGTAGTGTATTTTTTTATATAGATGAAGTTTGAAGATATTATGGGAGGGCAGAATCAGGCCCTTTTTTTCGTAATGCCTTTTGGGCATACATGTGATCATCTGCTTGGCTAAAGACCTTAAAGGGCTCAAAACCGGTTGCCATGCCTACTGAAACCTCAAGATTAGCTCTTTTTAAGGTTTCTTGCACTCTTTGCTTTAGAAGATCTAGATTGTGTGTGGGTGAAATTTCCATAACAGCTGCAAATTCATCGCCGCCAATTCTTGCCACGACAGCTTCATCCGCGAAAATCTCCCGAAGCTTTGAGGCTAAATTTTTTATTAAAAGGTCTCCGGCAGTATGACCCTTTGTATCATTAACTGACTTTAAATTATCCAAGTCAAATATAAAGATGCCGATTTTACCACCTATGTTTTGCAAAATCTGGTCAAAATAAGCTCGGTTATATAGACCGGTTTGTGAATCTCTTAAACTTAAATAGCTTAACCTTTCTTTAAGAGCAGCTTTGGTTAAAGCAGCACTAATTGCACCTGTAATTAATTCCAGGATCTCTGTATCGGGTGGATAAAGAGCTGACGCAAAGTAGGAGAGGATAATAAACCCCTTCGAGCTATGACTCTTTTGCATAGGAATAACTATGCGAAAGAGGTTGCTTAAAGGATGAAAAACAGTTGTGGTTTCAAGGTCAGAATAAAAATCTGCTGAGTAGTCGGCATAGGTATCCTTTTCGAAATCTCCATGGATTTCGCTGCAATACGACTTTTGCTGGAAAACAAAATAAGCTAGGGCTGAATCAGCAGAAGTTATGTTAAAAAGTTCCTTAAGAGCATAAGCTAAAAACTCCTCCACACTATCGGATTCTCTGGATTGAATACGATTTAGCAATTCGAGCTCACGGTTGCGTTTACGAAGATTATTCTCTTGTAAGTTTTTAACAGTGACATCTTCTAGGAGAGCCAAGATACCTCTAATCTCATTGTCTTGCATAAAGGGTACTAAAGTGATCTGGAGGATGAGATTGTTATCTCTTTTTTCGTAGGTATAGGCTACTGCGGTTTTTAAAATATATTGATAAAGTTTATCATCCCAAAGAAAATGTTTACGCATATCAATCTCTTCTGTTGATGTAACCCGGGCATAATATAGACCGGATTGGTTAGCATGAAGAATTTTTCCGTTAAGATCAAAAACTATTACACCTGTAGGGAAACTGGCAACTAAAGCAGCAAACAGCTGATCAGCTATTTTAGCCTCGGTTATATCTTTAGATATTCCCAGCAATAAGGGACCCTCTTCGCTTTTTTCGCCTACTTTAGTAAGGGTTGTTAGATAACTTCTTTTTCCCAATGGAGTAGAGAGCACTTCTTTATAGGTGTAGGGCTTATCAGCTTTTAAGGCCTCTTGGTACCTGTTTATTAGTTCGGTATAGTTTTTGGAAAAAATTTCAGCTACAGGTTTACCTATAAAATCTTCTCTTTTTAAACCGGTGGATCTAAGCTGGGCATCATTTACGGTGAGGAAGGTAAAGTTTTCCTTAGTATTCATCAAGAAGATAGCATCTGAGGCTTGATTGAAAACTGTTTGATAAAGATTAAGAGAATCTTGAAGTTTATCTTCAGTCTGTTTTAATTTCGTGATATCTGAGATAAGTACAGCATAAAAAGCCTTATGCCACTCAAAAAATGGTAAAATAATACCTCTTAATAATTTTCTTTCATATCTAAAATCTACTGTGGCTCTGTTTTTTTGCTTTAGCGAATGAGTGAAATCCTTTTTGGTTTCTTCGGTAAGGATGGTAAAGAAGTTAATATTTGTGATATCAAAACCGAATAATTCAGCTGCTTTCTTGTTGGCAAAAAGTACAGTTCCCCTAGGAGACAGGAGCAAAATTCCTTCCTGAGTATGGGCTAGAGCTAGCTCAGGCAGGGTTTTACTAACCTTTAGGCGTAACTTAATGGCTAAAAAATATAATGGCCCAAAGGAAAGAGCAAAAACTATGGCATTTATGGTAAGATGATTTATAAGCGCACTTAGGGTTAAAAGTAGCCAACCTGTTACAAAATAAGCTTTAGGTGCAAACATGACCAGTAAGAACAAGGTGGCTAAACCAACTAAAAGTTGTAAGTACCAATAAGGCAAAAAACAGGCCAAAATCAAGATAATAATAGGGAAGATATGTCTTAGATTTTTGTTACTATTCATAGGAGAACACTCCAAACCTAATAGTGTAAAAAACTGCTGTTATTAAAAACTACTTTTTTAAATTATAAGTTTTAGCAAAAACAGCAGGGTTAAGCAGATCAGTAGAGAATTACCCTCATTTGAATGGATGATATTATGGCTAATTTTTCTAGCCTTTATTTTAGGAAGGAGAATCTTATCAATGAGCCAGCTAAAAGCAGCTATAATTGGCTGCGGTGGTGTGGCCAGAGTTCACGCCCACGCCATCAACGACAATACCGATGCTCAACTGATGGCCACAGTTGACATTATAGAAGAAAGAGCTACTAAATATGCTCATAAATATGGTCATAAGACTTGTAAAGCCTATACTGATTATAAAGAGATGTTAAAAGATCCTACCATCGATGTAGTTCATGTTTGTGGACCTCACTATCTACATGCGCCTATGGTAATTGATGCCTTGAAGGCCGGTAAACATGTACTTTCGGAAAAACCCCTGGCAATTAATTTGGAACAAGCTAACGAAATGATCGCGGTTAGTGAAAAAAGTGAGAGAAATCTTGGTATTATTTTACAAAACCGCTACAATTTAGCCAGTTGCGAAGCTAAAAAGGTTATTAATGAGGGGAAAATCGGCAAAATCCTTGGCGCTAGAGCTTTTGTAACCTGGTACAGAACGAAAGAATACTATTTAGATAGCAACTGGAAAGGTACCTGGGATAAAGAAGGCGGAGGAGTTTTAATCGACCAGGCTATCCATACCATAGACTTAATGCAGTGGTTTTTGGGTGAGGTAGATTGGGTGCAAGGTTCTTGGGCTAATCGTTTTCACCCCTATATTCAAGTAGAGGATGTAGCTGAGGCTCTAATTCAATTTAAAAGCGGTGCTCGGGGTATTTTGTTTGCAACTAACTATTATACTTATGATTCTAACATAATTTTGGAGATTCATGGTGAAAATGGTAAAATATTTATCGAAAAAGACAAAGCTCGTATTGAAACCGGCAATGAATCATATGTAGTAGAAGAATCACAGGAAGTAAAGGAAGGCAAATCATATTGGGGTTCAAGTCATGCCACTCAGATTGCAGACTTCTATAACGATATTAATCTTGGTAAAAAACACTGGATTGGGGCCAGAGAAGCTAAAAAGCCTTTGGATATCGTTTTATCAATATATAAATCACAAGGTCAAAAGGTGGAATTCCCCCTTTAAGTGTTCTTTTACTCATCTTAAATGCTAATTTCGTACTTTTAATTAACCTAACTTCTTTTAATAGTTAAAGCTGCTCATTTGAGCAGCTTCTTGTTTATCTTCGCACTTGTTATTGATAGAATATAAAGGAGAGATCATAAAAAGGGGTTGATACCATTTAATGGATAAAATATTTTGGCAGGACTATAAATCAGCATTATTCCCAGTTCCGGTGGTTGTTGTTAGTGTAGATAGTTTAAAAGGACCTAACCTAATTACTCTAGGCTGGACTGGAATCCTTAATTCGGATCCTTTGATGGTAGGTATCTCAGTAAGGCCAAGCCGTTATAGCAGTGAGTTACTGCATCAAAAGATGGTTTTTGGTCTAAATATACCAAAAAAAAGCTTAGCCTTCGGTGTGGATTATTGTGGTGTAGTTTCCGGTAGAAACGAGGATAAAGTCAACACGCTAAACTGGCATGTATTTAAGAGTAATAATCTCGGGGTACCACTTGTAAAAGAGATGCCAATAAACGCCGAGTGCGAGATAAAGCAGGTAATACCGCTGGGATCACACGAACTATTTTTAGCGGAGGTAAAAGGCGTTTATGTTACACCTGAATATCTGGATGAAAACAAGATTAACTGGGCTTCTTTAGAAGGCCTGGTTTATACCTCAAAGAGCTATTGGATTGTTAATGAATCTGTCTATAAATCCGGACAGTCTCTACAGGAGTTGAAAAAATGACTTTAGATTATCATCTGCACACAACCAGGTGCCAACACGCAACAGGGACAATGGATGAATATGTAGAACAAGGACTTAAAATGGGCCTTAAAGAAATAGGGTTTGCTGATCATCTACCCTTAAGTCCGGCTCCTAGAGGAACCTGGTCTTGTGACTGGGCGATGCAAGAAGAGGAACTGGAAGAATACATTAGTGATGTAATAAAGCTGCAAAAAGAATATCCGGAGATTAAAATAAAGCTTGGCATTGAAGCGGATTATTTTCCGGAAAGCATAAAAAAGACTAAAACCCTTTTAAATAATAGTAGTTGGGATTATATAATTGGTTCTGTACATCATATTGGCCCTTGGCCTATAGATTCTTCGCTTTATTTAGGTGAATTTACAAAAAGAGATCTATATAAAACCTATGAAACTTATTTTGAGCTGGTGGCAGGAGCTGCAAGATCAGGTTTATATGATATCATGGGACACTTAGATGTTATTAAAAAGTATGGTTTTAGACCTCAAGTTGATCTTGGCTCACTTTATAAGGACTTAGTTAAAGAGCTTAAAGCAAGTGATGTGGCTTTTGAAATAAATACCTCGGGACTTAGAAAACCGGTTAAAGAAATCTATCCTGCCCCAGCATTATTAGAAGAACTTCTCAAAGGTAACGTGCCTGTGACCCTAGGTTCTGATAGTCATGCTCCAAGTGAGGTGGGTAAAGATTTCGAGGTAGCTATAAAGCTATTAAAAGAGTTTGGTGTCTCTAAAATAGCTTCATTTACGGGCAGAACACGGCTCCTTATCCCTCTGGAATAACAAGCGAGGTGCTAGCATGGATGTTCAGAGTTTTTTAAGAGAGATAACCAGTTCCAATTGGTACCAAGATCAGATTCAAGCTATAAAAACCATACCATCTCTGCCGCCAAAATACGAGGACAGTGATTTAGGTCCTATTTTAGAGCCACTACTTAAACGCAGTACAATAAAAAGACTTTATTCCCACCAAGCCACAGCCTTAAAAATGGCCAGGGAAGGTAAAAACTTAGTAATTGTTTCCGGTACAGCAAGCGGCAAGACCCTTTGTTATAATCTGCCTGTTTTAGAGACTCTGCTTCAAGATCCTAAGGCCACTGCTTTATATGTCTATCCAACTAAAGCTTTAGCTCAGGATCAGCAAAGAAAGATTCGCGAGCTTTGCCCGGATCTTATCTTGGGTACCTTTGATGGCGATACTCCGCCCAATGAAAGAAAAAAGCTTAGAGATCAAGGACGGATTCTACTAACTAATCCTGACATGTTAAGTGGCTATATTTTACCTCATCATGACTCGTTCAATAATTTTTTGAGTAATTTACGCTTTGTGGTTTTTGATGAGGTTCACTCCTACAAAGGAGTCTTTGGTTCGCATGTCTCCTTGGTTATTAGCCGTCTAAAACGCTTAACTGAGAAAAATAATACCAAACCACAGTTTATTATGACTAGTGCTACCATTAAAAACCCCAAGGAATTAGCCGAATCTTTAGTTAAAGAGTCGGTGGAAGTAGTGGCTAATGACGGTGCTCCTAAGGGAAAAAAGACTTTTGTGCTTTGGAATCCACCCTATGATAAGAAAACAGGTCAACGCTTAAGTGCCAATGTGGAAGCCAACCGTCTTTTTGTTAGTCTTATTAGACAAAGAATTAGAACTATCGCCTTTGTAAGAGCCAGAGTAACTGCTGAACTTCTTTACCATTATGCCCTAGAGGAGTTAAGTACTTATAACCTTGCGGATAAAATTAAGCCCTATAGAGGAGGCTACCTCCCTGAAGAGCGGCGAGAGATCGAAGCAGCTCTTTTTGCCGGAGAGCTCTTAGGGGTAACTTCAACCAACGCCCTAGAGCTTGGTATTGATATTGGAGGTCTTGATGCTTGTATTATTATAGGTTATCCGGGTTCGGTAGCCTCAACCTGGCAACAAGCAGGCAGAGCTGGGCGGGGCAAAGAAGACTCCTTGGTTTTTTTAATTGCTAACTCCGATCCAATTGATCAATATTTGGTTCAACACCCCGACTACTTTTTTTCCAAACAGGCGGAGGAGGCAGTTATTGATCCGGACAATCCGTATATTCTGCTCCGAGAGCTTAGAGCTATGGCCTATGAATTCCCATTAAAAAGAGATGAAATTATAAATTTAAGTGAAAATGCACCAGCAGTGACAGAACTTCTGTCAGAAAGTAATGACTTAGTTCCTAGGAGTAATCAATTCTTCTGGATCGCCAAAGGTTATCCGGCCAAGGATATTAATCTGAGGAACATCTCCGAGAACACTTATTCCATTGTCGAAAGAATAAGTGCAAAGACAGAAGCCATAGGTAGTATAGACGAACTCTCGGCTTTTACTCAATTACATCCGGAAGCAGTTTACCTGCAAAGCGGCGATACTTATCTCGTGGAAGAGTTGGATCTTACTGGTAAGATTGCTTATGTTAAGAGAGCTGATACAGATTATTTTACCCAGTCAATTACAGAAAGACGTGTCTTGGTACAAGAGGAAAAGCTAAGCCGGAGCTGGCAAAACTGTTATTTTGGATTTGGAGATTTAGAAGTAACCTTTATAACCTATATGTTTCGTAAAATTAAATTTTACACTAAAGACTCCTTTGGATTTGGTAGTATTAATTTACCCCCATCGACCTTGGAGACTTGTGGCTTATGGCTTGAACTCTCTCCCAAGGAAGTATCGGCAGTTATAAAACACAGTCGTGATCCTCGGGAGGGTCTTTTGGGTATTGGTAATGTACTGGCATCTTTAATGCCCCTTTACATTCTTTCTGATCCTGGGGATGTAGGTTCGGCAGTAGACAGCTCCAATACCGGCAAACCCGCACTCTTTCTTTTTGATCGTTATCCGGGTGGTATTGGCATTGCTGAAAAGGCCTTTGCTTTAATGGAAGATATGCTTAAAAAAGCTTTGGAAGTAATCGATGGCTGCAATTGTGAGAGAGGTTGCCCTTCTTGTGTTGGTGCTCCAAGGGCAAAACAAGATCTTCTAGATCCTGATGCGAGTCCCAGAGGCAAGCTTCCGGATAAAGAGGCTGCATTAATTATTTTGCATAGTATCTTAAATCTTGAAGAGTATGTACCTAAGGATATCGAACAAGAGATACCTTGGGAGGTTAAACCTCTGCCTGAAAATACCGAAAACAGGTTAAGAGATATGCTAGGTAAATTGAAACAAAAAAGGGAGGTAAAAAAATGAAGCGCGAAGATGTTCTAAAAAAAGCAGAAGAGCTAAATCAGATATTAAAAACAAGCGACGAGTATAAAGCCTATGAGGAAGCTTATGCTAAGATTAAAGAACATGCTGCAGCCGGCATTATGGTCAAAGACTTTCGTAAAAAACAGCTGGAAATTCAGAAAAAAGCCCTGGAAGGAGAAGATGTGGAAGCTGGTCTGGAAGAGTTACGCAAACTCTGGGAAGTTGTGAGCATAAATCCCTATGTTAGAGACGTAATTGAAGCTGAACTTGTCTTCGGTCAGCTCTATGGTGAAGTAATGCAGGAAATTGCTAGAGGTATCGAGCTTTTAGAAAGCAGTATAGATAAGGAGAATACTAAGGATTGAAAAAAAGCTCAATTAAAAAAGCTGAGAACGCAGTAATTGTAGGTGATGTCTCCTTAGCTGAGGATGTTAACATCTGGCATAATGCAATCATCAGAGGAGATCTTGCTCCTATTTGTATAGGTAGGGAAACTAATATCCAAGACAATGTTATTATCCATGTGACTAAAGATATTCCGGTTAGAATTGGATCAAGGGTGACTGTTGGTCCTGGAGCTATCCTGCACAGCTGTACCGTTTTGGATAACGCTCTTATTGGTATGGGAGCTATTGTTTTAGACGGTGCCATAATCGGTGAAGGGGCAATGATTGGGGCCGGAGCTTTAGTAAGTCCTAATAAAATTATACCTCCAAGATCTTTGGTTGTGGGAATACCCGGTAAGGTAATCAGAGAACTAACCGCAGAAGAGTTAAAAGCTAATCAGGAAAATGTCAAAGAGTACTTAGAACTTTCTATGTCCTTACCAAGCATTAAAGAGCAGCCATAAGGCTGCTCTTTATGTACTTAATTGCTAGTATAAAAAAGGTAGTACAAACTTAATGAGGATAAAGAAGATATGAGTATTCCAGTAATTCCCGCCAAAACAATAGTTTCAGGTTATATAAAAAATGGCTGGTTTGGTGCCAATTATAATATGAATATTTATATCTAAATGCTCTGCTTCCGCAGAGCTTTTTTGAGTTTAATTAATAAAAAGTCTCCCTAAGAGTTTGATTTGAGCTTGGAAGTATGGTAACAAACGAGATCTAGCTTCAGCTAGTCTTTTTTCTTCTTCCGCTTTACTTAAATTAGCTTTGGCTAAGCTGTCTAAAAAAGTTTGCCATTTAGTTTGATTTTCATACAGCCATTCTTTTTCCTGACCCAGTATATCTGCTATATAATAAAAGGCACGCTGTATGGCAGCTTTATAAGTTAAGTTTCTTTTTAGGCTAGGCCCTTTGGAAGTCTGTTTTAGATTCTTTAGATCGGTAGGGATAAGAGTACCATCATAGAGATTTACTAAAAGAGAAAAATAAGGCTTGGGGCTATTTGGAGCTGGTGAAATTACCTGTAGATAGAGATAAAGATAAGGAACAAACGTCCTTAATGAGTTATCATCTCTGGAAAGGTAGGTGCTAACAAAGGCTCCTCTTTGAATTGAGCTTTCAAGTATTTGATAATAAAAGTTTGTTCCCGGATAAAAGCCAATCACTTCGCCCCCGGCTTTTTCTCTATTAAAAGTATAGGTAGCTTTTTTTATCTCTTGACCATCTTGCCACTTGGTAGTCAGATAATCATCGTTTAAATTAACCGGTAAATTAAGATAATCCAGGTAGTCTAAAAAAAATTCTTGCCATAACTCCATTAGCTGCTTAACTCCTTCGCAGGTGATTTCATCAGTTCAGAGACAATATACTGGGTTAGATCCTCTCCTAAACATTCTTCTTCTAAAGTGAAAATATCGGTAAAAAGCTGCAGCTTCTTATATAAGAGTTCGAGAATACGCTCTTCAATGGTATCAGCTGTAAAAAGGTTTAGCACCTGAACTTCTTTTTCCTGTCCTAGTCTGTGTAGACGGCCTATACGTTGTTCAAGTTTCATCGGATTCCAGGGCAGGTCATAGTTGATTACATTTTGACAAAACTGTAAATTAAGCCCCTCACCACCAGATTCTGTGGCCAAAAGAACCTGAGCCTCGCGTCTAAAGCGTTCCTTAGCCCATTCTTTTTTAGAAGCAGATAAGGTGCCATCAAAAGTAACAAAACTGATTCCTCTTTTACTTAGCTCAGTGGCTAGATATCTTTGTGTGGCGAGGTATTCGGTAAAAACTACTACTTTCTCACTGAATTTAGGCAAGATTTCCAAGAGATATCTGGTTTTAGCATTGGTTTTTACCTTAACACCCATTTGTACAATTTGGCCTAAGTCAGGGTTTGGAGCTTCACTAAGAATTTTTTCTAGCGTCAAAAGAGCTGCAAAGACACTAGAACAGAGCTCTTTTTGAAGAGTGATCAGCGTAAGCTGGTTATGAGGTTTTCTTCTTAGCGAGGCTAGGATATACTCGGTCAGAGCTTGATAAAGAGCTTTTTCAGCTTCATCTTGCAGGCAACCGCTATGACTGACTTTTCTTGGAGGCAGCTCTAGAGCTGCTTCTTTTTTTGTGGTTCTAATTAAAAATGGTTTAAGTGTTTCTTTGACAGTATCTAGGGTGGGATTTTCACCAAGCCTATAATGCGTAGAAAAATCCTGCAAAGAACCTAGACTCCCTGGGGCTATCAGCTGTACTAAATTAAATAGTTCTCGTAGGTTATTTTGCATAGGAGTGGCCGTAATTAGCAAGAGATGTCTTTTTTTTAGCTCCGAAACAAACTGATAGGCTTGAGTCTTATGGTTTTTTAAATGATGCGCTTCATCTACAACCACTAAATCCCAATCTACTTCTTTGATTAACGCAGCATGGGGATTTCTTTTAGCCGTGGAAAGACTGGCAACCAGGATATGGCTATTTTGCCAATCAAAAATGGTGCGCTGCCTAAAAACTTTTAAGCCTATTTTTTGTCTCAATTCCCATTCCCACTGTCTTTCCAGGGCTGCCGGTGTTAGGATAAGGGCTTTGTTGACTAACCCTCTTTCTAAGTATTCACGTAATATTAAACCGGCTTCAATAGTTTTGCCAAGACCTACTTCATCAGCCAAAATTGCCTGTCCATTCATTTCATCAATAACTCTTCTCACACATTCTATCTGGTGTGAGTAGGGTAGCAAATCCAGTTTCTTAAAGTTTTCGAACAGTTTATTCAAAGAGATTAACCCAAAACGGTTTTCTTCACTTACCCTAAGCACAGCTAAGGCTTTTTGGGCCAGTTGGAAGAGTCTATAGTCTTGATTAGTGTGAGACATTTTTAGATGACGGACAATTTCATCCAGGGTCATAGTGACTGTCACTAGCTCTTTTTCCACGCTAAGATACTTAGGCTTCGGTAAAGGTTGTCCTGGGAGAATAAACCTGATTTTAGACAATAAAAACCCTCGTTTCAGGCCCTAAAAAGCCGTTAATAGCAAGATAGTTTCAATTTAGCCTAAAAAACCCGAAATTGGTTGCTAGGATAGAAAACACCTAGGTACTTATTTATTGCAATTTTTTAATAGATTTTGAGGGTAGTTGTAAACGCCTTTTTTAACTGTTTTTTGTGTCTATTATAGCCTCGTTTACTTACAAACAATTCGGTTATTAGTCTGCTCATTACTAGTTGATTTCATGTTGAAAGCAAAAACAAGGTTACTAAAAACAAAGATATTAAGTCCAAGATTGGTAAAGCTCTGAATAAGACCTGTTTTCATTTAGCATTACCATTTCTTGCAGGAATAGAAAAAAGTTAGCAGAATTTTTTCAGTGGGGGAATTATTTAAAAGAAGGGGAAGAGAATATGAGAAAAAAGACCTTAACCTTTTTAACCATTCTTCTACTTACTACAATCACTATGGCAGCTTCTTTAAGTATGTGGGTTACCGGTTATTCGAACGAGGAAAAGCGTATCTTAAAAGAAATTATAGAAGATGGCTTTACTAAAAACACAGGTATTGAAATCGAACTTGAAACTATTTCCTGGAATGACTATGAAAAAAAGTTTATTCTAGCCGCAGTCACCGGAGATGGACCTGATATAGCTCATATGGGCGCTATTATAGCTCCACAGCTTGGAGTAAGGGGCGCTTTGGAGGATTTAACAAAATACCCCGGCTATAAGGATTTGGAAGCAAAGACTTTCCCCGGTCTGGTAAAAGGTTGGCGATATAGAACAGTTTCTTTCGGTATTCCGTTTGGTACCTATCTTTACCCTATGTTTGTAAGAACTGATATTTTAGCAGCCAATGGCCTTAAAATTCCTGACAACTGGGATGAGTTTAGAAATATTATTCCCAAACTTCAAGCTAAAGGTATGAACCTTTCTTTAGCTTGGGGACTTTCTGGAAACATCTACTGCGATGCTTCAATGTTTATGTGGCAAAAAGGTGCTGACTGGTATAATGAAGATCTGACTGCTTCAGCTTGGGATACTCAAGAAGGCATTGCTGGTTTTAAAGAATACATGGAGATGTATACTAAGTATAAATTAGAGCAAGAGACGGGTATCAGTCTCAGAGTAACCAATTTTAGAACAGGGAGGGTACCGGTAATCTTTGGCAATATCTATAGTGATTATGGTATCTTTAACCTTACAGCTCCTGAGATCAAAGGTAAATGGGCTGTGGTAGTAGCTCCCGGTACGCTAAGAGGTGGTAAGATGCACCGAGAAGTCTATGCCGGTCCTTCAACACTATCGATTATGATTAGTTCCAAAAAGAAAAAAGAAGCCTGGCAGCTTATTCAGTTTTTAGCAAAACCCGAGACCCAAGCTAGATATGCTGAACGTGTAATGAACGAGATTCAGGGAATTACTTTTGTTCCTACTGATATTACAGCCTTTAGATCTCTATCTATTCCGGAAAAAGATCGCTTAGTAATAGAAGAACAAGCCAAACATGCAAAAACACCACCTTTTTCTTTAGCTCCTAGGGAAATTTCTTACCGTCTGCTTGACTTTGCGGCTCATGAAGTCATTCAGCAAGGTAAAGACCCTGAAAAGGCAATTAGAGACGCAGCCAAGCAAATGACTTCCGAATTGCAAAAAAAGAATAAGGAATTCAAGCGGTTTTTAGATAAGCTATAAATGTAAAGATCAAATAAGGCCCTAAGTGGCCTTATTTGGTCTCAAAGGAGGATTAAGATGCAGTATTTTGTTTGGCTAGTTTTAATTGTCCTAATGTTTTCACCGGTATCTTTAGCTAGAGAAGTAGTCCCTAAAGTAGGTATTTATATGACCAAAGAAGAGATAGCTAAAGCTAGGATACTTGCAGAAACCAGACCTTTTGCCAACACCGAAAAGAATAGGATTTTGGCTAAAGTAAGTGAGTGGGTTAAGGTATCGGATGATTATATTAGAGAGCTCATCCCCAAACCAGGCGCTATTTTTGCCTACGGCATTTCAGGGTGTCCCGACCACAATGTCAGTTGGGCAAATTTCGGTGGCAATAACATTGCCGATTTGAAAAGGCCTTTTATCTTAAGATGCCCTGCAGGTCATGATATAGATTTTAATAACCCTGACAGCAAGTACTACGACAGTGGAAACGGTGTTTGGATTAACAATGTACGCTACTTTTTCAGGGGAGTATACAATGCTTATATTGTTAACACTTTTACCGGCTGGGGCAGTGATGATGGAGTCTTGCATAATCTAGCCTATGCTTATGCCTTAACCGGTGATGATATTTATGCAAAAAAAGCAGCTGTTATCTTTGATGCTCTGGCCTATCTTAGTCCGACTACAAAAGGACCACGAGATTTTAACAGCGATGATAATGCCATTGCCGGGAGAATGCACTTTTTAACTTCAATTGTACATCGTTCTAAAGTACACTTTGCCCGCAGCTTTGATCTTCTTTACAACAATCCAGCTATGCAAAAAAAATCTTTTTATAATGAAAAGACTATAGCTGAAAATGTAGCTACAGGTCTATTGCTTGATTATATGTTTGTAGAGTTTGATCTACGAGAGGGTAAACTGTCTACTCTTCACAACCATGAGTCAGATGAATTAAGAGGGATGCTGGCAACAGGTCTGGTTTTAGGTATTCCCGAGTATATTCGCTGGGGTTTACAAGGTGCAAGTTATTTTTTTGAAAATACTATTGATGGAAATGGTCTCTATTATGAAGGCTCTCCTGCTTATGCCAATTTCACCCAAAAGGTATTTTCTGACATAGCTGAACTAGCCTACTATTATAACCCTGACAACTATGACTTAGATAATCTACCGGAAAGAATCAACTTTTATGATCATCCTAAACTGAGAGAGTTTTTCTTTGGTCTTAGAGACAAACTGGATATTGCAGGGCATTATGCTAGTTTTGGGAATGCCTCTTCTGATAATAAAAGGATTGAAGTGGATTCTAGAACACCAAGCAGAGATGAGATTTTATATGTTGATTTACTCTACCATCGCACCGAAATACCTGAGTTAAAAGAGAAGTACTATGAAAAACTTTTACAAATGACTCAAGGTAATCCCGATGCGTTTCGTTTTGGGGCCTGGGCACTTTTTCATATTAAGGATACAGAAACTAAAAACCCTCTGTTTAAAGAAGTAGATCAAGCTACCACGGCCTATTACTCAGGACCGAGTCTGGCTATTTTGGGTTCAGGTGAAGGACGTTATAGAAGAGGTCTTTTAATGCGAGGGGGACCGAATCTGCCTCATTCACATGATGATGTTCTAGCGCTTTACTACTATGATAAAGGTTATCTTCTTACTCAAGACAATGGCTATTACATCTTTGGTTCACCTTTGCATTATGGCTGGGGTTCACAGGCTGTAAGTCACAACCTGGTGGTAGTAGATAACGATCGCTATCGCAGTGGTTGGTATAAGAATACCCCGGGAGCTAATTTATATGGTTTTGCCGACTTGCCGGGTATAAAATATGTCCACTTAGATAACCCCAAGCAGTTTGCTTCTTCTGCTAATGTCAATGAGTATAGCCGGCGTACAGCTCTAATTGATCTAAACGCTACCGAAAGCTATGTCTTTGATGTTTTTACCGTAGAAGGCGGTAAGCGTCATGACTATGTTTTCCATACCGCAGCACATATTTTAGAATCTGAGGTTAAATTTAATCCTCTGCCTGAGATCTGGACTTTAGCCGGTTTAGACGATCCTTTTGCCACCTATGATGAACCTGGTAAAAGCTGGGGTGAGCGTATCATACCAGGAGATATGATTCGTGATTTAGGTCAAGCCTCAGAGGGTGTAAAGTCGAGGTACTGGAATCCTCCACCCGGTAACGGTTATGGCTTTATATACCAGCTGGAAAAAGGCAAGCTAGAAGGGGATAATATTGAAGCTCGTTTCAAGTTATATGATGGTACGGACACAACTCTTACCAACAGACTCTTTTTCGATCAAAAAACTAAATTATATAAGGGGTTGGGACCAAATCTACCTGGAACTGAAAAATATTCCTACCTGATTTTGCGCAGTGAAAGTGAGAAAAATCAAACTAGCAGAGTAATCTCCATCATGGATGCTTCATTTGGCCTATCAAGTATTGAAAGTGTCACTAGATTAGATCCTAATTCCTTTGAAATTAAGACCTTTGATGGAGATAAACATTACATTTTACTAAACGGAGGCAGTGCTAATACTCCATATGGCAGATTCAGTTCGGAAGCAGAGCTTGCTATAGCAATTTTTAAAGAAGAAAACTTAGAAAAAGTAGCTATTATAGGTCCCGGCAGTGCAACTTTGGCTGATATTCACCTGGAGGCTAAAGAGACTACCAGCGAAATTACCAAGGTGGACTGGAACGGGTCCGAAGTGTCGCTTCTTGGAGATATTGAAGTATCAAAAGGAGATATGGTTACCATAAATAACAGTCAATATAACCGCAACAGTGCCTATCGGGTTAAGGATGTTAGAAAAGAGGATGATAAAACAATTTTGGTTTTTGAAGGATCTATGGTCTTAGCTAAAGGGACAGTAGCTAAGGGTACAACAAAAAATCTGACTTTAAATGTACCGCTTCCAACCGGCTTTTCCTATCAGAATTCAACCAAATATCTTGACGGTAAGATCTTTGTTTGCCAAAGAACAGGAGAAAGTGAAACCATAAGAGGTCTTAGCGGATTTAAAAATCTCTCTTTAAGAAGTGCACTTTCCCTTGAAAGCGGAGACGAGTTTGTAATCTATGATGTTAAACCCGGAGATATCCTAAAAACACTACCAAAGACAGTTATACAAAGGTAAGAGAGCTGCCAAAAGGCAGCTCCTTTCCGATTTGGGCAAAAGTTTGTCTTTTCTAAAAGAGGTAAAAAAAGCGGCTATCTACCGGTAAAGACTTAATAAGGTAAGGAACCTGACAAGATACATAGCATTAAATAGGGGTATTTTTGGCAAGAAGTTAAAGAAGACAGCTAAAAAGGCAGTAGCCTTCATAATTATCATAGGAGACAGTTGTTTGATGGTTAGAAAACAGGAGGGGAAAAAGATGAAGCAGCTGCGTTTTTTAGCTGTATTTATTATTTTGGTTTTAACTATTCTAGTAATGGAACCACCGATTGAACCGGAGTATCTGGAATGTCTGGCCAGTATAAGCCAGGTAATAGAGATCGATAATTTGCTAAAAAATCAACCTCAGATTGGTGCTTCGGCTGCTATATTAATTGATCCAGCTAGTTTAACCGTCCTTTACTCCAAAAAGGCTACCCAAGAAAGGGCTCCAGCATCAACAACCAAGATTATGACTGCAATTTTAACCATTGAAAGGTGTTCTTTAACAGAAATAGTAAAGATCAGCCGTAGAGCAGCCAGGATTAACGGCTCGCAAGTAGGTCTTAAAGAAGGAGAAACCATAACGATAGAAAAACTGCTCTGGAGTTTAATGCTTTTATCCGGTAATGATGCTGCCATTGCCCTGGCAGAGCATATAGCCGGTTCGGTAGAAGAGTTTGCCAAATACATGAATGCCAGAGCGCTCGAGCTAGGGTGTAAACATACCAATTTTACTAATCCTCATGGTTTATCGGATCCAAACCATTATACCACTGTCTATGATTTGGCTTTAATAGCGGTACATGCGCTAAAATACCCTCTCTTTCAAGAGATTGTCGGCAGTAAAGGAAAAGAGATTCCTTGGAGTCAGTCATTTGATAGATATCTAAAAAACACCAATAAATTACTGTGGATTTTAGAAGGTGCAGATGGGGTTAAAACCGGAACAACTAATTTAGCCGGAGCTTGCTTGGTATCTTCAGCCTCAAGAGATGGCAGACAACTTGTTGGTGTGGTTTTAAATAGTACCAATCGCTGGGTGGAATCAGCTAAACTCTTACTTTGGGGGTTTGAAAAGACAGAGTGCTTAAAAGTAATTGAAGCCCATGAAACCATTCCCGATATTTATATCAAGGATAGTAAAAAGCTGGCTGTGGGTTATGTTTTAAAAGATGTTTATGTTACCGTGTCAAAAGGTTCTAAACCTTTTGTTCAATTAGTACCCAATCAGCTAAAGGCACCTCTTGCCAAAGATCAGCTGTTGGGTTTTTTAGAAACAGGGCCAACCAGCGAGACGGTAAAAAGACAACCGGTATATGCCCTAGAGAGGGTTCAAAGACAAATAAAATTTTTACGTTAGACAATTCTGATGAGTTTTAACTACAAGCTTTAGCCTGCTTTTTGCTATAATAAGTATAACAAACAAGATGGATAGACAGGAGACTTAAAGAAGATATGTCAGATAGAAAAATCGAACTTTTAGCACCCGCAGGAAGTATGGAGAGCTTGTATGCTGCTGTAGAAAGCGGTGCAGATGCGGTCTATGTGGGAGGAAAACTGTTTAGTGCCAGGGCCTCGGCTGCTAATTTTAGCAATGATAAGCTGCAAGCAGCAGTTGATTATTGTAAGCTACGCCATGTAAAAATATATGTTACGGTAAATATCTTAATTAAAAATGCCGAGCTTTTTGAGGTGGCTGAGTTTCTTAGCTATTTACACCAAGTTGGTGTAGACGGCATCATTATTCAAGATCTCGGGGTATGGTTGTTAACAGAAAACCTTAAGGGGCTAAAGAGGCATGTTTCAACTCAGATGACACTTCACAATACCCCTGGAGTAGAACTATTAAAAAAGGCCGGCGCAGACCGGGTGGTTTTATCCAGAGAGCTAACTTTAGCTGAAGTGGTAGAGATTAAAACCAAAACTCAAGTTTCGCTTGAGGTCTTTGGCCATGGTGCTCTTTGCTTTAGTTATAGCGGGCAGTGTTTGATGAGTAGCTTAATAGGAGAGCGAAGTGGTAACCGAGGCCGATGTGCACAGCCTTGTCGTTTGAATTATACTCTTTTAGACCAAGCAGGAAAGACATATCCTTCGGATGGGCCATATCTTCTTAGCACCAAAGATCTCCGCGTGGGGCTTGATCTAGAAGAGCTGACACCGTTTGTGGATTCCATAAAACTAGAGGGCAGGCTAAAAAAGCCGGAGTATGTAGCGACCATAACCAGGACCTATCGCCATTTAATTGATCAAAAAATAAACAAACAAGATGCCGAAACAACTCTACGCGAAGTATTTAACCGAGATTTTACCAAAGGTTATCTATTTAACGAAAGAGGCAAGCAGATAATGGGTCACCAAAGGCCCAATATGCGAGGCCTTTTTTTGGGCAGGGTCGAAAGCTTTAGTGCTGATTCGCTAACCTTCAAACTACATGAATCTCTCCAAAAAGGCGATGGAATTGAAGTTCGGGGGAGAAGTGGCACCGTTATCGGTGAAATAATTAAATCCAATCAAAAAGTTACCGAAGCTAAAGCCGGTGATGTAATTACCATCCCCTTTAGGGGTAAAGTCTTTGTTCATGATAGGATCTTTAAGACCAAAAGCAAGGAGCTTACTATATTGGCTGGGGCTACCTATAAATCAGAGAAGGAGTTTTGCCAAAACCCCCTAGACTTTTTTGTGCAAGCTAAAATCGGCTTAGAATTTACCATTAAGGTTTTCGATCTTGATGGGATTTATGGCTTGGGTTATAGTGGATATCTCTGTGAGAAAGCCAATAAAAGACCTCTAACTCTTGAAATTATGAAAGAACAACTAGATAGGCTTGGCAATACTCCCTATTGTTTAGGCAAACTCAATCTTGATTTTGATCCTCAAGTTATGGTTCCCTTTAGTGTGATCAACGAAACCAGAAGAAAGGCGCTTGAAGACTTAAATGCGAAGATCCTAAAAAAAGCCAGGCGAACTCCAACAAATATTAGGATACCAAAGACTCTAGAGGTAATGAGTAACAAACCGGAATTGATTGTCGAGGTTGCTTCAAGGGAACTTTTTTACAAAGCTCTTAAGGCTTCTCCCGATAAAATCTATCTATCTGGTGAAAAATTTCAAAAAAGTGGTTTTACTCCCAGCGAACTAGAGAGGGCTCTATACCAATGTCGGGAAAATTCTATTCCTTGCTACTATGTATTGCCACGAATCTTACATGATCAAGAACTAAAAAGGGAGCAGGAGATAGTCAACTTAGCTTTCGACGGTTTTGTGGTAGCGAATCTAGGCGCTTTCTCACTTTTAAATAATGGTAGTAAGGTAGTAATCGACTGGAGCTTAAACATTACTAACTTCCTGGCGGCAGAGTTTTATCGGCGTTATTTAACTAAGTTGCAGATAGAAAGATTTACAGCTTCATTAGAGTTAAAAAAAGAAGAACTAGAAAATTTAGGTAAAATGTTACCACTTGAGGTGGTAATCCATGGTAACCTCCCGTTAATAGTAAGTGAAAACTGTATTATTGGCACTACAAGAGGCAGCGGAGTTTGTAGCACTTGCCCTGGTTATTGCCAAGAGAACGATTATTTGCTAAAAGACAGGCTAGGTATTAATTTTCCGCTTTTAAGTGATCAGATGGGAAGAAGCCATATCTTTAATTCAAGGGATCTATGCCTTATTGACGAAACAACTAACATTAAAGAATATGCTGCCACTAGACTTTTGTTTTTCCTAAATGACGAACCGGTTACGGATATAATTAATTGTTATCGAGAGGCCATCACAGGAAAAGATGTCTTTAATATGAAAAAGCAATTAGAAAAGATCACCCCTCGCCCTTTTACAACCGGACATTATTTTAGGGGCGTTGAATAGGAGAGAAACTTACAATGGATGAAAGAACACTCAGGTTATTAGAATACTATAAAGTTAGGGAAGAGCTATCCAAACAAGCTTCGTGTTCTCTTGGCAAGGAGTTAGCATTAGAAATAGAACCTTTTGATAATCTTATGCGGGTAAAACATGAGTTAAGAGAGACTAAAGAGGCCTATACTATGCTCAATCTGGCTAAAGAACCACCTTTTGGCGGGATCAGGGATATTCGCTCAGCGGTGTTAAGAGCTAATAAGGGTGCGATTCTTGATGGCTTTGAACTCTTGGCAATTGCTGACACTCTAAGAGCGACCCTTTATATGAGCCAGTATCTTGAGGGTTGTAACTTACCCTGGTTATTGCAGCTTGGTTACCGCTTAGCACCGCTTTCGGATTTGAAGCGAGCTATAGAGGAGACTTTTGATGATCGCGGCGAAGTAGCGGATAATGCTTCCACGGAGCTTGAAAAGATTCGTAAAGCTCTGACAATTGCTGTAAACCGCCTGGAAGAGAAACTAAACAGTATGATTCGCTCGGCTGAGGTCAGAAAGTACCTGCAGGATTCACTTATTACCCGCCGCGGAGATCGTTTGGTTATACCGGTTAAACAGGAGTTTAGAGGCCAGGTACCTGGTATTGTGCATGACCAATCAGCCAGCGGAGCTACCTTATTTATTGAGCCGGCAGCAGTGGTTGAGTTAAATAATAATATTAAGATATTAAAAGAAAAAGAGAACGAAGAAGTCAGAAGAATTCTTAAAGAACTTTCAGAACAGGTAGGCTTTAACAAAGATAAACTAATTCTCAATTTAGAAACTCTGGCCAGGTTGGATTTTGCCTTTGCCAAAGCCAGATATGCGCTGGTGCTTAAAGCCACGGAACCGGAGATAAGTGAAGATGGTTATTTTAAGGTGAGAAAGGCCAAACATCCTCTATTAAAAGGTGAGGTTGTACCGGTTGATTTTACCCTGGGAGAAAACTTCCATACCTTAATCATTACCGGACCTAATACCGGAGGAAAGACAGTAACCTTAAAAACTATCGGTCTTATCACCCTAATGGCTCAATCTGGACTTTATATCCCTGCGGAAGAAGGTTCTAAACTCTCTTTTCGAAAGGATATCTATGCCGATATCGGTGATGAGCAAAGTATTGAGCAAAGCCTTAGTACCTTCTCATCACATTTGAAAAACATTATTGCTATTTTGCAAAAAGCTGATGAAAAGGCTTTAGTTTTACTCGATGAATTGGGGGCAGGAACTGATCCTCAGGAAGGCGCAGCTTTAGCTATGGCTATTTTAAATGATCTTCATCTAAAAAACGTCTTGACGGTAGCAACTACCCACTATTCGGATCTTAAATCCTATGCCTATTTAACCGAAGGTGTAGAGAATGCATCGGTTGAGTTTAATCCTGAAACCCTAAGCCCGACATATCGGCTTTTAATAGGTATTCCAGGTAGAAGTAATGCTTTGAGTATTGCTCTTAGACTTGGACTGCCAAAAGAGATTGTTACCTTGGCACGCTCGAAGTTAACTACCGAAAGCCTAGAAGCCGGAGCACTGATAGAGCGTTTAGAAGAAAACCGTCGTATTAGTGAACAAGAAAGAGATGCAGCTAAAAAGCTGAAAGCAGAAGCACAAAAGCTGAAAGATAAGTATGAAAGACAGCAGCTGGAACTAGAAAAACAAAGGCAGGAACTGTTGCAGAAAAACTCTGTAGCCATGATGGAACAGCTGGATAAAAACAAAAAAGAGATCGAAGAATTAATCGCTAGTATTCGCAGTTCCAATTCCCTAAAAGAGGCTCAGGAATTAAGAAAGGTGCTGGAAGAAGAAGAAAACTTACTTAAAAGTCAAATAGCAGAAGCAGAGAAGAAGCGTCGTGATTTAAAACCAATAAAAGATTTTTATATAGGCCAAGAGGTCTTATTAAAACAATCTAATTTACCGGCAGTGATTTTAAGTATCGAGGGCAATAAAGCCATGGTTCAAGCTGGCATAATGAAAGTTACAGTGCCGCTTATAGATCTGGAACCACATTACAGCGAACCGGGGAAAAAAGCCAAGGTGGTTCGTTATAAATCAGCTGCACAGACAATTAGCACCGAATTAAATGTAATCGGCAAAACCGTAGCGGAAGCCCTAGATGAAATCGATCTATACCTTGATGCAGCTTTTGTAGCGAGACTAAGTGTAATACGAATTGTCCATGGGAAAGGAACCGGTGCCCTACGAAAAGGCGTTCAAGATTATCTAAAGCAGCATCCGCATGTTAAAAGCTTTCGGGATGGGGGACAGGGCGAAGGTGGAATTGGGGCTACTGTAGTTGAACTAAACTAAAAAGACCAGCTAAAGGAGCGAGATGCCTTTTAGCTGGTCTTTCAATAATGTTTTCAGATAATTAAAAAGGATTTGCAATGTTTATAACGTATCTTGTGGAAAGAGTAAAAAAATGAGCTGGTCTATGGCTAAATATATTACTGTTAATAATTTCTCCTAAAATGAAAGAGTTTGGATAGAGCCTTTAGCAGAGAATATAATGCTCCGGCTGATTTAAACAATGTTTAGGAGGTGCTTTATGCAAAAAAGAAAGAGATGGGTGGTAACTTCCTTGCTCCTTCTGCCTCTAGTGATTAGAGCGTTTCCCCTAACCAGCCAAGAAAAAACAGAGGACTGGCATTATTTTTTAGATCTGGTGCAAAGAAACTATCCCTATTTTGGGGTGCAAAAACGTGTCAGCGGTACAGAGTGGAGTGAAAGAGTCAAGGCTATTGAAAAAATACTGCTTAAAAGCAATGATGATCTAAGCTTTTATAAAGCGATAGCTTTGGCTGCTACTTCACTTCAAAACGGACACACCCATATAATAAGCCCCTCTTCATTTCCTAGCTATGCCGAATTTTACTTAAAAGAAAAAATCTGGCAAGAAGCTTTTACAGCTGATGTTTACAAGGCGTATGAACATTGGCAGGAAGTGGTAGTAAAAAAAACAACCTACTTAAGCTTTGAGATTAGCTATGTGGCAGGTAGCTATTATGTGACAAAAACCAATAATACCCAAGTACCTCTTTTAAGTGAGGTGCTCGCTGTAAATGGGAAAGAAGTTAATCGTTATGTTAAAGAGGATGTTAAAACAGTTCAAAAACTCTTTGATCCTATTCATAAAAAGCCATATATTAAACGGTTTGTCTTTACCGGGGAAAGGGTAGAACTGACTCTAAAAACCGGAGGGACAACCACCAAAGAGGTTGTTGATCTTTACACCCAAACTCAACCAAAACCAAATGCCAGAGTGCAAACTTCGATGGAAGTTTTACAAGAAAATCAAATCGCTTATGTCAAGATACCATCATTTAGCAGTTCTTTAATGGCAGAGGATAATAAAAAACTCAGAGCCTTTTACACTGAGATTAAGGATTACCCTTATTTAATAATCGATATTAGAGGTAACGGTGGTGGCTCAGATTATTATTGGCAGAAGAATATTCTTGAACCGCTTCTAAAGCAAAAAATAAAGGTTAATTCCTATATCATCCACCGTGAGGATTCTTTTGTAAAAAGGTTTTTTCAAGCCCGCTTGGGGCTTGGGAACTACTTTTTAAGACGTAGCAAGTTAGACTTAGAAAAACTTCCGGCTTTGCCACCTGAAGTTTTAACAGACGAATTTGCCGATCCGGTACAATTTAGCTATATCGTTTCCCCAAGGCAGCCGGTAGGTTTTAAAGGCCAAGTCTTTTTACTAATAGACGAAGGCGTTTATTCAGCCGCCGAGACCTTTGCTATGGTTGCCAAAGCTTCCGGGTTTGCTTATTTGGTTGGCACAAATACAGGGGGAGACGGTCCCGGCTTTGATCCTATCTTTTTTACCCTTCCAAACAGTAGATTAGTTATTCGGATGTCAGCCAGTATGGGTTTAAATCCCAATGGTGCTGCTAATGAGGAATATCAGACCCGGCCGGATCTCTATGTGGAGAATACACCTGAATATTATGTTTACCGGAATAAAGATCGGGTTTTTTCTCCCAATGATAAACAACTGCAGGCGGTAATTGAACTGGTTAAAAATAACTATTCGGGCGGAGAAAAGCCCACAGTACCGGGAAGCTACAGTGCTGATATTTTAGAGCATTTGTTTTCCGGTGTACCCCGAAGCGCTGATGCCAGCTTAATGAAATATCAGGGTCAAGCAATCTCTGAGGTGGTTATCTACGGCGCTTATGCTACCAACAAGGAAAAACTTAAAAAAATAATCCATCTTACTCCCGGTCAAAAGGTTGAACTTGCTAAGTTAAGAATGATTGAAGATAAATTAAGAGCCACAGGTTCTTTTTCCCAAGTCGCCATAAATTGTGAAAATACCCCTTTGGGAGTCAGAGTAAAGATATTAATTAAGGAAGGTTTCCTCTTTTTTATAGATCCTTATGACGCTGGTTTTACTTTGATAGAGGATCTGACTAACAAAACTTTGACAGCTAAATTGTTTAACCTGAGGGGAAAGTTAATTAATGTTTCTTTTTTAACATCTCTGCCCAAGTTAAACCGCTGTGAATTAAGCGTTAGCTTTCCCGCAATACTCGGACAAACTTTTCAAGAGCAGCTTATTTTAGGTGGCTATTTTCCAACTAGCAACTGCTTAATAGGTGATGCGTCAAAAAGGTATCATCTCCAAAGGCAATTTGTAGCTAGCAGTACTTCACGGGCTATAACTCCCGGTGGCAGACTTTTTCTAAACGCAGTCTGTTTTAACGATACTTTTACCTCTCCACCGGCGGATAACTTTTATCAGGGTAAGATCTATGAGCTTTCTCTGGGTCAAAATCAAATTCTAAGAGACTTTAATACCTCAAAGGCAGTTATTACCTATAGCAGCCATGCTACTTTGGCGGTAACCGATAAATTAAACCTCGGTTATAAATTAATCGGAACTGTTAACTCAGTTCTACCGGTAAATAAGTATTTTAAGCTAAGTTCCTCTTTGGCAGCTGGTTTAGCTTATAATGTTTCTAGCCAGAGACTTTTTACTGTTTCTAACCAAACTCTGCCTTCATATGCTAACTATTGCCTTAAAAGCTATTTTAGTGCCCGGGTAGAAAGCAGCTGTTATTTTGGCAATTTTGCTATAGCAGGCGGTGCACAAGGTTTAGCTTGTCAAGCTGATTTTCTGACTCCACAAAGCTCCTATTTTTGTGGTATCTATGGTATTTTAAAATACAGACTCCCAATAGGTGTTCCTATAGAATTTTTGACAGCTTTTGAGCCTCAAAGTGGTCAAAGCAGGTTTTCTTTCGGTTTTACCAATAGTTTTTAAATAAAAATTGCCAGAACATTCATACAGGTGGGGTATAAGAAGTTATGGTTGACAAATTGAATTGTGTTTTATGCAACGCTTGTTAATTTAGCCTTTTTAAAAAGGCGCTGAAGTCATGGGGATTTCAATAATTTCCTATATTGTATGATAACCAGCAATAATAGATCCATAGATACGAGCAAAATGCTTCTAAAGAGTTGTCTAAAAATCCATCCCATTACAGAACCGACAAACAATAAACCCCATATACCAAAAACTGAACTTCTATCCTTCCAAAACAGGATTACTACTATTAGTGTTATAGCTATGAAGGGAATACATGATTTTGTATATAGCCAGCTTAATACCCCCTTTTTTTCCTGTTTGTAGTAAACCCGTCTTAGACTAATATCTATGGTTCCAACAATCGCTGAAGGAATCAAAATAGATCTTATAAGCAAGATAAAAATGTTACTGCAAAAACTGGTGTTTTTCATAATCATATCAAGAAATGAATTTGTGCTAAACTCAGTTGCTCCAGGAAAAATAAATTCCATTGCTAGGGTATAAATTATTCCTATGACTCCATATATAACTAAAGGTAGAACAAGCCAGAAAGGCACCATTGCTCCAGAAATACAACCTAGTAGAGCCGTCTGAAAACTAGATAAACTCAAAAATATAGACATGGATTTCTTCATTTTTTTCTGGTTTTTAATACTCTTTATCTCTTCGCGAGCCAAAATATGTCCTAGTGTATAGAAACCAGAGTCCTTTTCGCCCATATGCTCAACCTCCTTTCAAATTTATTTGCCTTTACCATAAAGGCAGCTAGTGTGTTCATTCTGGTTGTTTTGATTGTACTCAGGGAACTAACACACTCACTTTTTGTGGGCTTATGAACGAAAGTAGATCGCCTTATGTAAAGAACGGGACTTAGGCCAACGGAAATACGAATGCACTAGCCCAGAAAAGAAACCCGGTAACCGTTCTACTCCTTCAGAATAATTACCAAGAGTCAATTGTTAAGCATCATCAAGCTTGGTTATTTCGGGGTTTGAATAACACCTCCAAGACATATAAAATTTCTATTTGTTACTTAATTCCTGCCATCTATCTGTTATACTCGCGCCCGGTATCCGTCCTTATGGACTAATTTCTAAAATTGCGATCTTCAAGTTGCGAAACTGATACAGAAGATGTATTCTGCATGTTATATTAATATAAAACTTCGCTTTTTAACAAATTTATTAAGCTGTCTTGATCCTCTTCACTTAGATTTGAAAAATAGAAACTACATCCAAGGCATTTTTTATATTCTACTCCATCAATAATAAAAGGGTTAGGTCCTTTGCAGAAATTATTACATTTATGACAGTCATAAGCTGTTTTAATTAAGGTAATTAAGGTTTCAGAACACTTGCTTAATTCATGCTTATATTGTTCAATGTTGGATAACATTGCTTTAACACGCCACCATTCCTCTGTGCATTCCACGGTAAACAGTACCCTCAAAGGCTTTCTCTTTGAAAATACACAGCGCCAATATTTATTGCTTTTCGCATATCTTGTCTGAACCTTACAATTTAATTCGTTACCAAGGTTAATAAACCTTAAAGCTTTTTTATATTCTTTATCTGGCAATATTTTTATCATGTCATGCGGTGAAACTATGATGTTATCCATTTCTATTCCTCATTTCATATTCTCTAGTTATAGTGTAAATGGTAATGCTCAGTCTCGGTGTGCGAACAAACGAATGAACCGCATCATGATAAATAAATTCTCTCTTTCAGCCACCAGACCGGGGAGTGCAACCCTTCCGTTGTTTTTACTTCCAGTACAATGCAGCAGTTGTGTTTTTTTGCCAAAGACAGATATTTATCTATGTCCACATTGCCTTCACCAAGCGGGAGATGGTTGCTGCACCCTTTTGCGTCTTGAAAGTGCATATGACATAACCGTTAAGCCCGTGCCATAATAATAAGTTCATCATCCGCTGCGGCATGGTGTCCGATATCAAAACACAACGCAAACTCCGGCTTAACAATTACTTATTGACGACTAGAAATTTGGTGATATCGGTATAGACTTTATCAGGGGTCTTAAAAGCTTCATTGAGGTTAAAATCAGGGTTATTTAACGGTGAAGGGGTGAAGTAGTGACCCAGATAGGGGTAGGTTATTACTTCAAGTGATGGGGCATTAAGCAGAGCCTTTTTTAATTCCTGAGCGTGATAGGGGAATATCTTTAGATCCGCTTCACCTTGTAAAATTAACACCGGGCAGCTGATTTGGCCAGCATAAGAAAGTGGATCAATGGCCGAAAGCTGTTTTAGATAGGCACCGCTAAAGCCAAGAGGAGTTGTTTTAGCACCGTTTTTAGCTAATACTAAGCTTTCGCTGATAACTGCGAAAACATCATCGAGGTACTTTTGTTGTTCTAAAGAGAGTCCTGGCAGGCTTTTTTGAGTCTCTATTTGTTCTTTGAGAATATCAGCTACAGTTTTGCTCGGTGTTGCAAGGAGTAGACAATAAGCAAGATCACTTTCCTTTGATGCTAAGATTAAGCCTATAATACCCCCTTCGCTATGGCCAAGGATACCGACTTTAGAAACATCGGGACGCTTTTGCAGATAATCGAGAGCTGCTTTGGCATCAGCAACTAGGGCTTGAAAATCCTGCCCTAGATGGTCTCCGGTGCTCTTGCCCATACCTCTATCATCAAAACGTAAGGTGCCAAAGCCAATTTGAGTAAGATGAAAACTTAAGTGTTTAAAAAAGCTATTGGTTATATCAGGCGGTGAGTTATGATCACGATCCTGAGGATAAGGACCCGAAAGCAGAAGAATTACAGGAAAAGCAGAGACATTTTCCGGGATATTTAATTCACCAAATAAAAGGTCATCTCCACGTTTTAGAACAACAGGTTCGGATTTTATAGCCTGAGTTGCTGTCTCTCGAAAGACATTTTGCCAATCTTTGTGAACCACATCTATGTTTTGTAAGGGAATAGTCAATCTGACAAGGTTGTTATCGGCAAAGTAACCAATTAAAAAAAACTGACCGATATTTACCTGTCTAATCTTAGTGCCAAAAGGTCCATTAGTCCAGGCACTATAAGTTGCTTTTACCATACTTAGCTGTGACGGAACAATAATTTGCGCAGGCGCATCTTGCAGTATATATGACCAAAGATAGAAGGTGTTGTTTTCTACCGGATAAAAACCCAACCCCTTACCCCTAAAGCTTCGGCTTCGCTTGGCTACTGTAAATGTAGCAATGTCTTGATTTATGGTACCGGTAATATTGACTACTCCGTTAATATTGGCACTGTAAGAGGCAGGTTTGCCATCTGATAGAGCTAGAGTCTGTGCAAAGATAAGTTTTTGCCCGGAGACATTCAGCTCTGTTTTAGTAGTAATAACATTATTCAAGCTAATAACTTCTTCTTTACCTAAAAGTGCTTCACCAGCAAAAATAAGGTATTCGTCAGCAAAGCAGATGCTAGAGAAAAAAAGAATTAAAAATAAACAAAACCTTTTCAAGAAAACCGACTCCTTTCCTTATACTTCTACGTCTAGCCTTAAATAAAGTTTCTGAGAGGAGAATAAAAGGGTGTTTTATCTGGATAAATTTTACGAGAAGGCTCTTAACCTAAAAATAGAACTGGTTTACACAGAAAAAGGCCTCGTCTATCTAGGCATCAATGAATTTGCTCCTCCTAATTTTGTACCTCCCCAAAAAAGCTTAATACCATGTGCCTATCCGCGTTTTCGAAAAGCCTGTCAAGCATATTTTGCTGGCAAGGAAAGAGAATTTAATTTTTCCTTAGATCTCAGAACAACCGCTTTCAAATATCAAGTCTATCAACAGCTTTTAAAGATTCCCTATGGGCAAGTATGCATTTATAAGGATATTGCTATAAGTATAGATAAACCAAAGGCAGCAAGAGCCATAGGTCAAGCTGTAAAAGCTAACCCTTTACCACTTGTTATTCCTTGTCATAGAGTAGTAGCTAAAAATGGTCTTGGTGGTTATAGCTTAGGTTTGGAATTAAAAAAATACT
>JAHDNZ010000046.1 GCA_018435125.1 Bacillota bacterium | reverse complement strand
TATTGTTCTAATATTTTTTCAGCGATAAAGACATCAGTTCCCACAGGAAGATGATGCCCATGAACTTCAATAGGGCTTACACTCATCATAAAAACTGTACTCTTTCGATCTAGTTTTGCTAATTCATCAAAAGTTAATTCAACATAATTGGTTAACATCAATCAAATTCACATCCTTATAACAATTAGTTGTTTAACCTAAAAACACTGTGGGATAAAAAGAAAGATGTAGCATACTAGGTTTGATTTATGCTACATCAAAATCACTTTTTATTTGGTAATTTCTCTAATAACCAGATAGATGTCCAAAGGACCGTTGGTAAGATCAAAGTTATAGCTTTTAGCTTTGATCTTATCAGTTAATTGCATTTTGGTGATTTCGTCGATAAAAAGATTACTATCAGCAATAATTCCCGCTTTTTTCAAATCATTGGCCACCGCTTTTGCACTTGTCCCAGGTTTAATTGTAAAGTTAAGCAGTTTGAGAGGTTTTTCTGGTGTGAGACTACTAATATTTTTATTTGCGATCTCCTCATTAGGCACATTATTTGCATCTGTGTTTGCCACTACAGGCTGTGGCTCACCTAAATCTTTAGGAAAAATCATACCCAGTTCTTTGGCTTTAGTAATAATTTTAGCATCATCAACAGGTCCTAACGAGGTCACAATCCAGACAAAGGCAGCAAAAATAAGACCTAGACCTAAACCTAAGAAGAAATCTTTTTGGGATCTCATTTTGGCTCACCTGCCCCATAAAGCGCTAGTATCAGTTCGACTTCACCCTTGCCAATATTCAGTCTTTGAGCTATTTCAGTAATATTAAGGCCATTTTTATTTAATGCTAAAACATCTTTATGTTTTTGTGGCAGCTGTTTCTTTTCATCAAGAGTTTGAGCTTCTTGAATGGCCTTTTGCCATTTCATAATTGATTGATCGACCGATTCTTGTAGTTTAGCCAGTTTAGCTATTCGCAAATCCAGCTCAGTGCCTGCCAAATGGAAACTCTCATTTAATTCATCCATTAAAATCTCTAACTTATCATCTATATCTGTTTTGGAGCGGTTGTTGGAAGCTTCCTTTATACCAGATTGTTCCGGTAAAATTATTGACAAGCCCACAACAAATATGCCTATCCCCAAAAGGATGTATGGCACCCACACCCACCTGCTTTCTAAATTTTAATGTCTATATTTTTCCCTAAGTTTTCGGGCATAAGATCACTGCCTTCTTCTTGCTTTTTCTTGCCCGAAGAAGATTCCCCTTTGTTCTGATTTTGATATTTTTTCCCTTCCTGACTGATCTTGGCCTCTTCACTCTTATTAGTTTCATTGATCTGCTTGGTCTTTTTTACTGCTTCCTTCTCATTCTCAATCAGGACAAATTGATTGTTGCTACTAGATTTACTGTCTTTAATCGTTTCTTTTTTTTGGATTTCTTGAGAGCGAGGTAGGAGTATCTGCATATCAACTGGCTTAATTGACATACCGCTTCCTCCTTTAAGCCCAATTTAATTAAAAAAGTTCGTCTTTCCTACGTCCTAGGCGACCTCTTAATCTAAGAATTGCTTTGGCATGGAGCTGTGAAATACGTGAAGTAGACAGTTCTAAGACTTCACCAATCTCAGTCAAATTAAGTCCTTCATAATAATATAAGGCAATAACAACGCGTTCTTTTTCCGGTAGTTTATCAATAGCTTCCACTAACAGTTCCTGAATATGTTTTTTCTCTAGAGTAACACCTATATCCTCTTTTGCTGGAATTATGTCGATAAATGTTTGGGTATTACCCTCTCCATCTGCAGCAACTGGAGCTTCTAGGGGAACAAGTTCCTTGTTTATTTCCTGAATAGTTTTACGAAACTCCTGCAGTGAAATATTTAACTCTAAAGCTACTTCTTCATCTGTAGCTGGGCGCATCAATTCTCGTTCTAGCAAATCATAGACCTCAGCAATTCTTTTAACCTTGCGTCTGGCAGTTGAACTTAACCAATCTTCTTTTCTTAGACCATCCAAAATTGCTCCTTTGATACGCTGCCTGCCATAAGCCTCAAAAGGGACACCCCTTTCGGGTTCAAATTTATCCACCGCATCTAAAAGCCCCAAAAACCCTAGCCCTTCTAATTCCTCTATTTCAATATGCTGCGGTAGTTTTTGGGCGATAGCTTTGGCTATCTCTTGAACTAGAGCTAGATTATCTTCGATTATCTGTTCACGAGCTTTATGATTGCCTATTTTTATCTCTTTCCAAAGACTATCTTCTGGGAGCATAGAACACACTCCTCACCTTAACAAACGCGCCATTCTTTCTAAAAATCCACTAAATCCTTTGTGAGTTGGAACTTGATTTTTTTCAGAAAGAGTAGAAGCGCTAATTGCAAGATAGCAACTAGCAGCTTGATCAATAGCTACTGCTGCTTTTGATTTTGGTTGATAAATTATAAGTGGCACCTGATGGCGGATAGCTTTGCTTACCGTTATATCACTAGGTATAATACCTATTAAGCCCACATCTTTAGCTGCAAACTTTTTACAAATTAGTTTGAGCCTTTGGTAGACCATTTCACCATGGAAGATGGAATCAGCCTGATTAACTACAATGTTAACCGGTAGAGCCAAATTTCCTTTTTGCAAGACATTAATAATACCGTAAGCATCTGCTTGAGCCGTAGGTTCAGGTGTTGTAACGACAAAAACCTCATCCGCTGCTAAAGCAAAAGCTAAGACCTGCTTATTGATGCCTGCTCCGGTATCAATAATAAAGTAGTCCAGGTAGGGATCTAATACACCAAATGCCTCAATTAAACCTTTTAATTTAAGTTCGCTTAGATTGGCAAGCTCCACTATTCCTGAACCACCGGGAATGAGCTTAACTCCGTATGGAGCAGAGAGAATAATCTCGCTTAACCTTTTTTGTCCCTCTAAAAGATGTTTAAGATTATAAGTAGCGGACATACCTAGTAAAAGATCAAGATTTGCCAGTCCTAAATCGGCATCTAAGATCGCTACTCGTTTGCCTTTTTTTCCCAAGGATAAAGCGAAGTTAACTGCAAATGAGCTTTTACCAACCCCGCCCTTACCACTAGTTATTACAATAGTCTTGGCGCTAGACTTTTTTTCTTGGGCTAACTTACGTAAGCCGCTGGCTTGATCATACATAACTAGTCTCCTGTAATCAGTTCGATAACTTTTTCTACCGAAGCTGTTTCTAGATCTTCGGGAACTTTTTGACCGGTAGTAATAAAGCTAAGTGGTATTTGGGTTTTGGTTAAGATCTCAAAAAGTGCACCATGTTTTAGGGTTTCATCGGCTTTAGAATAAATTAAATGCGTTACTCCTAGGGGTACAAAAGCGGCCACAATAGAGCGATAATCATCAATTTTAGAAGTAGCACTTATAACCAGGTGAATCTCCGCCGGTTTTTGGGCAGCAATAAATTCTCGCAGTTCTCCTACTTGAATCATATTATTTTGACTTCTACCTGCAGTATCGACAAAAATTAAATCCATTTCCTTAAAACGTTGAAGAGCTTTTTGATAATCATCTTTGTTAAAAGCAACTTCAAGCGGGATATTGATTATCTCCGCATAAGTCTTTAATTGTTCTACTGCAGCGATGCGATAAGTATCGATGGTAATTAAACCCACTTTATGATCTTCCTTGAGATGATATTTAGCAGCCAACTTAGCGATGGTAGTGGTTTTGCCAACTCCTGTAGTTCCCACTAACAAGATTAAGTAGGGTTTTTTGTTTATCATCGGGGCTTTGGTTTTTAAAGATTTTTTTAAAACGTTATAAATACCATTCTCGACCGCAGCAACATTATACAGATCGACACCGTCAAAGATTAGCTCCTTTAGTAAGCAACCTACTGAATCAAGGCTCATGCCTGTATCTAAAAGCCTTTTTTTGATTAATTCCAAAGGTTTGATTTGAAGCACTTCTTCCGGAGATTTAATCACCGTGCTTAATGCAGACTCGCTTTTTATAGTATTAATCATTTCCTTAAGTCTAGCTACTTCTTTTACTGTGTTTTCCATTACTTTAGGATCAATTTCTGCAGCTTTGGGCTGATATAGTTGTTTAGAAGTACCTTCTAGCACTGCTGTAACCTCAACCTTTAGAGGTTGAAAAAAACCCAAGATTCCTTTTGATCTGACTTTTCTAGTTTCAATAATCAAGGCCTCTGGCCCCAACTCTTTTTTAATTGACTCCAAGGCTTCTTTCATAGAATCTGCGCGGTATTTTTTAACTTGCATAGGCAAATTTCACCATCCCTAGTCCCTGCACTTGCACACTGGGATCAATTTCATTGTAGCTTATTACAATTACCCGCGGCACAGCGTGTTCTATTAGTCTGCGAAAAGCTAGTCTAATCTGAGGTGAAGTGAGAACAACCGGCATATATCCTCTCCCGGCAGCGTTTTCGATCTCCTCACCCAAACCTTTTAACATACTCTGCCACAGGTTAGGTTCTAAAGCCAGGCTCCCTGTTTCCTGCTCTTTTTTCACAGCTTCAAAAACAGCTTCTTCTATCTCTGGAGATAGAGTTATAACCTGAAGGCGATTTTTTTCGTCGACTAAAGATTTGGATATCTGGCGGCTTAATCCCTGACGAATCATCTCGGTTAAATAATCGGTATCTTTACTTAATCTGGCATAATCTGCTAGTTTCTCAAAGATCTCAATTAGGTTACGAATCGAGATTCCTTCTTTGACAAGGTTTTGGAGTACCTTTTGAATATCACCCAAAGACAGTGGGTCAGGTGTAAGCTCCTCAATAACGGCTGGAGAGTGTTCTTTTACACTGGCAATCAGATTTTTAACTTCCTGGCGGCCTATAAACTCAGCAGCATGGCTTTTTAGTACCTCCGTCAGATGGGTGGCTAAAACTGATGGTGAATCAACTGTTGTATAACCCGCCATTTCAGCTTCTTCTCTATCGACCTCACTAATCCATAAAGCCGGAAGTCCAAAGGCAGGTTCGGTAGTTGGAATTCCATTGATAGACTTGGTAGCTGTGCCTGAGTCCATCGCTAAATGATAATGAGGCATTAATTCACCCTTGCCTACCTCAACACCCTTTATTTTGATCACATACTCATTGGGCTGGAGCTGTAAATTGTCTCTGATTCTAACTACCGGAAGCACCACTCCAAGTTCTAGGGCCAATTGTTTGCGGATTAAAGTAATGCGATCAAGTAAATCGCCGCCCTGTTCCTGATCTACATAAGGTATTAAGCTGTAGCCTATTTCCAGTTCAATGGGGTCAAACTGAACCAGGTTTAAGACTCTCTCCGGAGTCTCTGCTTGTTTTAATTCCTGGGCGTTCTCTTTTTCAGCTATTTCCACCGACTTTTTAGCCACAGTCTTACTTGTAAGATAAGCAATACCTCCAAGTAAAAGTGCAATTAAAATAAAAGGCAGTGTCGGTAGGCCAGGAATAAATCCCAAGATGATTAACAGACCGGCGGCTATATATAAAACTTTGGGCTGAGAAAAAAGTTGCTGGGTTAGATCATGACCCATATTGCTTTCTGAGGCTGCTCTGGTAACTAAAATACCCATGGCGGTAGAGACCAACAGGGCCGGGATTTGAGATACCAACCCGTCACCTACTGTAAGCAGTGTATAGCGACTTAGAGCTTGGTCGAAAGCCAGGCCTTTTTGCACCATACCAATGATAAGACCGCCAAGAATATTAATAATAGTAATAATAATACCTGCTATGGCATCACCTTTGACAAACTTGGATGCACCATCCATAGCACCATAAAAATCAGCTTCGCGTTCAATTTCACGTCTTCTGCTTCTAGCTTGCTGATCTGTAATTAAACCGGCATTTAAGTCGGCATCGATACTCATTTGCTTGCCGGGCATCGCATCAAGGGTAAACCTGGCTGCTACTTCCGCTACACGTTCAGCACCTTTGGTTATTACAATAAACTGAATCACAACTAAGATTATAAATATTACAAAACCGACTACTGCGTTACCACCTACAACAAAGTTCCCAAAAGCAGTAATAATTTGACCGGCATAACCATTTAAAAGTATCAATCTTGTTGAAGAAACATTAAGAGCTAGACGAAACAGGGTCATAATTAAAAGAAGACTGGGAAAGATGGCAAAATCCAGGGATTTATTCACATTCATTGTCAGCAATAAAATTAAGACTGAAAGGCTAATGTTTATAGCTAAGAGCAGATCTAGAGCCACCGGTGAGAGTGGAATAATCAGCATCATTACGATAAATAAAATCCCTACCACTGCTAAAAAATCGCCTATTTTGCTTAGACGCGTCGTAGATTCATCTGGCAGGTTCATATCTCTCACCCTCCTTTAGAACTTCTTTTTTAGCCTATATACAAAAGCTAATACCTCAGCGACCGCCTTGTACAATTCCGGAGGAATAAATTGACCCACTTCAGCCATCTCATATATGGCACGTGCTAATTCCGGTTTTTCTACAATAGGTATATCATTTTCTCTGGCTAGCTCTTTGATTTTTTGAGCTAAAAGCCCTCTGCCTTTGGCTAAAACCTCAGGAGCTCCTTTTTTAGCTTCATATTTTAAGGCTACCGCTACGTGAGTCGGGTTGGTAATAACAACATCAGCCGAAGGTATTGACTGCATCATCCTACTGTAAGCAAGTTGTCTTTGCTTGGAACGTATTCTTGATTTAATCTGGGGATCTCCTTCAAGTTGTTTATATTCATCTTTGAGTTCTTGCTTGGTCATGCGTATTGAAGCTTCAAATTCCCACCACTGATAAAAATAATCTATAACACCAAGAACTAGAAGTAAAAGACCGATTTTAACACCTAAGTTGGAGACAAGTTCAATCATAAGCCTATATGCATCGCCAAGGCTTACCTGGCTTAGGCTTGTTACTTTGATGATACTTTGAGATAAGGCAAGATAAACTATATAGCCAACTAAAATAACCTTTATTATAGATTTTAAAAGGTTTACGATTGACTTCTTTGAGAACATGCGTTTAAATCCTTCAAGAGGATTAATTCTTTCAAACTTTGGTCTTATAACCTCAGGGACATGTAAAAAACCTGTTTGTAATAAATTTATGCCTAAACCTGTTAATGCTATAGCTAACATAAATGGTAGCACACAAACTAATAAAACCCCAATGTTATTTTGAAAGAGTTTGCTGACAAACTCGATAGTAAAATCTGAGCTTTGTTGAATTGCTAAAGCACTACTGACATATCTTAAGGCATAATCAGCAATAAAATTAAGAAAGTTAGGTAAAAGTGAAAAGGCAAGCAAAATTGTTGCTGCCATAATCAGATCCTGACTTTTAAAAACCTGGCCTTTTTTGCGTACATCACGTCGCTTTTTGGGGGTCGCAGGCTCTGTTTTTTCTCCCGCAAAAAATTGTAGCTTAAGCTTTATTTCTCCCATATGGAAACCGCCTATCTGAGTGTCTTCATCATCCCCACTATAGCCTCTACCAATTTACCGTTAAGTAAAAACAATCTCTTAACCAATTCAAAATAAAAAGGAAATCCCAAGGCAACTATAGCCATACCTGTGGCGATTTTAACCGGAAAGCCAACTATAAATACATTTATTTGAGGTACAGCACGATTAAGTAGACCAAGCCCTACATCTACAAGCAAAATAGCTGCAATTACAGGAAGTGCTAGTTGTACAGAAATTAAAAAAGTCTGTCCTACCCAGTAGAGGTAATATTGCACGCTAGCTTGAGAGATAACTAACTCCCCCACGGGAATAAGTTTGTAACTATGGGCTAGAGCTTTAACTACCACCTGATGTCCGTTAATAGACAAGAAAGTTAAAGTAGTTAAAACAAAATGAAACCTGCCCATAAGAGGTACTTGCCCGCCCATATTAGGATCCAGAAAATTAACTACACCAAAACCCATGGGAACATCAATAAACTGACCTGCTGTTTGAAAAAGACTGAAAAAAAGGTGCGCTATTGCTCCTATGACAAGTCCTGTCAGTATTTCCTTAAATAAAAGAGTGAGAAAACTTATTAAAGGCAAAGCTATAATTGAACCCTTAAAATTAACTAAAGGGTAAAGAAGGAAAGAAAGGCTAAGTGTTAAGCCTACCTTGAAGATCTGAGGTAGATTGGAACTGGAATAAATTGGGGTCGCGGCTATTGCTCCACCAATTCTTGCTATGGCTAGCAACATTTTCGTGCCGGTATCAATTAATTGCTCTAACACAAAATCAAAGAATTACTGGCCCTTATCTTAAATCTAAAGGCCGTAATTCTATTTCCCCCCTTCTTAACAAACTGGGAAAAATAGCCTTTTAGTCATATTCTAGCAAAAAACTTTAGCTGATAAAGGTATGCAAGTTTAACAAAAGCCTTTCGGCAAAAGCTTTTAGTACTTGCAGCATCCAAGGGCCAAAGATAACTATTGTTAATAAAATAGCCACGATTTTAGGTACAAAGGTTAGGGTTTGTTCTTGAATCTGGGTTGCGGCCTGGAAAATACTGATTAATAGACCAACTACCATAGCAACAATTAGAGCTGGTGCAGAAATTAAAAGAGCCGTCATAACTGCATCCCTGCCGATATCAACAATCAGAGCATCGCTCATGTCTTTTTCTCCTATCTAAAACTAAGTACTAGCGAACGTGTTACAATACTCCAGCCATCTACCATCACAAACAATAATATTTTAAAAGGGAGCGAAATCATTACCGGCGGAAGCATTAACATGCCCATAGACATTAAAATACTGGCTACCACCATATCAATTACTATAAAAGGTATATAGAGTATAAATCCCATTTGAAAAGCGGTTTTTAACTCGCTAATAAGATAAGCCGGCATCAATACATAATCTGGAACCTCAGCCATATTATCTACCGTGGCCTCTCCATACATCTCCAGAAAAAGTTTAAGATCGCTTTCTCTGGTTTGTTTTTGCAGATATTCTCTTAACGGAGTTAAAGCTCTTTGGGTAGCTTCGTTAAAAGTTATCTGTTCGTTTATATATGGCTCTATAGCATTAGTATTAATGTTATTTAAAACCGGAGCCATAACAAAAAAGGTTAGAAAAAGAGCTATCCCAATTAGCACCTGATTAGGTGGTACTTGCTGTGTACCAATAGCATTGCGGAGCAAAGATAAAACAATAATAATTCTGGTAAAGGCTGTGGTAAGAATTAAAATAGAAGGGGCCAGAGATAAAATAGTTAAAAGCAGTACTAGTTTTAAGGTACTTACAACTTCATCTGCTCCTTGTGCTTGTCCAATATCAAGCCTAATCGAAGGAATGGGAATGGTATTATTATCGGCCACAGACGGAGCTGCCAGTATCACTATAAATAGAGCACTTAGGAGTAGTTTCCCAATTGGTATTCTTTTCACTTTTTTCCTTCCTTTGCTGTGGCAACACTATCATCTTTTTCTGGTAGTGGTGAGGAAAACTCGCTTAATACCTGCATTCCATTGTTGGAGATTCCAACTACTAAAATACGATTCAAGGCACGAACAAGGTAGATCCCCTGCCTGTTACCTAGGGGTAGACCTTCTAGAATTTCCAGATCCCGACCCTTGCGTTTGAGGTTTTTACCACTTAAGTAAAAAACCAGAAACACAAGGCCTAAAACGCCTCCTGTCGTCAATATCCACTTAATTGCAAAGATCCAATCCATACTGTTCTCCTCTTACTTTATTCTATTAATGCGCTGTTCCTTGCTGGCTATTTCCGTAATTTTAACCCCAAAGGTTTCATCAATCACCACAACTTCACCTTTGGCTACAAAAACGCCATTGGCCAGCACATCGACTGGTTCACCGGCTAAACGCTCTAATTCAACTATAGACCCTGGTTTTAATTCCAGTATCTCTTTGAGCGTTTTATGAGTGCGACCAAGTTCAACCGTAAGAGATACCGGAAGGTCAAGAATAATATCCAGATTCGAATCTTTTTGCAGCGAGTCCCTAGTAGTTTTGGGATTAAGCTGACCAAACTGCACAGGCTTTACAACTACCTCAGCCGTTTCTTCTACCTCTAAATCCTCGCTAAACCGTGACAAGATATCCCCATCTTCTTGTTTATTCATACTTTCAATTAAAGAATCCAAACTCACAGGAGAATCATCTTTTTTATCTTTCTCTGAAAACAACTTTTCAAAACTACTATCTTCAACAATAAAGCCCAACTTACCCACCTCAACTTTATCCCAGATAAGTAGGTATTCTAAGATAAGGTATTCTTTAGTTAAATCAAGAAAATCTTGTAGACTACTTGGTCCTTTAGGAAGAGCAACTGCTAAATCAAGGTGTTTTTGGCTAAGAAATGAAACTGCTGTGGAAAACTCTACACTTAAAGCTTCAATAATCCTGCCTAAAGCATCCATATTGGTATCTGAAAAAACATCAGCATCCTCGGGTTTAACAGCAATTTGAGATAAAACACTTCTGGCCGCCGCTTCTTCAAGATAGATAAGTACATCCATACCATCATCGGTATTGGCAAGACTAATTACTAAGCGGTATTCACCCATGGAACTTGCAGGTTCAAGAAAAACCCTTTCTTTTATTGTTTGAGCTGGTACGCTTGTTAAAAGAGCAATGGTCTCGCCAAGTTTATTTTCTAAAAGTTGAAATAAATCCAGCGCCACTTCGGAAACTTCACTAGAAGCAGATTCACCTTTTGACTTAGCAAGCTTATCGGTTTCTTCAGCTGCAGGTTTTCCCTTAGCATTGACCAAAGCATCAACCTCTTCTTGAGACAGCATATGATCCTTCATTTTAGTTCACAAGATAAACCGCAGACAGTCCACTGCATTTAGCTGTGGTAAATAATGCGGACTAACTTGCTTCCTCCTTTCCTAAATTGTTCTTGTGAGTATTAGCTACCTTATTATTTATTTAATATCTTCATAAATCTGGTTTAATTTTTTATTTACCTAGTTAGGAACAACTTTAGTTATTTCAACAGCAAGTTTGTTGCCTACCAGTCCCGGTTTACAAGTAAATTTAGTTCTGCCATCCATGAGCACATTTAAGTTGTCATTGAGATCAGTTTTTAATTTGACTACATCGCCAACTTCAACATCTAAAAGCTCATTAACTGTAACTATCACTTTGCCCAGTTCCACACTGAGTTCTAGAAAAGTAGGCTCGAGCAGGTTCTTTATGGCTTTTTTAGCTATTTCGTCACTGCCTTTTTCGCCACTAGCAAACCAGTACTGAGCACTAAGTCTAGGGAGCGTTGCCTCAAGCAACGAATAGGGAAGGCAAATATTCATCATGCCTGTTTTATGGTTGAGTTTAATTTCAAAGCTAACCAATATAACCATTTCTGTTGGCGGAGCAACTTGACAAAACTGAGGATTAACATCAAGATTAACCAGCTCTGGACTGACACTTAAAACATTCACCCAAGCTGAACGGATATCAGTTACCATTTTTAACAAGGTGTTGTGAATAACAGTAAGTTCTATCTCGGTAAGCTCGCGCCTAAACTGCTCCGCATCGCCACTGCCACCTAAAAGTCTTTCGACAAAGTTAATACAGATATCCGGATTTAACTCCCAAACCATTAATCCCGGTAGCGGCTGCAGCGAAATTGTCGCTAGCACTGTCGGATTGGGAAGCTGTTTTATAAACTCTTCGTAGCTATTTTGTTCGATAGAGATAACCTCTATCTGCACTGAAGTTCTCAGGTGAGCTGACATCGAAGACGACCACAGTCTTGCGAGGTTTTCATGAAGCATTTGCAGTGTTCTGATATGGTCTTTAGAAAATTTATCCGGATGTTTAAAATCATAACGTTTAATTTTTTTACCTTCGCCAGCTACTGTTTTTTTGACTCCTAGTAGTAATGCATCTAGTTCCTTTTGCGATAATATTTCAGCCATATTGCTCACCTCCGGCCAATTAATTACAGTTATGAGATTAAAAATTCAATAAAGTAAATGCTTGTCACCGGATCCCCCGGTAAAATTTTATTAAACTCTTTACGCAATTCTTGACGCAGATTTACCTGCGCTTCTCCTCCCGCTAACTCTTCTGCTGTTTTATTCCTTAGAATTTCAATAGCTTTATCCTGTAAAATAGTCTTATATTTATCAATATCTTTAAGGATCTTATCATTGTTAAATTCGAGAACCATCTTGAGGCGTAAGTAGCGATTGGATCGGCTGTTAAGGGATTGCAAATTAACAACTATTGTCTCGAATTCAATACGTGGACCAAAATCCGGATTTTTTACCTTGATTACTTTTTCTTGACCAGTTGAACCGAGCAAGCGGCTAGTTAAAAGTGCACTCCCGGAAGTTGCTAAAATTACTAAAGCTACAAGTAGAACAACAAACTTACCATCGACAACAATTCTGTTTTTTTCTGCCACTTCTACTCATCCTCTCCTGCTGGTTTAGCCTTGTAGGTCCGATTTAATTCATCTAACCAAGCTGCACCAGGTTCGCTTTCGGCCAAGGAAGGACGTAAGACAACTATATCTACACGTCGGTTTTTGGCTCTGTTTAAAACGGTATCATTGTTCTCTATAGGCCTATACTCACCAAAACCTAAGGCTGAGAGCCTGTATGGAGCTAAAGCTCCTTCTTCTATCAAAAACCTAAGCACTTTTGTTGCTCTAGCTACAGATAACTCCCAGTTAGATGGGAAACGCAGGTTATTGATTGGTAAATTATCTGTATGGCCCTCGATCCTAATTGGAAGTGGTACCTGTTCCAAAATGTAACTTAGTTTTTTTAGCATAACTTTTGGTTCTTCTTTAAGGTCATCAGAGCCTAAATCAAAAAGAACGACATCCTTAAAACGCATTACTAAGCCTCGATCTTCAATAGCGAGTTCAACCTGATCTGAGAATCCTTCTTCTTCAAGGAGTTCGGAAACCTTAAGGGCTAGGATGTCTAAATCAGCTAAATCACCTTCACTGTTTTCAAACATTAAATCGGAAAACTGTGAAGCTGCCTCCAATAAATTGCCTTCTTCTTGAATGCTTCTGCCACTATCTAAAATACCGGCCAAGCCCTGAAAAGCTGAAACAATAGCTTTAAATTTTTGAGCATCAACCGAAGAAAAACTATATAAAAGGATGAAAAAGCAAAGCAACAAACTCATCATATCACCCCAGGTAGTCATATACGCTGGAGCAGAACTAAAATCGTCACCACCGCTATTTTTCTTTTTACGAGGCACTCTGCATCACCCGCTCTTGATCTTTTTTCCCAAAAGAAAGATTATCGCGGAATTTTGGTGATAAGAATGACTTGAGTTTTTCTTCTACAATTCGTGGGTTTTCACCGGCTTGCAGAGACAATATTCCCTCAACCATTAGTTCTTTAAGTAATACTTCCTTGCGTGAACGAGTAGCAAGTTTACCTGCTATCGGAGTGCAAACCACATTGGCTAACATAGAACCGTAAAGAGAAGTTATTAAAGCCACACCCATAGCAGAAGCAATAGTACTAGGATCATCCAAGGTCGTTAACATCTGTATTAAACCGATTAAAGTTCCAATCATACCAAAAGCAGGGGCTACACTAGACATAAACTTAAATATTTCCTGTCCTTCTTCATGCCTTTCCTCTAGATATGATATCTCTATCTCTAAAATATTGCGAACTAAGTCCGGATCGGTGCCATCTACTACCAACTGAATGCCCTTGCGTAAAAAGGAATCTTTTTCGTTTTGCAGATCATCTTCTAGAGCTAAAAGACCTTCTCGCCTTGCTTTCTCGGCTAAACGAACTAGAGATGAGATCAAATCTACGGGATTATTAGCATCTTCTTTTAACGCTACAGCAAATAAAGAAGGGATTTTTGCCAATTGTTTTAAGGGAAAATAAGTGACTGTAGCTCCTATTGTACCCCCAAAGGTAATGAGCGCCGATGGGAGATGTAAAAATGTACCTGCTGTTTTGGGTTCCATCATAATAGCTATTATAATAATAGCCCAGCCAAAGATTTGGCCTCCTAAAGTTCCTAGATCCAAGTGGTTTCACCCCCTTTAGTTTTCAATTAATTTGAAACTTATGTTCCGTCTGTAGCTAACAATGGCCTCAATAATTGTTTCTGCCTGCTCCTGAACTAATAACTTTCTTCCACCGGAAATGGTTATTACTGTATCAGGTGTAGACTCAATGGTTTCAACTAAATGGGGGTTAAGGTAGAAGACTTTGCCATCTAGTTTGGTTAGTTTAATCATACAATCACTCCCTGGCCAAATTTACAGGCAAGCTTATTTAGGCGGTCATTAAAGACCGCCTTTTTTTACCGGCGTAAATTAACAATCTCTTGCAGCATCTCATCACTTGTAGTAATAATTCGAGAGTTAGCTTGAAATCCTCTTTGAGTTACTATCATCTCGGTAAACTCTTGTGAAAGGTCAACATTGGACATCTCTAAAGTTGATGGTTTAATTGAGCCTCTTCCTCCAGTGCCAGCTTGTCCGATCTGAGCGACACCAGAGTTGCTGGATTCTTCAAAAAGCGTACCGGGAGCTCTTAAAAGACCGGCTGGGTTGGCAAAATTAGCTAAGGCTAACTGTCCTAAAGCTCTATTCAAACCATTGGAATAGATTCCGGTAATAACTCCATTAGAGTCGATAAGGTAGTTTTCAAGACTGCCCATTTTAAAACCATTTTGATCTCTTTTTAAGTCTGTCCCCTGAGCAAATTGATTTAACTTAGTAAAATCCGGATAGACTGTTAAAACATCAGAGTCGCCCGGAACACCAAAACGCATCGTAGGTGAGATTGCTGTCGAACCATCAGCATTGAGATAAGAAATATTTTGCACAGCTCCACCGGCAGTAAAGACGATCTCTCCGTTGGTTACAGATAAAGGTTGTAAATTAGGTGTTTCAATCTCCCATTGCCAGATGTTGTTATCTTTTTTGATAAACTTCATCACTATCTCATGCTCTGTTCCCAAAGAGTCGATTACCTGAACAGCGGTTACAGCTGTTTGTGCTTTTTCAAAACGGAAATCAGACCAAGCTAAGTTATTAGCCCCTACACTGAATAGAGCATTTATATTACTTGGGTCTGTGGTAATATCACCAATAGCTGAAGCTGGAACTTCCCCGCCCCAGACAGAAAAAGTATCAGTTGAGTCAGGGGTAATATCCAAAACAGTTCCGTTGGCATCTAGAGATATGGTCCCTTTAACCGACTCAACTAGGGAATGATCGCTAGCTTTGACAATTTTACCGGCTGTAGCTGAAAGCACATATTTAAATTCATTGAAATTTCCGGTAGGTTCCAAAGCTAAATTTAATCTGGCGTTGTTTGCACCACTAGTTAAAGACCAGGGATTGGCTTTTAATTCTAGTTTCCCGGTGGTGCGAGAATCTAAATTACCGTTATAGGTTATTTGACTCGTGGCCAAAGGTTCTATAACTTCACCCTTGTTTATTTCAATCGCTTCTAATGATTTATTAGTATCGATTTTACCTTTGTTAGCTCTCCAGCCCATAACTACCATACCGGTATTACCAGCGACTAGGCGAGCATTATTCTCTAGGGTAAATGCACCTGCTCTGGTATAAAAGTTCTTGGTGCCATTACTGACAATGAAAAACCCGTCGCCTTCCAAGGCTAGATCAGAGGTATTATTTGTCCCTTGTAAATTTCCCGGTGAGTGAACTGTCTCGATTGTTCCCAGTCCTACACCAAGACCTACTTGCATAGGATTTATACCGCCTTTTTCACCTTGAGGTGCACTTGGTCCACGCAGGGTTTGGGTTAAAACCTCCTGAAATGTTACACGTGAACCTTTATAGCCTACAGTATTAACATTAGCAATGTTGTTGCCGATAACATCCATTTTAGTCTGATGAGTTCTCAGGCCTGTAACACCTGAGTAAAGTGAACGCATCATTTAAGGTCACGTCTCCCTTCCTGCCGCTTCTGTCATTCCACGGCAGCAAGCGTCCTTTTTAAGGGCCCGCTTTTTTTAATTTATTACTGTAGTATCAATCTGAGAAAAGACTTTGCTCTCCTTTTGATCTACACACATGGCTGTGACAACAGTATTGTTTTTAACACTAACCACAAAAGCTAAATTGTCTACCAGTACCAGAGAATTTATGCTTCCTTTGCTTCTTGCCATCTCAATACCTTCTTGCAACCTAGCTATTTGGCTTAGTTCGGGTTCTAGTTTTCTGTTTTCCAGTCGTAATAAGGCGTGTTTGGAAAACTTAAGCTCATTAATAGCAGCATCCAAGTATTGCTCAAAACCTGGCTGAGTAGCCTGTCTTATAGGCAATTGCTGTTTTTGAGAAACAATATTAGGTGGTATTAACTTGGTTTTTATAATGGGATTCACAATATCACCTACTTACTTACTTCAAGTAAATCCGCCAGCATATAATCTTTGTTATCGACAATTATTACCGGTCCGGACATACTAAAGCGAACAGCTTCCACAAGACCTTCTTTGATATTGCCATCACCGGTATCTACTTTAACCTTACAACCAATTAGATTGGTAGCTTGAGCAAACATAGTAAGTGCCTGCTGAGAACCGGTAAAAATCTCTAAAAGCCTGTTCACGTTTTGCATCTGCTCAAGACTGGTAAATTGGGCCATCTGAGCAATAAACTCTCGATCATCCAATGGATTCATTGGGTCTTGATATCTAAGTTCTGTGATTAAAAGCTTAAGAAAATCATCTTTGCCTAAAATATCTCTCTTGTTTTCAGTTTTTTTATTATCTGAATAATTAGTTGCTGAGTTGATTAAGTTTACTTCACCCATCCAAATCTACACCTCCTTAGACGCGATAGTCTACAAGAGTATCCTGTCTGCTTTTCTCCTGGATGGCTTCATCTTGTGGCCATTCATATTCAACGTTAGTAGTGTTTTTATCACCTAAAAGATACGAGAACTCCTCGGCTAGCTCCAGCCGACTAAAGTAGGTCCCCTGTCTGTTAAAAGAGCCTGTCCCCAAACTAAACTCTCCAAGTTCAAGCCCCTGACTTTCTAAGGCCTCTTTAAGAAGAGGCAGCTCTTCTTTAACTGCTTTTTGGCTGAGAGGATTCTCAAACTCAAATTTAAGATTAACAACTTCCGACTTAACATTAAGGGAGATACGAACTTCTCCTAATTCGCGGGGGTAGAGTTTAAGCTTGATTACTTCGTTTTCTAGCCGAATAAAACTAATTCTTCTTACAACTATTTCAGGTATTTCCTTAATTGTTACCGGTTTATTGGAGTCAGAGACTTTTGCAGCTAAATCTTTTGGTGTAACCGCTGTATCTTTACTCAAATGCAGATACGAATTGTTTTTTAACAAATCCCACTTTTCATTTGCTCCCTTTGTTCTATCCCCAACTGGTTCATTGGTTGTTTCCCCCATATTGCTTTTTTTAAGGTCGGTTTTTAATTCATCTGGATTTGCCTTAACTTTGAGAACTGTATGATATTCTTTTTGTTTATTTGCAGCCTCTGCATTGTTTTGAACAGACATTTTTTGTTTTTGATTAGTTGTTTTAATTAGTCTTGGGTGTTGTTCCTCTGTTAATAATGCCTCCCTATCATCGCTTTTAGTGACAGGTGCTGGAAAAAGTGTTCCTTCTTTTTTTTCGTTAATAGAAGGAGCTGCAACATCCGTGTTAGTAATATCTAGGGCTTTAATAGGGTCTTTGGGGCTTAAAAGCAACTCCGATAAGGGACCATAAGCAATACAGGCTGATCTTTGGTTTAGCCTGGTTAAAACTGGCCTTAAAACAAATGCCTCGGTTATTGAGCCCTCCAAAACAGCAGCTTCTTTGGGTCTAGCTTCTCTCTCAAAAGAAGGCTCAACTTCGAATTCGAAATTAAAATTTTCATTTACCATAAAAAGATCTTCACCAATAGGTTTAGCTTTCTCGGTAAAAGTTTTACTACTAACAGTGGTTTGTGATAATACTTCCGGTCTAAATTCCTCTAAAATGGTATTTGGTGGCTTGGAGTCCTCAGCGTTACTGTCTTTGGTCCCCAAAGCAGGTAACAGACCGGAGTTTAAGTCTGTTTCTAAGTCAGGTCTAGCAAGTTCCTCTAAAAATTTGCCAAAAATTTCGATGCAAGATGCATTAGGTGGGTGTTGATTTAAATCCGGTTCTATATCCGGCAGCAAACTTTCAAGTTCAGAAGACATTTCCAGCAGACCTTTTAATTGAAGAAGGTTTGGCGATTTTTCACCAAATTCATTAACTACAAGCATGATTTTCTCTCTTAGGTCAAGTAGCTGTGGCTCCAAAGTATTCAGTTTCTGAAAAAATACCTCCAAATCCCACGCTAACTGGTTAAAAGCCAAACTATTCTCTGGTTGTGATAGCTTTTCCTTTGGCTGCAAAACCGGTTCCGACTCAAGGACTGTCTGCCAAGCTTGTAGCAGTTGAAATGGCAAAAACGCTGTGTAGTCAGGTTTTTGCTCTTTGGTTTTTTCGTCTAGCTCGGATAAAAGATTTCCTTCATTAGACTCTGTTTCTGCCACTAATAAAGCCTCAAATGGATTATCTGCTGGGAAGCTTTCTTTTAGATGTTTTTCTTGTGTCGGCTGTAGACTTTTTCCCGGTACTTGAATGGCTGGTAATTCCATCTATTCACCTCCTTTGGTAATAATTTTACTTACTTGAGGCAGCATACTAGCAGCTTTTTTGGGGTCCATACTGCCAAGTATGTTTGTAATGGTATCGCGATCCATCTGCGCTAAAAGACCTACCTGCTTTTCTAAAGGCATAGTATTTAAAATTGCTAATACTTTCGCAGTTTCCATTTCGGCCAGTAATTGAGCCTCAGCCTTAAGAGCCTCTTTTTCTAAACGATCTTTATTCAAAACATCCTCTTTTTGTTGTAACTTAGCTAGATTAACCTCTACTTTTAAGGCCTGGCCTTCAAGGTCTTTTTCTTTTTTGGCTAATTGTTGTTCTAAAACTTCGATTTCTTGTTGCTTTTTAGCTAACTCCTCTGACATCTGTTGCAGTTTACCTGTTTCTGCTTGGATAACTTCCTGATCTTTAAGACCTATTTTGTAGGTCTTAATAAGCTCCTTAGTTAAAACCCAGTTTTCAAGTTTATTAAGTATAAAAGCCTTAGGATGGATCACCTTTGCCAAAGACAAAACATAAATCCCTACTCCTAGAGCTAATAATATTGCTAAAATGACTGCCAGCCATCTCATATACTTTCCTCCTCTTTTCTGGCAAACCGTGTTACTCCGATTTCATCCAGAAAGAGTTGTTCTTCTTTTTCAAGCTCTTTTTGATATTTAAGCCAGGCTTTCCCCTTAAGATTTTCCAGGAGTTGCCTTTTTTTTAGCTTCTCTATTAAAAACAAGCGTTTATTTTCTAGCTCAACTTCAAGTTCTGCAAGTCTTTGCTCGGAAAACTCTATTTGTTTTTGTAACACTAAACCATATTTGCCCTGGTTTTTAAGCTCCATAATATCTTGTAAAACGATACTTTCTCTTAGTAAGCTCAGCTTTCTACTTAAGCTTTTAATCCAAGCCTTTTCGTCTGCCAGTTTTTTTTGTGCTTTGGCAAATTCCTCTAAAGCCATTTTTTCTTCTGCTTTAGCCACTTCAAGTACCTTTTGCAAACTAAAATGGAATTTTTTCATTTAAGCATCACTCTTTGACAAATAGTGTTTCTAATTGAGACACTGTGGTATCCCAATCTAGCCTTTCAGTGACTGGCTGAGTAAGAAATTCTCTTATAGGTTCAATCTTCTCCAAAGCATAATCAATATCTTTATTGCTCCCTGATTGATAAGCACCGATATTAATAAGATCCTCAGCATCATTGTAATTGGCTAAAACTTTACGGAGTTTAGTAGCATAAGCCTGGTGCGAAGATGACGTAATATCCGGCATAGAACGACTTACACTCGAAAGGATATCAATAGCCGGATAATGCCCCCTAGAAGCTAAAGAACGCGAAAGAGCAATATGCCCGTCTAAAATACCACGTACTGTATCAGAAACCGGTTCATTGAGGTCGTCCCCTTCAACCAAAACTGTGTAAAGACCAGTTATTGAGCCTTTTTCACCGGCACCGGCTCTTTCTAAAAGCCGGGGAAGTAAAGCAAAAACCGAAGGAGTATATCCCCTTGTTGTAGGTGGCTCACCGATAGCAAGTCCAACTTCTCTTTGAGCCATAGCAAATCTAGTAATAGAGTCCATCATTAGCAAAACATCTTGGCCTTGATCGCGAAAATATTCAGCGATAGTTGTCGCTACAAAAGCAGCCTTAAGTCTTGTCAAAGCTGGTTGATCTGATGTAGATACAACAATTACCGAACGTGAGAGTCCTTCTTCTTTAAGGTCTTTTTCTAAGAACTCGCGTACTTCACGTCCTCTTTCACCAATTAATCCGATTACATTAATATCAGCAGCTGTATTGCGAGCAATCATCCCCATAAGGGTAGATTTACCTACTCCACTACCTGCAAATATACCCAGCCTTTGGCCTTTCCCACAGCTTAACAATCCATCAATTGCTTTGATTCCAAGAGACAAAGGCTCTTTTATGCGTTGCCTTTTCAAAGGATGAGGTGGTTTGTTCATTATAGGATAGCTGTCATTAACCTCAATTTCACCTAAACCATCCATAGGTTTTCCCAGTCCGTCTATTACGCGGCCAAGAAGTTTTTTAGAAACATTAACCTTAAGGGTCTCTCCTGTAGAGGTTACTCTGGTCCCGGGAGCTACGCCAGTCATTTCACCTAAAGGCATCAAAAGAAGTTTTCTATCCTTAAACCCCACGACTTCAGCTAAAATAGGTTCCTTTTTTAGTTCAGCCTCTAGTAAACAAATCTCTCCCACCGCAGCCTTAGGTCCTGTCGATTCAATAACTAATCCCGTTACCTTATCAATTTGCCCATACATCTTAACTAGGTTAAGAGTGTTTAACTTCTTATACAGATTTTGCCACTTATTCATGTGAAACACCCTCAGAATCTGTGTCTGTTAGTTTATTTAGTTCTTCCAAAATAGCTTCCATCTGGGTAGCTATACGAGCATCAATATTACCCAAGCTGCTTTGAATAATAAGGCCTCCCTTTTCTACCACCTCAGAAGCTATCACTCTGATTTCTCTTACACCGGGGCAAAAAGAGGCTATGGTTTTTTTATTGGCTTCTACAATTTCAAAATCCTGAGGACTGACTTCCAAAGAAAGTGTCTCTGTTTCAGCAATCATGAGCAGCGTTTCATTTAAAACCCGCAAAATAAGTTCATTGTCCTTAGCTATTTCACGTCTTAAAACCTTATTAACAATTAATATTAAAAGCTGGACCAGATCATTTTCTGCTCTTTCAACAACACTTTTTCTTGTGGTAGCAAGATCATCTAAGGCCTTTCCAAAAACTCTCATACTCATTTGCAACTCTTTTTCATAGTAGCTTTGAGCTTTGGCTAATCCTTCTTGATAACCTGTTTCAAAAGCTTGTTCCTTAATTATTTTAGCCTCATCTATGGCAGATTTTACCAGTAAATCGGCTTGCCTTTGAGCCTCCTTAGCAATCTCTATAGCCGTTATCTCTTTAATATCTTCTTCCACTGCTTTTATTGGTGCTTCTATTTCAAGTTCAGCTTGATTGGACAAAGTTTCGCTTGTAATAGCAATTTCATTTATGGTATCAAGCCTAATAACTTCGCCGGGGGCCAGATTTTTGTTCTTAATAATTTTTCTAGACGATGATTTCATCTTCACCGCCCCTGCCTACAACTATCTCTCCAGCATCTTCAAGTTTTCTAATAACAGCAACAATTCTTTGCTGTGCCTCTTCCACATCACGCAATCTGACCGGGCCAAGGTAATCGATCTCTTCTTTTAGCATCGATGCAGCTCTTTGCGACATATTCTTATAGATTCGCTCCTGAACAGCATCATTGCTAGCTTTAAGAGAAAGTGCCCAGTCTTTTGATTCAACCTCGCGGATGACTCTTTGAATGGAGCGATCATCTAGAGTGATAATATCCTCAAAGACAAACATACGTTTGCGGATTGTTTCAGCCAATTCCGGATCCATTTCGTCTAAGGAATCCATGATAGTTTTTCCCGTAGCTCTGTCCACCCGGTTTAAAATTTCAACCGCAGCCTGAATCCCACCGGCAGTAGTTGAATCCTGAGTAATATAGCTGGCAAGGCGTTTTTCCAAAACAGATTCCACTTCGTTTAAAGCTTCCGGATTGGTTCTATCCATAGTAGCCAAACGTATAGCTACTTCCACCTGTTGTTCGGGAGGTAGGGCCGATAAAATGATGGCTGCCTGGTCCGGTTGGAGATAAGCCATAATTAAAGAGATAGTCTGTGGATGTTCTCCTTGGATAAAATTAAATAGTTGAGCCGGATCTGCTTTCCTAGCAAAATCGAAAGGACGAACTTGCAAGGACGCGGTAAGCCTTCTTATTATTTCTTCTGCTTTGACTGTTCCAAAGGCTTTTTCTAAAAGTTCACGTGCATACTCGATGCCTCCGAGAGAAATATACTCTTGCGCCAAAGATATCTCTTTGAATTCTGTTAAAACAAAATCCTTCAACTCAGGTTCCACACGCCTTATATTGGCTATTTCCAGAGTTAGCTCTTCTATTTCTTCTTCACGTAGATGCTTGTAAATATTAGCAGACAATTCCGGTCCTAATGTCACCATGAGGATAGCGGCCTTTTGCCTACCTGTTAACCCACTGCGACTACTTTTAAATTGTTGCATTAAGCCGATCCCACCTCTTATTCATCTGTAAGCCAAGATTGCAATACCTTGGCGATTTCTTCCGGTTTTTGTCGAGCCAAAATTTTGATTTCTCTTTCGAGAGAACCTTTTTCAATATCTTCTTTCTGTAGAAGTTGAGCTTGTGCATGCTCTTCTTCTGAAACTGCTGCCATCTCAAGCACCGCCTGATCTTCTTTCTTTTTCCTGGCACGTCTTCTTAGGTAAACAACCAAGATTATTAGAAAAGCCAGAACACCCGCTGCCACATAAGCCGTTTGTTTTAGATCCCCTACACCACTTGACGGTATTTGCGGAGCTTGCTCTTTAGCTTCTGCAAACGGTATACTTTCGACTGTAAGCTGATCTCCTCTACTAAAATCTAGTCCTGCGGCAGCTGTAACAGCTTCTCTGACTTTTGCTTTTATCGTGTCGTCAAGTTCACCATTTAGCCACACTGCTACCGAGAGTCGGGAAATATTTCCAGGAGCAACTACAAGGTGTTCTGATACTTTAGAGACCTCATAGTTAATAATAGACTCACTTCGTTCAAAGGAACTGGTATCGGTAGCATCATTAGTGATCTGATAGCCTGGAATGTTGCTGGTTATACCCGCAACTCCCATAGGATTTTGCGAACTAGTGCCACTTTGGCTTTCTTTAGATTGCTGTTCGCTTCTTATAATCCCTTTAGAACCGGTAATTGGTTCATACCTTTCTGCTTTGGTTTCCTTAAAATCAAACCCAAGTTCACTAGAGACCCGGGTTACAACCTTACCAAAACCAAAGATCCGCTCTAACATACTTTGCAGTCTAAGCTCAAGTTCACGTTCCAGGGACCTTTTTAGTTCCAACTGGTTATTTGGCTGAGTGGTTTGCCCTAAGCCATTATTTTTAAACATAGCTGGATCAGATAGAATGTTCCAGGAAGCATCCATCACCGTAACATTTTCAGGCGTCAATCCCGGTACAGCTCCAGCCATAAAATTGGCGATACCTTTGATCTTTTCCTGATTGATCTTGGCATAAGGATCTAAAGTCAAAACTACAGATGCAGTAGATGCACCTTTTTCATCTATAAAGGGAGAAGATTCAGGAATAACGATATGCACGCGAGCATCTCTAACTTCAGCAAGGGTTTTTATGCTGCGAATTAATTCACCTTCAAGAGCCCTTTTAAACCTTTGCTTTTGTTCAAAATCTGTTATTCCCCATTTAGTCTGATCAAACAGCTCGTTACCTACTACTCCTCCTGTTACTGTTCCTGATGCTGCTAAGGATATTCTCAGACTGTCAATCTTGTCTTTGGACACTAAGATTGTTTTTCCGCCATTTTCCAGCTTATAAGGGATCTTGTCCTCATCAAGCCTGGCCACAATTCTGCCGGCATCAGCAGGATCCAAGTCATAAAAAAGCGGCGAAAAATGTTCTTTGTTGCCAAAGACAGCCAGTCCCGCAAGAATCATAAAGATAGCAGCAGATAAAATAATGGCGAGCCATTTGATCTTTTTATCTAGTTTTTGCCAAAATTCTTTTGTCTGTGAACTAAGCTGCGCCAATGAGTTCATAGTAACCCTGCTCCTTTATCAGACCTGCATCCTCATAATTTCTTTATATCCTTCAATAATTCTATCTTTTATTGCTAAGGTAATGTTTAAGGCTATGGAAGCCTTTTCTGCGGCAATTGTAAGGTCATGCAGTTCAATAGTAGGATCCTTAAGAGCCATTTTTACCCTTAGATCATCAGCCTGAACCTGGGTCTGATTAACATTATCCAATGCTTCTTTGAGGTAGTTACCAAAAGTATTGGCTATTGCTTTTTGAGGTGTAGCTGTTTTAGCCAAAGGTAAAGCGTTGTTAATTTTTTCAATCATTATTTACCCTCCTTATTAACGACCTATTTCGAGGGCCTTAGCAGCTGCACTTTTGGCAGCATTTATTACGGCCACATTAGCTTCATAAGCTCTGCTGGCAGTTATTAGATCGATCATCTCTTTAACTACTTCTACATTTGGCATCTCGACATAACCTTGAGAATTACTATCGGGATGCCCGGGATCATAGACCATTTTCAGGGGGGAATTATCTTTAACTATACCCACTACCTTTACCCCATTGGCCTCGGTGCCTTTTGTTAACTCTCTTTCCAAAATAGTTGCAAAAACCGGCAACTCCCTGCGATATGGACCACCCGATTCTGTTCGGGTGGAATTAGCATTAGCAATGTTGTTAGAGATAATATCCATCCTGAGCCTTTCGGCAGTTAAGCCCGAGGCACTAATATTAAAAACTGAGAACATACCCATTACTGTCTACCTCCCTGCACAACAGATTGTAGTAATCTAAATTTAGAGCTTAGTCCGGTAGTAACTCCAGAATAATAGATGTTGTTTTCAATCAAAGCTGCAATCTCTTGTTCAATATCGACGTTATTTTGATCTGATCGCATTATAGTATTAGGTGGTCTATAAGTAGTTGCTGTTTTTAATAAGGGTTTTTGAGCTATATGTACCGGATGAGTATTGGTCAAATGCAAACTGGTTTTTCTAGCTGTTGCTGCTTGCAGTTCCTCCTCGAAATTCATAACTTCTGCCTGGTAATAAGGTGTATTAACATTGGTAATGTTGTTGGCAATTTGCTTAAAACGCTTGCTACTCAGATCCAAAGCTTTTTTTTGTATTTCTTCTTGATAACCAAAGATACGCAATTTTACCAACACCCTTCTTGGAATTAGCAAACCTGTCCCAAAACTAACTACCAATAGCCAGTTAATCTTAGAAGAATTTGAATTCAATCTGATACTCTTTCTTTTCCAGTGATTAATTGGTCCTATTAAGTAATTAAAAAGCACTTGGACAACCCATTAAACCTATTTATTGTTAAATTCACCATCGAACTAGAAGTTACTTTTTATTTTGCGTAGGCCTTTAGTCCTAATCTTGTATAAACAATGAAAATGTTGTCTTTTCCCTGACAAGAAAAGCCATAATTGATAAATATAAAGCCTTAAGATACTAGAAATTTGAATACCAAATGATATTGCAAATTAAAGCCTAGTTTCAGGAAGGCTCCCTAAAAGCTGTTGATTATTGGTACTTTGGGGATAAAGGTAAATATCTTGCCTTAAGTTCTTTGATTAATCTATACTTTTAATGTCTTACTTAAGATGTGGTTCTACCGTTGACAAACCCACCTGGCTTTTCCTCTCCCGAAGAACCTTTTTAGCCGTTTTCCTTGCTCCAAAAAAAAGGCAACCCCAGATATTTTTATATCAAGGGTTGCCTTAGTTACAATAACTGAATATTAAAAATGCCATGACTAATCAGGCTGACTTTTATAAAGAGAGCAGCTTATTTTTTCAAAAAACGCTCCCATTCTTCTGGTGTAACTTCATCAAGGAAATTCTTAAAGGCTTCTATTTCATCTTTGGCAATTGGATCTTTTGGCAAAGACTCCTCTTTGGCAATTTCCATTAAAATCAACTCACTGGCCAGATTTTCACTTAGATAGATGGGAGCCTTGCTTTTTAAGGCCAAAGCTACTGCATCACTTGGGCGAGCATCGATTTCTATCTCTTTTTCCGCTCCCTCTTGCACAATTGTCATAACGGCCAAATAGGTGTTGTCTTTAATATCTGAAATAATAACCTTTTCAATCCTGCTTTTTAATCTTCCTAACATAATTATAAACAGATCGTGGGTCTGCGGTCTTTGACTTTTTGTCCCTTCCAACTCTGAGGCAATAGCTGTAGCTTCAGCCACGCCAATAAAAATTGGCAGTATTTTCTCACCACTGGAAAGCAATAATACTGTGCTCATTGTTTTGGGATCTATCCCCACACCACGTACCTTTACCTCTAGCATAATGCTCACCTCTTTTTTGTCTAAATGTCATTATAGCAAAACGTTTTTCTATAAACCATGGGATTTAATATAAACTAAGTTAGAAGTAGCCAAAGAAATGTGGAGCTAAATAAAGCTATTAGTTGAGTAAGCACTACTACACTAAATATATGGCGACTCCTTTTAATTTGTACTGAGGCTAAATACGTCATTACTACATAAAAGACAGTCTCAGTGCTGGCCATAAAAGTTGAAGCTGTAAGTCCCAGCAAAGAATCGGGACCAAATTGAGACATTAGTTTAGTTAACACTGCCAAAGATGCCGATCCTGAAAAAGGTCTGATTAAAATAAGCGGGACCAGCTCTTTTGAGATTCCAACGGGTTTTAATAGTAAAGTTATCTTATCTATTATATATTCCCAGAATAAGCTACTCCTAATCAAGGATAAAGCCATAAATATTCCAAAAACTGTAGGGGCAATTTTCCAAAGAGCTAATATACCAGCTTGGGCTCCCTTTAAAAAATTCTCATAGATATTTATTTTGGCTTTTAACCCAGCTAAAATTGTTAATAAAACTATTATGGCAGGTATAAACTGACTCATTCTTTTTCCCCCCACACTTTGTCAAAAGCAAGCGCTGCCAAGGTACAAACAATAGATACTATCAAGGCCGGAAGCCAAATAATGGCTGCCTTTTTTGAACCCATGGCTGCTCTTAAATTAATGACCGCCGAAGGAAAAATTGTCAGTCCACTACTTAAAAGAATGAGAAAGGTTGCTATATTAGGTGTAAGCCGGTCTTCTTTTTTTAACTCCTGCATTGCTCTTAGTCCCCAAACAGTAGCTGCATTTCCAAGTCCCAGGAGATTAGCTGCTATACTGGCGAATACTGCTTTTTCTTGTTGACCATGCAATGGTTGTCTAAATACCCTTTTAAATAGGGGTCTGGCTATATTCTTAGTCAAAAGATTCAAAGATCCTGTTTTTTCGATTATGCCATAAATACCCGACCAAAAAGCCATAATGCCAACTAGAGTAAACAGATATTCTAGTGTCTCCTTACCAGAATCCATAATTGCCTTCAGGAGTCTGTCAGGTTTTCCCTCAAAGATCGCAAAAGCAAGGCCAAGAATCATTAAAATAGACCATAAAATACTCACACTAACCACTCCTCGTCAATCTATATGGCATTTTGCTTCTGAATATTAACAGCCCAAAACAAGCTAAGATGCCTGTTTTGGGCTGCCTCTTTTTTCCTGATTTGGTTTAGATACCAGAAATAGTGCAATGACTCCATTTCTGAAAGACTTTATAATCATATTAGCCTGACTCATCTCCAGTCAGAAACTCTCAATCTTTGGAAGGAGGACCATCTTTGAGTCTAAAACGTAAAAAAAACCTAAGGCACATTCTTCTAGTTATAACAATCGGATTACTCTTATCGGCCATGGTATCAGCAGGTTATTATACTGTAAAATCAGGTGATACGCTCTGGAAAATAGCTTCAAAATTAGGAACTGATGTCTCTACCTTACAAAAACTAAACTCCGGTGTAGGAAGTGTAATTTATCCTGGCCAAGTGCTTGTCACCCCAAGTTCCAGTTCAACCTATCAAACTTATACTGTCTTATGGGGAGATAGTCTTTGGAAGATAGCAAACAAATTCCAAGCTACTGTAACTGCCCTCAAAACTCTAAATGGACTTTACTCAGAAGATATTCGTCCGGGTCAGATACTGAAAGTTCCTTCTAGTCCAAGTAATTTTAAACCTGAATTTAATCAAGACCTCTTGGCCAGACTTGTTCATGCCGAAGCCGAAGGTGAGCCTTATGAAGGACAGGTTGCCGTAGCTGCAGTAGTTTTAAACCGTATTAAAGATTCTCGCTTCCCTAATACTACCGAAGGTGTAATCTATGAAAAAAGTGCTTTTGAAGTAGTTAACAATGGTAGAATCTATGAACCGGCAAGTTTAAATGCTATCAAAGCAACCAAGGATGCTGTTTCCGGTTGGGATCCTAGTTATGGGAGTATCTTCTTTTATAACCCCGATAAAATCCCTGGTTGGAACTGGATTTTATCAAGACCAATAGTACGTAGGATCGGCAACCATGTCTTTGCCCGTTAACCCTTAAATACTAAGCCCAATATTATGACCACTCCAGCTGTGATAAAGCTAAGAATAGCATATTTTTTATCACGACGTCTAAGATAGAGCATTCCGGTAGCGATATTAAGCGTTGCCACTACAAGAAATATCCAATGCATACAAACACCCCTCTTAATTAATTATTACCCTTCTAAGAAAGCCTGCCAGAGTAAACTAGCAGGCTTTCTATTAATATCTTCTTAAAAAATCAACTGCTTTTTTAATATCCGCTACCGGATCGTCGCCTACTTCTCTTTCAATGGTGAAAAAGCCCTTAAAACCAATGGCTCTCATCTCGTTGATATAGGCATCCCATTTAACATCGCCGTCGCCCAGAGCGACTTCTTGACCTTTACCATCTCTTCTAATGCCATCTTTGGCATGAGTATGAACAATATAAGGAGCCAATGTTTTAACTCCACCTAAATAATCAAAACCACCCATAACTAAATTAGCAGGATCATAGTTAACAGCGATACCTTTGCTCTTTATGGCATCAAGAAACTCTTTCATAAGAGCAGGACTTTCCGGACCGGTTTCACTGGCAAGAAAAGCGCCCTGATTCTCAGCATATTTAGCAACTTCCTTAGTAGCTTCCAACATCATTTTACCTTGTTTGGACTCCTGCCAGTCCTCAGGAATAGTACCAATGTGAGTTGTAATGATTGGGCTTTCCAGTTCCATAGCTAAATCAACGATACGTTTTGTTTTGGCAATACGCTCTTCCATTCCTTCCGGATGCGCAAAACCGCCAATATCACCGCAAACGGCTGAGATCTCTAACTGATATTGTTCTAAATAGTGAAGCAGGTCTTTTTTGCCTGTCTCGGTCAAGGTATCTGGATCAAGTTCTCCGCTTGCGACCCATAGTTGCACACCATCTGCACCGACTTCTCTGGCTTTAGCTAAAGCTTCTTTGAGAGGTAATCTAAAAGATGGCTGGATTACACCAATTTTTAAAGCCATTTTAACATCTCCCCTTTAACATATTATAATGCTTTGAAACTCCCAAAACTAAAGCAGTGGGGTTCAAAATCTTTTACCTAAACTGAACCTTTAATGGATAGTTTTATTTTTCTACTATACCTAATCATTTTAAGGTATTTGCTGGCAATATTCAATTGTTGTTTTAGCCACAGCGAGAAAATCCGCAAGCTATACAGGTAAGACAGCCATCTTCATGTTTCATGTGTCCACCGCATTCAGGGCAGGCACCCATGAGGCTTTCACCTGTAATTTGTTGCCGGGTATAATTAGCTTCCGGAAGACTTTCGGAGACTTGTTCGCTGGCCTGCCCATGGCTTTTTTTCCTCCAGTTAAGATAATGCTCTATAGCTAAACCTATGGCATCCGGGCAAGACAGTACTGCTCCACCTTCAGTCCAAGCCGGTGACGGACAGCGAATGCCTCTTAGGTGTTTTAAAATGGCATCGGTAGAAACACCGGCCCGCATGGCTAGAGAAATCAACCTGCTTATGGCATCCATCTGAGACGAAGCACATCCTCCTGATTTACCCAAACGGGCAAAGAGTTCACAAAGTCCATTTTCATCTTCATTGATTGTTACATAAAGACTACCACAGCCAGTCTTAACTTTTTCGGTGCGGCCATAGGTAACATTGGGCCTTTCTCTTGGGCTGATAATCGATTTATCGGTTTCTATTTGGGATTCTGCAGTTTTGCCGGTACTTAAAACCTGCATCTGCCTCGAGCCGTCGCGGTAGACCGTAACTCCCTTACACCCCAACCTATAGGCGAGAAGAAAAACCTCAGCAATATCTTCTCGGGTAGCTTCATGTGGGAAATTAACTGTTTTACTTACCGCATTATCGACACCATTTTGTTGGAAAGCAGCTTGCATACGAATATGCCATTCAGGAGTAATATCATGAGCTGTTACAAAGATCTGACGCCATTTTTCTGGGATTTCATCGAGATGAGTTATTGATCCTTGGGTGGCAATCCTTTCCATCAACTCATCGCTGTAAAAGCCCTCTCTGATAGCCACAGCCTTAAATATAGGATGGACCTCTATTAATTTTTGGTTATCTAAAATTGTCCTAACAAATGATAGGGCAAAAAGAGGTTCAATCCCACTAGAGCAATTGGCAATTATACTAATTGATCCCGTTGGGGCAATTGTGGTAGTAGTAGCATTGCGTAAAGCCTTATATTTGTCTTTATAGAAACTATCTTCGAAGTTGGTAAAACTTCCCCTCTTTAGAGCGATAAACTCCGACCTCTTTTTTGAGCGTTCGTTGATAAAAGACATTATCTTAGACCCTAACTCTAAAGCGTCCTCTGAATTATAGGGTATTCCCAAAAGAAACAAAAGATCCGCAAAACCCATCACACCTAAACCAATTTTGCGATTAGCTTTGGCTAAGGTTTCGATTTGTGGAAGTGGATAGCGGTTCATGTCGATAACATTGTCTAAAAAATCTACCGCGGTATCGACAACCGCTCCTAAATCCTCCCAGTCTACTGAACCATCTTTGACAAATAAAGAGAGGTTAATAGACCCTAAATTACATGCTTCATAAGGTAATAGTGGGTCGGGTAGAAGACGAACGAGTTGGTTATAAACCACTTTTTCCGACTTCCCCCTACGAACCGTACGTGCAAGTTTCCCCGCATACGGCTCTCTCAGTTAAATTAAATCGAGTCTGACAAATGCTCAGGTTTTTGAATTTTTTTGCCTGGGACTCTTAATAAAGGAGTGTTTTACATCCTCACTAAATCAATCTCCACCCGGTAGGGAGTTTCTTTACCCTTTTTAGAGTCTTTTAAGTTTACGAATTTGCTAGGCTTTTTGGCATAGCTTAGGAAACGAAATTTAGGCTTTAGCTTAGTGTTCTTGATCTAATTCCTCTTTGCCTGGATTTTGCTGTATGTTTGACCATAAAAGTCCAGGTTAAATAAGTTTTAATCTACCGAGCTTAAAATGTTTGTCAGCTTTTCCTCGACGATACTTAATACTGTTTTGGCCATTTGCGTTGCGCATACCTCTCCAGATAAGTACCTGTTTAACCTGCTGTCCTTCGCCAGCACCCCTATCGACTGATTAGGTCGGGTGTCATATATACTTTCATATATGTGTGGGCGGTTTTTCCGCTTCCGAATTTACGGCCATACCTGTTTTTTCAGGTTCCTCGGACTACTATGACAGCTCCGTTCTCCGCTACGATAGTTAGAAATAACGCTTTATGTCAAGCTTATCTCATAGGCTTTAGACCTTCCTAGCGAAGAATCAAAAGTTCACTATAATAATCACCGGTTCTACTTAGGCTTCCCGTTCGATTCTTATAACACTTATCGTGTTTTGGTGCTTAGGAGGATATTTATCTCGACAAACAGCCAATCGAGATAACTCAAGCACAATCTCATTTCAACTGCGAAGTATGAGATTCTCTGTGGTTTGAGCCAGGAATCTGGGATTAAAGCAGTATAGCCTTAGCCATATAGAACTTGGACTCGCAGAACAAAGGTTTCTCGCAGTTTACTTGCCTTTTTCCGCTTTGCCGACATGCTATGGTCCCCGGTGGTCTTTCTCCATCCAAGTAAGTCGGCCGTCCAAAGGGATATTATCCTAATCCCTCACCACTTCTGGTAATGATTATTATGCTACTTTTCGCACCTGTTCGCCACATGGGTTAGTGGACTCTATCTCACCCAAATTTGGTGTAGGGTTATCGCGATTTATTCTATCTAAAAAAACTATGCCGGGTTCGCCGTTTTTCCAGGCCATCTCAACCATTAGCGCAAATACTTCCTGGGCTTTTAAGGTCTTTTCCACTTGTCCGTTGCGAGGATTGATAAGCTCATATTCTTCATCTTTTTCTACAGCTTGCATAAATGCTTCCGTAACACCTACCGAGATGTTAAAGTTTGTCAGTTCAGTGTTATCCCTTTTACAGGTTATAAACTCAAGGATATCCGGATGGTCCACCCGTAGGATACCCATGTTGGCACCTCTTCTAACCCCACCTTGTTTAATAACTTCAGTGCTAGCGTTAAAAACCTTCATAAAAGAAATCGGCCCCGAGGCTACTCCTCCTGTGGTCTTTACATTGTCACTAGCTGGTCTTATCCTGGAAAAAGAAAACCCGGTTCCACCTCCGCTTTTGTGGATTAAAGCAGCATTTTTAACACTTTCAAATATGCTTTCCATGGAATCTTCAATCGGAAGTACAAAACATGCCGACAACTGTTGTAATTCTCTGCCTGCATTGTAGGGTAGGGCTTACCCCCCCTCCGAACCGCACGTGCGCTTTTCAACGCATACGGCTCTCTAGTCAGCGTCAAAGAGTTGATAGCGCCTTTTGACATCTTTAACTGATGTCTTTAGTTTACTAGCCAGTGTTTTTAAAAGGCTTTGCCTAAGTAAGTAAATAAGGTCGGCCTCTTGAGCTGGTTTAGTTAAAAGAGAGAGAATCTGTGAAAAACGATATTCTTCAGCTTGGTAATAGTTGATAATGGCTTTATCGGGAAGATTAAGCAGATCTCCTCGGTGACAAGGGCGACTTTTCCTAAGATAAGGTCTTAAAAGCTCCGCCCTAAAAGACTTATCTAGTTTAATCTCTCCTAAATGCCAAATAAACCCACCTAAATTGATCTCTCTTTTATCACCATTTTCGCTGCCGAAACAAAAACAGTCTCCCTCCCAGATAAGAATTTTTTCGGTTCCAAAAAAAGCTTGCCAGGGACTAAAAAAGTTACAAAGACGCCAGAATCTCCCATCGTCAATCCGGTTTATAAGTTTTTCCGGTAAACCTAAAGACAGTTGGGTTGCCGGCAAATTAAAACCTTTTAGTATCTGGAGAATACTGTTTTTTGCAAACTCAGCATCAAAAACTGCCGCGAGAATTTTCTCGACTGCAGTTTTTAATTCATTTAACTGCTCAAGTTTTAACTGGTGATACTTTTCTTCTTGTAGCGCAGTTACTATCTTTGGGCCATTTTCTGGATAAAAATCAAGCCTGTAAAGCTGCCTGTAAACTCGTGTCAGAACTTTGTTTGGCGAACTCTTTCTAAGGCAGTCCAAGGTAACGAGGCTACTTTGCATTTGCGCATACCTCCGTCATCTTCTTACCCGCTGACCTGCTCCCCTTGGCCTTTAGGACGGCATTACCGCCTTGACTACTATGGGAGCTCCGTAGGCTTATTAAAACCTATCCCAAGTTCATTAGTCAGATACCATGCATCATTTAGGCTCTCCGTTCGTTCTTTTAAGTATCATTAAGATACCCTGTCTAGTTTCGGGACTAAAGAAAGACCGATGAACATCTTTCTTTAAAACCAGATGCTTTTGCAGATCCCCACTTAATCCAGTAGAACTAGAGTTTAAGCAATCCAGCCTTAGCCATGTGATGCCTAGAGACCTGCATGCTATTGTCCCCGTTTGGGTAAGCAGGTTCTCTAACAAGACTTGTCCCGAGTCTTGTACCGCTTTGGGCACTATCTGCTAACTGTCTTGGCGCACCATCAGAGTGGGACTATTGGGCATGAATTTTAGAGTTGTCATTACTTCGTAGAATCTTTCAGCCTTGCTTTTGAGATCAGCCTTGGCATCATATATACTGTCTGCCTGGGCTATGTTCTCTGCTACCCTTAAAAAAAGTTCTTCCGGTGTTTCTATTACCTGACCATCTTTTCTGGCAAGATAACGTTTTTCTAAAACTGTTTGAGCATTTTCGCTCAGATTTAGAGTCAAATAACTTCCCCCTTCCTCAAAAAAAGCAGATGCTCCGTCTATTTTTTCCACACTAGAGCATCTTCTCCTTCATATCTAATTATTCCCAGATCTGTGTAAATGAAACAACATCAGTGCCTGGATAGTAAAAATTTAATATTTCTTTGTAATTAAACCCTTGTCTGGCCATTCCGTCAGCACCATATTGTGACATACCCACACCATGACCATAACCTAAAGTGCTGAAAGTAATTCTTGTACTATCTAGGCTGACCTTAAAGGTAAAATTAGTTGACCGCAAACCTAATTTATTCCTTACCTCTACGCCGCTAAATATGCGTTCGCCGGCTAGCAGCTGCTCAACACGTCCGGAACGGTTGCGTGAGAGAATCTTAAGAGCACTATTTTTTTTATCGGGGTTGAGCCAGGGTTCTAAGAGTGTCGCTGCCATTACCACATCAGGACCTTGTGGGAGACTGGCGGCTAAAGTTAGTTCACCGGCTTTTAATTTTATACCGAGTGCTTTTTCGAGTTCGGTTATACTAAAGATCTTTTGATCGGTATAGCGCGGGGAATGTTTGTCATATGGGTTAGGTTGAGCTTTTAAATAAGGAGTCTGTACCTTAAAGACTGCTTGAGCATCTTCGGTATAGGGGCCTGCCGTGGAGCAATAAAGTGCCTCAGCTAAAGCACCTTGATAGGTAAGAACCTCCTGGCTCGTCGTTAAAACAGCTTGAGCTATTTTCTCTTGATTGCTATCAAACGCTGTTTGCCATCTTTGCTTACGCTCTGCTATAGAAATCCAAGCCTGCCCCTCATAGGGTAAATTGGTAATATCTGCCTCCAAAGGATATCTAGAACCTGTTCTTTTGATACCATCCAGTCTTTTGAGTGTATAGGTTCTGGCTGCAACAGCTTGTGCTTTTAAAGCCTCGGTATGAAAAGAAGCCGGTAGTTCCGCCGCTATTACGCCTTGTAGATATTCTTCTAAATCCAGTTCCATTAGGCCTTCGTTATAGACATAAAGTTTTACGATTACGGTTTTTTTTGTAAATGTCTTTTCCTCCTTTAGACCCATAGCAACTACTATACTGCTGACAAATAGAATTAGAGTCAGTAACCAGACTAGTACAGTAACTCCAGTCCTTGCAGACAAAGTAGCTTCTCCTTCCTTCTAAAGAAAATCTCTATAACAATTGTATTCACCTAAACTTTTTTTAAGCCCTAGAGTAGCTTTAAGATAATGAGTGTCTTTCCCTCTGAAGACTTTCTTAAAGCCTCCGGTACAATATTAGTGAAACAAATATTTAAAGGAACTTTTTTTGAAGGTAGTCCTTTAGTAAATTTCTTGCTTATCTGAATATTGAGCAGTCTTTGTCTCTTAGCCACATCAGCCAAGAAAGAACGTTAACCCAAATTACTTACTATAAACAGTATAGTCGACTTTTTATCCAAGAATAAAAGGTATTGTATAGCCTGGAAACTTTAACCATCACCCTCAGTCTCTAGTACTAAACTTTAACGAATAAGCAGTTACTTTTTTTGCAGCAATAACCAGCTGCAGAAATCGTATGCCGGTTAATAGTCAATCTGATAATACCGTTATCCCAGGCTAAGGGCACTGCTTTTTTAGCAACTTGAATAAGCTCTTTTAACCGATATCTTCCTTGAACTATTTCTCCCTGTAATAATTCTATCTTTTTCCCAATTGAGCTATGATAGCCTGAGCAAAATCTCTGGCTGCTTGTGGGCCATTGCCGGTAATAATACGGTCGTCTACCTCTACGGAATTTCCGGTATAAAAGGCGCCTCCCTTGACTAAATCAGGCTGGCCATCTTGATAAACAGTAGCCTTTTTCCCTTGTAACAGGCCGGCTCTGCTTAGAATAACCGGGGCGATACAGATAGCAGCTACAATTTTTCCTTTTTGATAAGCTTCACGTGCTAAGGTGTGGGCTAAAGGATCATCAAAATACTCGCTAGCACCGCCTCCTCCTACAAAGACTAGGGCTTCAAAATCTTCGGGTTTTAGCTTGGTATAATTAAGATCCGGTTTTACTAAAGCTCCAAAACGTCCCTTACACTCATTAAGAGTAGATGAGGCTGTTTTTACCTCATGACCGTGAGCCAAAAACACCTCCTTGGGCTGTAGGTATTCTTCGTCGCGAAAACCATGACTGGCAATAACCATCGTGATTCGGGCCACAAAAAACGCCTCCTTTTTTGTTCTCTTCTTGTTAAAGCTACTTCCTTCCTGCCTCTTTTTTGTTCTAAGCTTAATATTTCATCAGCTGTGATTTTAATTCCAAGCTAATCGTAAAATAACATCCATAATTAAACAGAATAAAAATCATGAGCTAGTAGCCTTAATCAGATTGAAAGCAATTACCTAGGAATAATATCTCCTGGTTACTATTTTATGCTTACATTATGATCTTTTGTGTAATGGTATATCTGGGACGGGCTCTCTAGCGTTATCAACACACTGTTTAATGAACAGTCCCAATGGACTGCTGGTATTTTTTTGGTTCTACTTTACAGGAATCCATATTTCGTAATGGCGTTTATGTTTTTCAGTTTTTTGATATAGATGATAAACCTCGACTTCATAATCATACATTTGCTCATATCCAGAATCGGCAAGCCAAGAATCGAAAATCAGCTCGCGAAGCTTAGGTAGCTCTTCTCCCGCAAAGCCGCCAAAGCCGGTAGAAAAAGCAGCGTAGGTTCCAGCAGGAATTATGATTTCTTCAAGCCCATTTTTACTAATCTCTTCGGTTTTTTTGGCAATGCTGTATATGCCATTGTTCCAAATACCATACCATAGTCCGGGTACATGTGTGCAGACCTTGTTCTGTATATCATCATGATGATCAGCCCACATGATATGCTCTTGCAAAAAGCGGTCGGCGGCTACTCCTGTGAACTGTTTGGATAAACCGCACAATGATTTCTCTTTTGTCTTGATAATTCGAAAATCCATCTTTTTTGCTCCCTTAATCATGATGTAGAAGGAAGCCGGAGGATATACCTTGATTGACTGATTGGAATTGCGTGCCAGTGTCGGTGTAGTGCCGTGTTGCTTTACAAACGCTTTTGAAAATGTATCAGCACTGCCATAACCGTATTTTATCGCAATATCAATTACTTTGTAGTCAGTATTACGTAGCTCATATGCCGCAAGTGTCAAACGTCTGCGACGTATATATTCGTTCAGCGTCATTCCAGTCATATAACTAAAAAATCGCATGAAGCTATCCGCTGTCACACAGGCTATACGCACAAGTTCGTCCATATTTATATCATTACATAAATTTGATTCTATGTACGTAATAGCATCGTTTAGTTGCCTCAAAATATCCACTTGCTTCACCTCCCGATTATGATTTTAACAAAAGCAAGGAGCATTCACCCGACTTTTTAAAGGCGAAATTTACAGCTTACCAAAGCCTTTTAAGATAAAGCATATTAAGTATCGCACCGCTAGGTTTTCCATCAGTTTTGACAGGCCATTGTTTGGGATAATCGCTCCCGCTCCATAGTATATTCCATGAGCTGTCTGCGATCTGAGTTTTTTCGATGTACTCGCCTTCATATTCGGCGATTTTTTTATTGTTGCCTTCGTAAAATATCTAAAAATACACCTACCCTAGACTGCTATAAGAGCTCAGTTGCATCAAGAGTTGATTTAAGTGAGAATATTTAACTTTTACTTTTGGAGTAGGTAATAAATGTCAGTCTTTAAGCAGTTGCTTTTCTGCAAAAATATCTATATAATCAGGGTATAGAACGTATGTTCGGTATGGAGGCGAGTTTCTTGTTTGCCTATCTGTTAACTGCACCTAGCTTAAAAAAACGCTATCAGGTGTATTGTAAAACACCGTTTTTTGCCGAAGAATTGTCAGGATATGCCTTAAACCTTGGCCCAACCAGTCAAGCAGAGCTTCTGGATTGGGGGAAGGCTTTTAATGGTTGTTTGGTGGTGGCTGATAACATTCTTATGGCCAAAGCGCTAGCCCTTTACCAAAAACGCCCCGGCCTATTTTGGTTAAAAAATGCCACCCCTTTTTTTAAACTTCCGGTTGATTACCTCTGGCCCGTTCCTGCCAAAATCCTAATTGAATTTTGGGAGACCGGCTTTAAGACAATCGATTCGTTGCAGATAATACCTCTTGAAACTTTGCGTAGCCGTCTAGGAGAACTAGGTGAACAGATCTATCACTACTGTCGTGGCCATTATACGGAAAAAATACTTTCCTATCCACCTGCCTTTGAAAAGAGATTTATTGAAACAGATCTTGATCAAGTTCTTTGTTCCCTAATAAAACAATTACCCCCGCACATCTGTAGTCTCTGGCTTTATTCTGAAACAGGAAGTGTAGACCTAAAGCAAGATAAAATTGGTATTGTAACCTTAAAAAAATCCTTAACCACCCTTTGGCCCTGGGAATTTCTTGTGGCTTTAAGTTGGGAAACACCTCCCCTAAAACAGGCCGGTCTTTTTGACTTTAGCCTTCCTGGAGTCTTAGAAGAACTTTTGGAAAAAGAAAGCCATCTCAGTTTAGGTCTTACCCTAAACCGTCGTGAACAGGTGCGCCGGGCTAATTTTATCTGGGGGTATGCGACGGGTTTTAAGACTTAAAGTGGTAAAACAAAGCAAGGTCTTTATATTTAAATACAAAGGTGGTGAATCTGTTGTAAGAATACTTATCAAACTCGAAAAATATTTCAGGGTTTTATAAGTTTCTTATAATGGTTTACGGTGTCCCATCTCTGGCAAAAGCCCATAACAATTATCAATAACAGTTTCTTTTTTCGCGGCGTTAACTACACCATTATAAAAGAAATAGATAGCTGGTATGAAAGTGGTGCCTGGTGGCAAGGCGAGCCGGTATTAAAGTTTTTACTGGTTTTAACTAAACCCGAAGGTCTCTTTGAGATCGCTAAAACACCATCAGGAGAGACTATCCTTTATCAAAGCCATGACTAAAGGAGGCCTGGTAAAAATAAATGACTATCTCTTTGCATACCCATTCAGCCTATTCACTGCTTGATGGAGCCAGCAATCCTTATGAACTGATTAAAAGAGGCAGTGAACTCGGGTATAAAGCCATAGCTCTTACCGATCATGGCAGTGTCTCCGGCGTTTTTGAATTTCAACGTCTGGCTCTTGAGGCCGGTATCAAACCAATTATCGGCTGCGAGGTGACTCTTGCCGATCAAAGTCACCTTACTCTGCTGGCCGAAAACTACCTGGGATATCAAAAAATCTGCTATTACTTAAACAATCCGGTAAAAACTTTGGCTACTCTTCCCTCCGGAGAAGGTATCCTAGTTCTTTCGGGCTGCCGCCATTCTAAATTACAAAAACTCCTACTTAAAAAACGCTACCAAGAAGCTTTGGAACTGGCGCAAAGCTGGTCTTCCCTCTTTAAGGGCCGTTTTTTTATTGAAATGAGTCATGAGAGATTACCAAAAACACAACAACTTTTAACTAACCTCTCTGAGCTGGCACAAAAACTAAAGCTGCCGATGGTAGCCACGGTAGATGTTCATTATGCTTATCCGGAGGATTTTCCCGTTCACGATAGTTTAAACTGCATTCGTCTTGGCATTGGCCTTAATGACGTTCATCCGGAAAGATCTTTTAATAATGCCGGCTATCTTTGTAGCCGCGAAGAGTTAGCCGGTAGGTTTAAGGATTTTCCAAAAGCTTTGGAAGGTGCTTATTTTTTGGCTGAAATTCCGGAGCTAAAACCCCTTACACCTCCCAAACTTCTGCCTGAAGTACCAAAAGCTAAACAAAAACTGACATCTCTTGCCTTAGAGGGGTTTAACAGAAAATATCCTCTGGGCAATGAGAATGCAAAAAAACGCTTATCCTATGAATTAGATGTTATTTCTACCTTAGGCTATGCCGGTTATTTTTTATTAGTCCATGACCTGATTAGCTTTGCCAAAAGGCAAGAAATTACCTACCAGGGACGTGGCTCTGCTGCCGGTTCGTTGGTAAGCTACTGTCTTGATCTGACTCAGGTTGACCCTATAGCCCACAACCTGGTCTTTGAACGCTTTCTTAGCCTTGAGCGTAGCAACCAGCCCGATATTGACATCGATTTTGATTGGCGAAGACGTTTAGAGCTAAAAGAATTCTTAGAGAACAAATATGGCTCTAAACATATCGCTAGCATCTGTGCTTTTCATCGCTACCGGGAGGATTCAGCCAAAAATGATCTTTTGCGTATCGGTCTTCCGGAGAATCTGCTGCCGGTTTTAGTAGATAAAATGTACGGACTGCCTCGACATATAGCAACTCACTCTAGCGGCTTGGCCATTGCTTCTAATGATCTTGCCTGGCATGTACCACTAGTAAAGTCCTCTTTAGGCCAGACAGTTATCGCCTTTGATAAAGATGACATCGAAGAGATGGGCCTTGTCAAGTTAGACCTTTTATCTTTGCGCACCTTGGGCGCTCTTTCAGAGTTAAACCTGCCGATTCAAGACAACGACAAGCCCACGTATAAGATGCTGACCTCCGGGAAAAGCTTAGGCGTCTTTCAATTAGAAAGCCCGGCCCAAAGAGGGCTGCAGCAAAGAATTAAGCCCAGTAATTTTAATGATCTGGTAGCTAGTGTAGCCTTAATCAGGCCCGGTCCCATTAAAGGCAATATGGTGGAACCTTTTATCAAGCGCCATTTGCAAAAAGAAGAAGTCTCCTATCTCACTCCCGAAGTAAAAAAAAAAAAAGAAAAAACCTACGGTCTGATTGTCTTTCAAGAACAGATCCTGCAAATTGCTACGGTTTTAGCCGGCTTTACCTTGGGAGAGTCAGATAAGCTCAGAAAAGCTTTGACTAGCAAAAAACGCGAACTGGAACTAAAACAGTTTCGCCATCTCTTCTTGGAAAAGGCTCAGCAAAGAGGCGCCTCTTTAGAAACTGCCAGCAGTGTTTTCGATACCTTGGAAAGTTTTGCCGGCTATGGCCTTTGCGAGGCCCATTCGGCCTCTTTTGCCCAAACAGCCTATAAAACAGCCTATCTGCGTTGTCACTACCCAGCAGAGTTCTTTGCAGCTCTCATAAACAACCAACCTCTGGGTTACTACCCGCCTCAGTCTTTGCTCTGGGAAGCTAAACGCTTAGGTGTAAAAATAACACCTTTAGATATCAACACCTCGCCTCTTGTGACAAAAGGCGGTGCCGGACAAATCTTTTTAGGCCTTAAACTTATCAAAGGCTTTTCTGAAAAAACCTTTGATGAGATCATAAAGAGACGTCCCTTTAACGCTTTGCGCGATCTAGAATTTATTACTGAGAAAGAGCGTCGTCTTTTAATTTTATCAGGTGCCCTAGATAGTTTTGCACAAAGTCGTCGTAGTCTCCTGTGGGAACTTTGGGGAAGTAAACCTCTACCCGGAGATTTCTCACCCTGGGATCGTTTTTTAAGAGAAATGCTGGTTTTAAACCTCTCTCCTTTTTCTCATGTCATGGAGTTTTACCGCCCAAGCTTACCTGCTTCAGTATTAAAAGCCAGTGAGGCACTTGCAGCTGAGGGGCCAATCTTTTTTGCAGGTCAAATTCTAAAACCGCATCGACCACCGACAAAAAGCGGTCGTCCGGTAGTCTTTTTTGTCATGGAAGATGAAACCGGCCAGGTGGATGTCACGTACTTCCCCCGACAAAACCAGCTAAACATTAAAGAAGGAGGCATCGCTTTGGTTTTTGGAACCTTAGATCGTAAGCGTGCGCCTAATCTCTTACTAGAAAACATATCCTACCTAGGTTCTCCTGCTCATAGCTGTTAATTTGGGTCAAAATTGCCGGAATATTTTGTTTCTGGAAGTTAGAGCAGGAACGATGATACGACAAGCGAATCTTTTTTAATAAGTAGAGCATTAGATTAACTCGATCCCGAAGACATTAAAAAGCGAGGTTTAGAAATGAGATTTATCGTAATCGCTAATCCTGTAGCCGGCAGAGGGTTAGCCCAGGCATCGCTACCAAAGTTAGAAGACGAACTAAAACTTCTAGGTATCTCATATGACTTAAAGCTTACCGACAGCCCCAATCATGCCTCTTTATTGGCCGCTCAAGCCGAAAACTATGAAGGAATCATTGCCGTAGGCGGCGATGGAACTATCAATGAAGTAGTAAACGGAATGCCAAAAGACAAACCTTTGTGTGTAGTTCCTCTTGGAACAGGAAATGATTTGGCGCGTTCATTAAAAATACCCTTTGGTTTGGAAAGCTTAAAAACCATAACCCAAGGAAAAATAAAAGCTATCAATATGGGTTTGGAAAATGAAGGCCTTTTTGTCTCTTCAGTAGCTTTAGGTTTAGCCTCTGATGTTATGCAAAGAGTAAACAGCAAAAGAAATCACCGTCTGATCAGAGGTTCTTTGGCCATCTATTTGGATATTGTAGCTTCTGCTTTTGGTCTAAAACCCCTAACCCTAAGAATAGAAGCTGATGATAAAGTTCGCGAAGTAAAATCCATCCTTACTTATGTAATGAATACTCCTTATACCGGTGGTGGCCTTTTCTTAGCACCAAAGGCTAATCCTACCGATCATCTTTTAGATGTTGTTATTGTCCGTGATACTAAAGGATTTGAAATATTAAAACTGCTGCCTGGTGTCTATTCAGGCAAGCATGTTAATCATCCGCATGTTGAGTTTCTTAGAGCTAAAAATGTGACCATAACCAGTCTAGAACCTGCGCCCAAGATGATCGATGGCGAAATTAAAGGCTATACTCCACTTAAGGCCTCAGTTAGCACTGAAAATCTCTTAGTCTATCAACCAAGCTAAAGAGGTGAGCTTTATGTTCAAAGATAAATATTGTCCTTTACTGATCTTAGTGTTTTTACTAGGAACTTTTTTAGTAGGTTGTTTACCAAATAATATAAAACGAGGAAGCATTGCCGGCACAATAGTTATCCGTGAAGAGCTAACCTCAGATAGTAACAATCTAAAGGCCATAAGTTCTAATACGAGCCTACCTCTTGGTTATAAACCACTTAAAGGTGCCTTAATCAAAGTTAAAAATACTAACATCAGCACTTTTTCTAACGCTAGCGGAGCTTTTTTGCTCAATAACCTTCCTGAGGGTTTACAAACCTTAGTGGTTACAGCTCCTTTTAGCAATATTTCCCGGGAATTTGAAGTGGAGGTTTTGCCAAATGCCATTAATACTGTTTTTTATCCTGTCGGTAAAGGTTATTACCTTATAATCGGCGTAAGTCTTTATGCTAAAATACCTTCCCTCTATTCAGCTGATGCCAATGCTATGGAAGAGTTTTTTGTAAAAACCCCAGGCACTGTTATTACTGTGCGTGACCAAGATGCTACCAGAGACAATATCCTAAATATTTTTAACCGTCTTAAAAAGGAGCTGCAACCTGAAGATTACTTAGTGGTGTATTTTTCCGGGCATGGTGCTTATGACCACCTGCTTTTATATAATTATTCTAAAGAGGATCCGTACGACTCTTTATCCGATCTTGATCTTAAAGAGCACTTTTTGCAGATGCCTACCAAGGAAATCACTCTGGTTATGGATTCTTGCTTTTCAGGTTCGCTTTTTGATGGAAAACCTGCCGTGAGACAGCCTACACCGAAAGCCTTGCAAAACTCAGGTTATGTGCTCCTTGCTTCTTCGCTAGCTTCTCAGGTTTCCTATCAATACAGTAATGACGGCGGTTTAGGTCTTTTTACCAAGCACTTCCTACTTGGCCTAATTAACCGCGGTGCTGATACTAACAGTGACGGTAAAATTACCGCTCAAGAGATCTTTGTCTACATCCAAAAAACCTTTGCCTATCTTAATTTACCTGAAGATAACTTACAAACACCTATCTTCGAAGACACTCTCAATATTAACCCGGTCTTATACCGTTATATACCCTAGCTGATAACAATAAAGCCTCTGCTTTTTGAGAGCGTAACTTAGGGATTTACGATAACAGGTAAGTTTTATGAGTGACAGCCCTCAAGCGGTACAAAAAAGTGACCAGTCATGTTCAAACATAATTGTTGGGCATGACTGGTCTTTTTTAGCTGTTAATCGATTTTTTAAGGCTTTGCATTTTAGCTCAGCGCTATCAGTTAAGCGGTAAGGACATATAAAGCAAAGAAGGGATTAAATCCCTTAGATACGCCACCTTTAGCAGAGGCTTTACTTTTGGTGCTAAAGGATATATTGGCTGAGATCTTTATTTTTAACAAGTTCTCCAAGTTTTGCATCAACATATTTAGCATCTATAGTAATAGTATGGCTGGTAAGTTCTGGTGCCTCATAAGAAACATCTTCCAGTACTGCCTCTAGGATAGTATGCAGTCTTCTAGCACCGATATCTTCGGTGTTTTCATTTACTTTACAAGCTAAAGAGGCTATCTGTTTGATACCTGAATCGGTAAACTCCAGTGTAACCCCTTCGGTTTTAAGAAGTTCACGATATTGAAACAGCAAGGAGTTTTTAGGCTCTTTTAGAATACGCACAAAATCATCTTCGGAAAGGCTAGCTAGCTCTACCCGAACCGGTAGACGACCCTGTAGTTCGGGTATCAGCTCGGAAGGTTTTGAGATATGAAAGGCACCTGCGGCAATAAAAAGAATATAATCTGTTTTAACATGGCCATAACGTGTAGGTACATTAGAACCTTCGATAATGGGTAATATGTCTCTTTGTACTCCTTCACGCGATACCTCCGGACCATCTTTGGAGTATCCCCCCACAATCTTATCGAGCTCATCAATAAAAACAATGCCTTCATTTTCCGCGAGAATAATCGCTTCCTGGTTAATAACATCTAAATCTAAAAGTTTTTCTGCTTCCAGTTCAGTTAACATTTCTCTAGCCTTTTTTACCGTAACTTTCTTTTTAACCGTTTTTTTAGGCATAAAACTGCTAAAAAGATCCTGAAAATTGACATTTAGATCATCAAGTCCAAAAGCAAAGAGGTCTACTTGGGGATCTTTGTTAAGAACATCAAGCTCGATTAATTGCTCTTCAAGTTTTCCCTGGTGTAAATTTAAAGCGATCTCTTCTCTTTGGGGAACTTCTACAAGCTGGGTTTCTTCTTTTTGTTCCCCACCAAAAAGTACACTGAAAGGGTTTTTTGACTCTCCTTTTTTAGTCGGAGCCAAAATCTCAAGTAATGCCAGTTCAGCTTGGGCTTTGGCTTTTTCCCTAACTTCTTCTAGCCTACGTTTTTTTACTATGCGGATTGCTTCTTCCACTAAGTCTCTAATGATAGACTCTACATCACGTCCTACATAGCCTACCTCGGTAAACTTAGTTGCCTCAACCTTGATAAATGGTGCTTCTACTAAACGTGCTAGCCTTCTTGCGATCTCAGTCTTGCCAACACCTGTAGGACCTATCATCAGGATGTTTTTAGGTGCAATTTCATCTTTCAACTCACCACTTATGCTCTTGCGTCTTTGCCTGTTTCTTAAGGCTATAGCCACGGCTTTTTTAGCCTTATCTTGACCTATTATATATTTATCTAAGTAAGCTACAACCTCTTTGGGAGTCATCCCTTCCATCTATTATTCCTCCAATTCCAAGATGGAGATTTGATCGTTAGTATAAATACAAATTTCGGACGCCAATCTTAAGCTTTCAGCCACAACTTCCCTAGCAGATAAATCTGTATGCTTATATAGAGCTCTGGCGGCGGCCAAAGCATAACCTCCACCTGAACCTATCGCGGCTATATTGTCATCTGGTTCAATTACTTCACCTGAGCCGGAAATTACTAGAAGGTGTTCACTATCGGCTACTAAAAGAAGCGCCTCCAGCTTTTGCAGCACCCGATCACTTCGCCAGTCTTTAGCTAGTTCAACACTACCCCGCACTAAATTGCCCTTATGTTCAGCCAGCTTCTTTTCAAATCTTTCAAATAGAGTAAAGGCATCGGCTACTGAACCGGCGAAACCTGCCAGGATCTTACCATCATAAAGGCGGCGGATTTTTTTAGCTTTAGCCTTAAATATAGTTTTCTCAGCCAAGGTAATTTGTCCGTCACCGCCTATGGCAACTTCTTTACCACGCCTTAGCGCAATTATGGTGGTCCCTGTAAACATCTATAAAACCTCCTTATCCTCAAGACTAGATAGGTGTTTACATATAGCCCTATAATTTTTTTAGCTTTTAGCCCGAGGATGGGTAGCAAAATAGACCTCACGTAGTTTCTTACGGCTCAAATGGGTATAGATCTGGGTGGTGGAAACATTTTCATGTCCTAAAAGTTCTTGCACAGACCTGATATCAGCTCCGTTTTCAAGCATATGGGTAGCAAAGGTATGTCTTAGAGCATGGGGTGAAATACCGCTGTTTAATCCTGCCTGAAGAACATATTTATCCAACATATATTCTACTGTGCGCCTGTTAATTCTCTGTCCCCGGTTACTGAGAAAAACCGCCTCGGTTTCTTGTGTTTTTAACAGCTTAGGCCGTGCGTTTTGAAGATAGTCTTCTAATGATTCACCTGCATAATAGCCCAGAGGAGTTAAACGCTCTTTATTCCCTTTGCCCAGAATATGCAGATAACCTACATCCCAGTCAATATCAGTTAAATTTAAGCCTACTAGTTCACTTAAACGGAGCCCTGAGCTGTAGAAAACTTCGATTATCGCCCGATCTCTTTTGCCAAGCGGAGTATTTAGCTTAGGTGTTTTCAGTAATATTTCCATTTCATTAGGGTAAAGAAACTCAGGCAAATAAAGACCTCTTTTGGGCGTTTTTATAGAAACCATGGGATCTTCGGTATAGATTTCTTTTTTTTGTAAAAAGCGAAAAAAGCTTCTCAGTGCCGCCAGCTTCCTGGCAACAGTGCTCTTTTCTCTCTTTAACTCATACAGATAAGTAAGATAACGCCTTAACATCTGTGAGGACAGATCGTAGTTTTTGTCTGTTTCAACAAACTCAAGATATTCTTTTAAATCTGTGGTATAGCTGGCGGTGGTATTCTTCGAATACCCTCTTTCTACTTCCAAATAAAAGATAAAATGTTCCAGCCATTTATTCACCTTATCTTGCTCAACTAAACTTGCCATTTTCACTCATCTCCGCTTTTTGAGTATAGCCACAGTCTTTGTTGAGACAGATTAATTCTTGTTTAGAACCTCTCCCTTTTAGACCCATCGTTGTCTTACAATGTGGACATTTTTCTTTAGTCGGCGGATACCAGGAGATAAACTCACATTGGGGGTAGTTTTCACAGCCATAAAATACGCGGCCTTTTTTAGAACGACGTTCAACTAAATTACCATTATCCAAAGGGCACGTGCCCGGCATCTGCTTTAATAGAGGCTTGGTAAATTTGCAGTCGGGAAAACCCGGACAAGCTAAAAATTTGCCAAAGCGTCCCATCTTAATGACTAGTAATTTACCGCAATTAGGACAAGGCTCATCGGTAACTTCATCCGCAATTAATATTTTACCAGCTTTATCTTCAGCCTCTTGCAACTCTTTGGCAAATGAACTGTAAAACTCCTCCAGGATTTTTAGCGGCGAATTTTGGCCATCTTCGATGCTGTCTAGTTTTTCTTCTAGCTCTCTTGTAAAATCGACATCGACAATATCACTAAAATGGTCTTTTAGTAGATCTATGGTTACCTGACCTAATTCCGTTGGCACCAAACGTTTATCTTCTTCTACTACATAACCTCGCTTTTTAATGGTCTCAATAATAGCAGCATAGGTACTAGGGCGACCAATGCCTTGATCTTCCAGTTCTTTAACTAGGCTGGCTTGTGAATAACGAGGTGGTGGTTGGGTAAAATGCTGTTCACTAAAGAGTTGTTTTAAATCGGTAGCTAAACCTGCTGTAACCAAAGGTAATTCTGAATCTAGCTCTTTTTCTTGATCAGGATATAGCTGCAAAAATCCCGCAAATTTTAATGTTGAGCCTGAAGCCGTAAACTGGGCCTCAGTACTGCCAATCCGCACAGAAACAGTGTCAAAGACTGCACTGGCAGCTTGACTTGAGAGAAACCTTAGCCAAATAAGTTGATATAACCTAAACTGATCTCTGGTAAGAAACGGTTTAAGGCTTTCAGGGGTTTTATCAACATAGCTAGGTCTAATTGCTTCGTGTGCATCCTGAACTTTTTTAGAGCTTTGATAAACTCGCTTCTCTTTTGGAAGATATTCTTTGCCAAGCTCATTTTGGATAAACTTTTCAGCCTGTAGGACTGCTTGATCCGAGATACGTACAGAATCTGTACGCATGTAAGTAATAAGCCCCAAAGATCCTTCTTTACCGATTTCAATGCCTTCATATAATTCCTGGGCTACCCGCATAGTCCTAGAGGCGGCAAAGTTTAATCTGCGCCAGGCTTCTTGTTGCAAGGTTGAGGTAGTAAAAGGAGGAGAGGGATTTCTTTTTCTGTCTTTCTTATCTACCTCCAAAATCTTATAATCCTGGTTCTTTAACTTTTGTAACAGCTCTGAAGTAATTTCTTTGTTGGGTAGTATTGGTTTTTCACCCTGCAATTTAGTTAGCTTAGCTTTTAGTTCGCCATTTTTTGTCAAAAATAAACCTTCAATAGTCCAGTATTCTTCTTTGTTGAAGTTGGCAATCTCTTCTTCTTTTTCACAAATCAGCCTTACAGCAACCGACTGAACTCGCCCGGCACTAAGGCCTTTTTTTATTTTACGCCATAATAGCGGGCTTAGTTTATAACCTACAATTCTATCTAGGATCCGTCTGGTTTGCTGGGCATCTACCAGATCAATGTTCACACTGCGAGGTTTTTTAGTCGCCTCTTTAACAGCCTCTTTAGTAATTTCGTTAAAGGTAATACGAACCGGCTTTTTAGGATCAAGATCTAGAATTTCCGCTAAATGCCAGGCAATAGCTTCGCCCTCACGATCAGGGTCTGTAGCTAAAAAGATACGATCCGCTTTTTTAGCCTGAGTTTTGAGTTTTTTTAATAACTCTCCCTTACCGCGTATAGTAATATATTTAGGTGTAAAGCCATTTTTTATATCGACACCGAACTGACTTTTGGGAAGATCCCTTATATGTCCCATAGAAGCTTCAATTGTATAATTTGTGCCGAGAAACTTTTTGATAGTTTTTGCTTTAGCTGGGGATTCGACAACAACTAGAGTTTTGGCCATTAAAGCTCATCCTTTCTCAGTTCAGAAGCTCTTTATTATTATATATAGCACCGGTTAAAAATTGATTTCTTGCTTGATCTGGAAATACTAAATTTAGTGCTTTTAAAAGGTAGTCGGTTTCGTGAGGATTTTTAGCAAATCCTTGGGCAAACACTAAAACCGCATCGAGCTCTGCGCCGGAAATTATACCATTATTAACCATATAGAGCAAAGCATTAATATGTTTTTCCTCTAAAAGCAGTTGTTCTTTTTTGGAAAACACACGTTTCCCATTTACTTCTTCACAGCAATAAGTTTGACCTTTTTGTTCCTCTTTTATCACTAGAGGTCCAATTATTTCCAGTTCGTCTTTATTAATACCAAGCTGAACAGCTCGAGCTATAATAGCAGATTCTTCAGGGTATTCATCATCACCGTGAATTAAGCTTTTTATTAATTCCGCCAATACAAAAGCTAAGCGATCTTCCATTTTGTTGCCCCCTTGTCTTAACTACCTTAATTCCCATTAAAGCTTTCTTTACCTTCTTTATCATTTTTTAAACCTTTTAGCACTTTTGGCAACTGTTTCTTGTCCTAAACCTAACAAGGCCATGAAAACTACCCTCAACAAACTGCACTTAGCTAAATTAGCTCTTTTAATAAAAACACCTTTTAGTATTTCCAGCCAAATTCCTTAAAAAAACTCCAGGCAGTTGACTGCTTGGAGTTTTATTTGTCTTCGGGATTATCTAAGCTCATAAGGATAGCTCGGACTTCATCTTCCCACAAGTCCTGATAAAACAGCAGGTCGTCTTTTCGAACTAGAGATGCTGTCTGACACCTGTTGCAAATTACGCCATAGGTAGTACCATGTTTTGTTCTTACTGTGTGGCTGGTATCGGTACAACAACTGGGACAGTGATAGACCTGTGTCCTGGCAATGTCCATCTTTCTAGCCCCTTTCAGCAAACTTAGGATGGACATTAGGGGGTCTTTTTATGCGTTTACTTTATACCATAGTGAGCAATATGAGTAACCTTATGTCCTAGCTTTTCAATATCTTTACAAATCTCTTCTACCTTCGTTGCCTCTAATCTTACCACTAAAACCGACTTTTTCTCTTCCGGATAGTAAGCTGCGAAACTGCTGACATTGACATTGTGTTTAGCTGTGATTTGGCCAATTTCGGCCAAAATACCCGGTCTGTCAATAACTTCTATAGTCAACCTAGTACCCGCTCTTTTTAACCCTAAAAGATCAATAAAAGCATCGAAAATATTGCTTTCGGTAATAACACCAACTAGCTTGTTATTAGCCAAAACCGGTAAACCACCGACTTCATTTTCACGCATAATAAGAGCTGCTTCTTCTAAAGTAGCTTCAGCTGAGATCGTTAAAGGGTTTTTGGTCATTACATCGCTTACTCGCATCTTGGTCAAAAGATAGTTAACCTCAAAAACACTGAGAGTTGTAGCTTGAGAGGGCTGGACTTTAAGAATATCCATCTCGGTAATAATACCTACAAGTTTATCTCCTTTAACCACAGGAAGTCTGCGTATCTTTTTTTCTTTCATTAGATTAGCAGCTTCTAAAATACCGGCCTCCGGAGAGATAGTAATAGGAACAGAACTCATAATCTGTTTAATAAACATTACCCTTAAACCTCCTAGCCACCAAGATAAGCTTTTTTGACTGCTTCATTTGCAGCTAGACTAGCAGCCTCACCCTCTAAAACTACGCGGCCTGTCTCAATAACATAGCCACGATTAGCAATAGAAAGGGCCATGTTGGCATTTTGCTCAACCAGCAAAATCGTTACTCCGGTCGAGTTGATCTCGGTGACAATATTAAAGATCTCTCTTACTAAAAGAGGAGCAAGTCCCATCGAAGGTTCATCTAAAAGCAAAAGTTTCGGACTGCTCATAAGAGCTCTGGCCATTGCCAGCATCTGCTGTTCACCACCGGATAACGTCCCGGCTAACTGCTGTCTTCTTTCCTTAAGTCTTGGAAAGAGGTGAAAGACCTTATCCAAATCCTCTTTCACAGCTTTTTTATCTTTTCTAGTATAAGCACCTAAATCAAGGTTTTCCTGGACGCTCATCGAGGGAAAAACATGTCTACCCTCAGGCACTTGAACAAGTCCTTGGCTTACAAGATCATGAGCCTTAACTCCTGTTATACTTTCTCCCTGATAAAGGATCTCCCCTTCTTTTAAGGGAATCAAACCCGAAATTGTTTTTAGAGTGGTAGTCTTTCCGGCTCCGTTACCACCTATTAAGGTAACTATCTCTCCTTTTCTTACCACAAAAGATACGCCTTTTAAGGCATGGATCTGTCCATAATAAACATGGAGGTTTTTTATCTCTAACATTTCTAAACCTCCTCTCCCAGGTAAGCTTCGATAACCCGCTTGTTTTGACGTATTTCAAGAGGTGTACCACTGGCGATTTGAATTCCATAATCTAGAACCATTATTCTTTCACATAGTTTCATTACCAGAGTCATATCATGCTCGATAAGCAGGATCGTCAGATCAAACTTTTCTCTAATTAGGGCAATCAGTGCTGTTAATTCTTCGGTTTCTTGAGGATTCATGCCAGCTGCTGGTTCATCTAAAAGCAGTACCTTGGGTCCTGTAGCCAGGGCTCTGGCAATCTCCAAACGACGCATCTGTCCATAGGAAAGATTGCAGGCTTTATCCTCTGCTCTTTCTTCTAGGTGAAGCAAACTTAGAAGCGCTTTGGTATCATCTGCAATAGCTCTTTCCTGCTTGAAAAAGTTTGGGGTTAGAAAAATTGAGTTATAAATAGGGTATAATTTACGAGTGTGAAAGGCAATCCGGACATTGTCGGTTACACTTAGCTGATTAAAAAGACGAATGTTTTGAAATGTCCGGGCAATACCTTTTTGGGTAATTCTATAGGGAGGGAGTTTGGAGATAAGCTCGTCTTCTAAATGAATTGTGCCAAAAGAAGGCGAATAAACTCCGGTTAACATGTTAAAAACCGTAGTTTTCCCGGCTCCGTTTGGACCGATTAAACCAACTAGTTCTCCTTTTTTAAGCTCAAAGCTCAGGTTGGCTACAGCGGTAAGACCACCAAAGTTCATAGTTACACATTTGGCTTCAAGAAGGTTAGTTTCAGACATTCTTACCACCTCCGAAGCCAAATAGTCTAAAAACTTCTCTAACTTGGAGTTCTTTTGTTCCCATCAGTCCCTGGGGTCTAAAAAGCATCATAATGATAAGTAAGCCAGAATAAAGAACCATACGATATTGGGAGAAACTACGCAAAGCCTCAGGCAAAATGGTAAGAATAATTGTAGCCACAATAGAGCCTGTAATAGAACCCAGTCCTCCTAAAACTACCATTACTAGAATCTCGATCGAACGCATAAACTCAAAATTTTTAGGAGCGATATAACCCATAAGATGGGCAAAAAGGCCTCCTGCTAAACCAGCAAAAAAAGCTCCGGTGGCAAAAGCAAATACTTTATAAAAAGTAGTATTAATCCCCATAGCTTCGGAAGCAATTTCATCTTCTCTGATGGATAGCAGTGCTCTGCCATGAGTTGAACGCATTAAGTTTACCGTAAAGATAACCGTAATAAAAGCCACTAGTTCCACCAGATATATACTGGTGGAACGGGGAATAGCTGTAAGGCCTCTAGCTCCTTTAGTAATTTCCAAATTTAACAATACCACCCTAATAATTTCGCCCATCCCCAAGGTGGCAATAGCCAAATAATCTCCCTTTAATCTTAAGGTAGGTAAACCAATTATTATCCCTAAAAGAGCTGCTACTACGGCCCCCAAAAGTAATGCCAATATTAAAGGCCATTTAAGGTAGATAGAAATAAGTGCTGAAACATAAGCTCCCACAGCCATAAAACCGGCATGCCCCAGCGAAAATTGACCGGTAATACCATTAATAAGATTTAATGAGACTGCCAAAATAATATTAATACCGGCAAATCCCAATATGCCTTTATAATAGGCAGGCATTTTGCCACTTATTAGCAAGAGATTAACGCTTAGGATAAGAAGAGCTAAAAAAAGCATAAGATAACCATCTGGCTTCTTTTGTTTTGTTTCTAAGGTCATTCTTACACCTTCTCTCGCATTGATTTGCCTAGGATTCCAGTCGGTTTTACCAGTAAAATCACAATTAAAAGACTAAAAGCTATAGCATCGCGCCAAGTAGATGAGATCAAGGCTGTAACCAGGCTTTCGGTAAGACCCATAATAAGACCGCCAAGCATAGCTCCCGGGATACTACCGATGCCACCTAGTACTGCGGCCACAAAAGCTTTTAAGCCTGGCATCACACCCATTAGGGGTTGAATTCGGGGGTAAATAACTCCTACCATTACCCCGGCAGCACCTGCCAGAGCTGATCCCAAAGCAAAAGTTAAGGAAATAATCCGGTTGATATCAATACCCATTAGACTAGCTGCTTCTTTGTCCTGACTTACAGCTCGCATGGCCTTGCCGACTTTGGTTTTTTGAACTAAGAAATTTAAGGCCATCATTAAAATAACAGCAGTAATAAAGACAATAACTTGAGGAATGGAAACTCTTATTCCACTTAATTCTAAAGGTCTTAGAGGAAATATCTGTGGAAAAGGACGTGGATCCGGTGAAAACCACAGCATGGCCAGGTTTTCTATAAGTAAAGACACACCGATAGCTGTAATTAAAACAGCAATGCTAGGTGCTTTTCTTAGAGGTCGATAAGCTACCCTTTCAATGAGCATGCCAAGAAGTGCCGGAATTAACATAGCTAAGGCTAGACTCACACCAAAAGGGAGTTTATAAGTAGTTAAAGCAAAATAGCCTACAAAAGCTCCCAGCATATAGATATCACCATGAGCAAAATTTATAAGACGGATAATGCCATAAACCATTGTATATCCTAAAGCGATAAGGGCGTAGATACTGCCAAGGGCGATACCATTGACTATCTGTTGAATAAAAAGCCCCATCTCTACACCTTCTTTCTTAATAAGGCAAAGGGGGGCCAAAGCCCCCCTACTAAAGCATTTTACGGACGAACTTTATCAACCAAAACAAATTTACCATCTGTTACGGTTGCAATAGTGACTTCTTTGAGAGGATTGCGATTTATATCAAAACTAAACTCACCTGTTACACCAATAAAACCTTTAGTTTCTAAAATCGCAGCATTTATCTTTTCGGGATTGGGTTCACCGGCTCTTTCAATGGCATCGGCTAGAAGCAGAGCTGCATCATAGCCCAAAGGTCCGGCAAAGTTAGGTTCAGCATTATATTTTTCACTATACTTTTGTAAAAACTCCTGCACCAGCTCTGAAGTGTCTGCAGCGGAGTAGTGGGTTGTAAAATAGCATCCTTCAGCTGCGGCACCGGCACCATTAATTAGATCTTGGGAATCCCAGCCATCTCCACCCATAAAGATAGCCGTCATGCCGATCTGACGCGCCTGGAGTAGAATCTGGGCATCATCACTGTAATAAGCCGGCACATAGACAATGTCGGGATTAAGAGCTGCAATTTTGGTAAGCTGAGAATTAAAGTCTTGATCTCCTGCCGTAAAAGCTTCTTTAATCAAGATCTCCCCACCATTTTCTGCAAAGGTAAGAGCAAAAGAATCTGCCAAACCCATAGAATAGTCATTAGTGTTGTCATACAAAATGGCAGCGGTTTTCTTTTCGAGGTTTTCAAGAGCAAATTTAGCCATAACCGGGCCTTGATAGGAATCATAAAAACAGACACGGGAAACATAATCACTAAGCTTAGTAATATTATCGCCGGTAGCAGTTGGAGAAACAATAGGTACTTTTTTATCACCGGCAATGCCTGCAGCTACAGTTGTTGGGCCTGTAGTAACCGGGCCCACAATAGCCACTACTTTTTCCTGATCAATCAGTTTATTCATAATGTTAACAGTTTCAGATTCATCGCCTTGATTGTCTTCAATTAGGAGTTCGATTTTCTTACCACCTAAGATACCACCCTCAGCGTTAATAGCTTCGATAGCTATTTGAGCTCCGTTTCTGGCATTGATTCCATACGCAGCCGCAGGACCTGTAAGTGGACCTATAAAACCGACTTTAACTATTTCCTGCTTTGAAGAAGCAGTTTTCTCTTTGCCAGCAAAAAATGCAAAGTAAACTACAACTGCAGCTATAACAACAATTGCAATTGCAATCCATAAACCTTTCTTTTTCATTGTCTTTCCTCCCATCATTATTTCTCCACTAATTCTACATAAAAGGCAGCTTCCCTGCCATTAATTGATATTTTTGCAGATTTTTTTTGGGTCTGTGTGCAGAATTTCAACAATCCAGTTTGTATACATTGCGTAATTCGTCTTTTGCATTGAAAAATATAGCCTCTATTCTTAAAAGCCAACCCTGTGAACCTTTCTAATATTTGTAACACCTTATTTAAGAATCTGCAAGTAAATATTTTAAAAAACGTTCCGGTTGGGTCAGAAAGTCACGACTAATCTGAAAATGTTCAGTTTTGTCATAAGACACTTTTTCATATCCGGCCTCTGTTAGGGAATAGATTTGACTTCTGGGATAGGTAATAAGAATAGGCGAGTGAGTGGCAATCACAAACTGAGAACCTTCTTTTACTAAATCATGGATTCTGGCAAGCAAAGATAATTGTCTGGCAGGGGAAAGAGCTGTTTCCGGTTCGTCAAGGATATAAAGGCCATGACCCGCAAAGCGATTATTTATAAGTGCTAAGATGCTTTCACCATGGCTCATCTGGTGTAGAGAACGACTGCCGTATGAGTCTAGTACCGGTAAACCCAAACCGCCACCGGAATCTAAATCTTCAATATTACTGGCTAAGTTATAAAGGGTTTCAGCTCTTAAAAAATAAGCTGTCTGAGGTCTATGTGGGCCTTTTTGTAGTTTGATATACTCATATAAGTTGGAATGGGTCTTTTTAGTAGCAAAGTTAAAGTTTATTGAACCACCCTCGCTATTTAGTCCCAAACAGATGGCCAAAGCTTCTAATATCGTGGATTTACCTGTGCCATTTTCTCCTACTAAAAAGCTAACATTGGGATGGAATTCCAAACTTTCAAGGTGTTTTACCGCTGGCAAATTAAAGGGAAAGTCATTTATAAAAGGTTTTTTAATTAGAATACGTCTTAAAAATGCATACTGGTTATCTAAATACATATGTAATGCCCCCATCTTTTATCCCTGTAAAATAAAAAGCCTCTAAGTGCTAATGTTGGTCATTATAATTTGGTTTTTATCAAAAGGAAATGGTTTTAAAAATTAGCGTAAATTAATTATATGTTTTTTGTTCGTTTTTGTTTAACCGGTTAGAGCCATTATACTAAAAATTACTTGCTAAACCAATACACGCTGCTAAGATTAGTAGTTCATTTGTTAACTTTTAGAACAAGAAAACCTCTCTACCTTATGTTTGAGAGAGGCCATGTGGCTAAACGCTATGCTTTTTAAAATTAAGCAGCTATTGATTTAAATTATAGAGTTCCAACTACGGCTAATTCTCTTTCTTTAGCCAAGGCAACTGTTTTAGTCTCCTTATACATACAGCCGTTTCGATCGAAAAGTAAAACAACAGTCGGCTTTGTTTCCGTTATCTCATCTGTTTTTATGACTACTCCAATTTGGCCAGTGTTAAGTCTAACCTTACAACCTACAGGATAAGATGACATTTTTGCCAAAAACGCGTCTACGATATTGTTATCAAAAAGTAAACCACGCATAGCTTTAATTGCACCTATAGCTTTATAAGGTGTTATACCTTTTTTATAGACACGATTAGATGTCATGGCATCAAAAGCATCTGTAATCATAGCGATCTTGCCATAAGAAGATATACTCTCTCCTCTTAACCCATGTGGATATCCAGTACCATTTATTCTTTCATGGTGTTGTTTTACTACATCTAAGGCTTCTTTGGAGATATCCATATTACTGGCAAGCACTTTGTAACCAAAATCCGGATGTTTTTTAATTTCCTCCCACTCAGACGGTGTTAACCTACCTTTTTTAGTTAGTATGCTGTTTGATACAAAGATTTTACCTACATCGTGTAAAAGCGCACCTATGCCTAGTTCAACTAATTCATCTTTAGGCAAACCATATGTTAAACCTGTAATAATACTTAATACCGCTACATTAAAACTATGATCTAGAGTATAACGATCATAGCTTTGGATCTCTGATACCAAAATAGCCAAAGTATCAGCCTTAAGAATATCTTCTATAAGTTTGGCTACTTTTTCTCTAAGTCCACTGGCTTTAATATTCTTTTTTAAAATAATATCATGTAATGCTTTTTCGGTAGCAGCAATAGTTTCGCTTCTACTTAAAGGTATTACAGGTGTTGTAGGTAGAATTAAAGTGCTATCGTTAACATAGACTGCAAAAATACCTATGTGCTTGAGTTTATCTATAAAGGTATCTTTTAGCTCTATACCTTCTAGCAAAAGAATTCTACCTGTATTATCCAAAACATCCTTAGCTAAAACCATTCCTTCTTTGAGCTCACAAACACGTATTAAGCGCATAATCAAGCACCTCCCTTAGATTTAATCGGGAGTTAAAAAAGACTGCCCTGTTTAGCTGATAAATTCTTGATGAAGCTCTGTCGATGAACTGGTGTGGGACCAAATTCCAAAAGGTTTTTAAGATGTTCTTTAGTTCCATAACCTTTGTTACTTGCAAAACCATATTTAGGATAAATTAAATCTAACCGTTCCATAATCCGATCACGAGTTTCTTTTGCCATGATAGAAGCAGCAGCAATCGAAATTGACTTAGCATCACCTTTAACGGTAGCCACCTGGTTTTTACCCAATAGCGGTACAAAAAGGCCATCTACTAGTAGCAAAAGGTTCTCCTTTGAAAGTGATTGAACCGCTTTTTGCATGGCTAAAGCTGTTGCTTGGAGAATATTTATCTCATCGATAATAAGTGGTTCAATGATACCAATACCAATACTAAGAGCATTTTGTTGGATCAAATTATAAAAGATTTTTCTTTCTTCTCGTTTTAATTTTTTAGAGTCATCTAAACCTAAAGCCCAGTGCAGGTTATCTAAATCTAAACAAACTGCTGCCGCTACCACAGGACCTGCTAAAGGGCCTCTACCGGCTTCATCGATGCCTGCAACTTCTACTAAAAATTTTCTATCGAAATTAGTCAATTCCTCTAAATGCTGATATTTCAGGACTAAAGACCCTTTTTTGTGCTCAAAATTCTGGCAAAGTTTTTTTACGCCCCTGCGCTCATCGCTTTTTAACTGTAAAATAAATTTCTCGGGGTATTCTTTTTTTTGCACAAAACCCTCTAAGAGCGCTTTGATCTGTTTAAGGTTTAGATTTTGAGGATCTTTCATAGTGTATACTCCTCAGATACTAACGGTTTTTCTAAAGAAATACTTCCTAAAAATCCCTGGCGAAAATCCTTAAGAAGAGTATACGCAGCTTTATTGGTGTCAACAACACCGCCGCTTAAGACTGCTCCTCGTTTTTTACCTATCTCCTCTAAGACAACCCTAGGTTCACTGTGGTTTACAAATTCAAGCTTATACCTTGACAGCAGTGCTTGAGGGTAGTTTTTCTGTAGCCAGACAATAAAATGTAAGGCCGCTAACTCAGGATCGTAGAGTTTTTCATCAAGACAGTTAATAAGAGCTAGACATAATGCGGTCTGCCCTTTTACCTCTTCTGGCATCATAATACCCGGTGTATCTAAAAGCTGCCAATTATTTGGTAGAGTAAGCCACTGCTTTGCTCTTGTAACACCCGGTTTTTGTCCGGTTTTTGCCTTAGCGGTTGTGGCAAGAGTATTGATTAGTGTTGATTTTCCTACATTTGGCATCCCCAGTACCAGGGCACGAAAAGGTCTTAGACCTTTATTTTTTGCCAGCCAATCTGCTTTGATTTTTTGAGCTGTCTTATTTAGTTCCTCCTGAAGTCTTTTTTTGTGCTTAACAGACTTACTGGAAAAAATCAGCATCTCAGGGTAGAGCAATTGCCACATCCTGGTGACACGCTCTTCAGCCAAGTCTGCCTTGTTTAAGAGTATTAGGCGTTCTTTATCTTTACCAATTATATCCAAGTTGGGATTTGAGCTAGCCAAAGGGGCTCTTGCATCACGGACTTCTATTATTAAATCAACTAAATTAAGGCTCTCTTGCATAGCACGTTTAGCCTTAGCCATATGTCCGGGATACCACTGTACTGTAAATTCGGGAAGCATCTAACTCTACCTCCTAGATAAAACAAAAAGGGACTGTTTAAGCAGTCCCTCACTTTTAAACACGCTCTTTGATTCTTGCGGCTTTCCCTTGCAGCTCACGCAGATAGTACAGTTTAGCGCGACGAACTTTACCTTTGCGCATAACCTCTATGTGGGCCACCTTAGGGCTGTGCAATGGAAAGGTTCTTTCTACACCAATTCCATCAGAGATTTTGCGTACAGTGAAGGTCTCTTTTATAGTACTGCCTTGACGTCTGATAACAACTCCCTGGAAAGCCTGGATGCGCTCTTTACCGCCTTCGACGACTTTGTAGTCAACTCTTACAGTGTCGCCAGGACGAAAATCGGGAATATCGGTTTTTACATATTGTTGCTCCACAACTTTAATCAGATCCATTGTGGTTACCCCCTCTCTTAGGATGTTCATGTCGTCTAAGACAGCGGACCATCCGCACTAACGTTCCAATTATAGCATTTTCTTTTTTTACTGGCAAGCATTAATTTCCTTCTAAAAGATCAGGCCGTTTTATTTGAGTTCTTTTTAAGGCCATCTCTTTTCTCCATAGAGCGATCTCTTTATGATTGCCATTTAAAAGCACCTGTGGTACTTCCAGACCCCGAAAAACGCGGGGACGAGTATATTGCGGATATTCGAGCAGGTTTTCTGTAAAGGACTCCTCATAAGCAGAATATGCATCGCCCAATACACCGGGAAGAAGCCTGGAGACTGCATCAACTACTGCCATAGCAGGTATCTCACCACCGGTTAAAACAAAGTCTCCCAAAGATATTTCTAAATCAGCCAGCAAATTACGTGCTCTTTCATCGAAACCTTCGTAGTGACCACAGACCAAAATCAGCTGATCCCAGTGAGTAAGAGAACTAGCTAGTGACTGGCAAAAAGGCTCTCCCTGAGGTGTCATAAAAACGGTAAGTCTCTTGGGCTGATGTAAATATCCCAGAGGAAACGACTTAATTGCATTTACCGCCTCGAATAAAGGTTCCGGTTTTAAGACCATTCCAGAACCTCCGCCATAAGGTGTATCGTCAACACTACGATGTTTGTCATGAGTATAATCCCTAAGATTATGAATAATAATCTGTAATTTCCCTTCGCTTGTTGCTCGTCCTAAAATACTCTGCGAAAAAACAGGTGCGAACATTTCCGGAAAAAGAGTAATAATATCTAGTCTCATTCTTCCCACAAACCTTCCGGTAAATCGACTCGCATAATTTTTTTCTGCAGATCGATTTCTAATATTAAATCTTTCACAGCTGGGATCAGGAATTCCTTGGTCGGTAAACCCGTAGGAACCGGACTTATTAAATAGAGATCCTGAGCTCCTTCGATTACATCTTTGATTAGTCCCAAAAGTCCCCACTTCTTGTCGATTACTTCTAGGCCAATGAGATCAAAGATATAGTAATGATCCTCCGGAAGTTTTACGAGTTCATCTTGGGTTACAAAAAGATGCAAGCCTACCATAGCCTCTGCCTGAGTGCGAGTGGTTATACCTTCTAAGGATAAAACGATGAGTTTTTTCTGGTCTCTTACAGATAGAATGGGATAATCGGTCTGCGTTTTATCGTCACCAATCAATACTCTGGCCATCTGTCGAAACCTCGATGGAAAGCTAGTTGTCGGAAAAACCTTGACTTCGCCTTTTATACCTTGAACACCAATAATTTTGCCAATGGTATAAAGCTTCATAATAAACCTCCAAAAAAACAGGAGCCTTCTTGCTCCTGCTTCTTGAGTTTTCAAACAATCTCTAGTAATACTCTCTTTTTTTCTTTATTAGCTGCGGCTTTGAGTACAGTTCTAAGAGCTTTGGCTATTCTTCCCTGTTTACCAATAACTTTTCCCATGTCACTTTCGGCGACATTGAGTTCAATTATAATTTCATCATCGACAATCTTCTCTTGTACAAAAACTTGATCCGGATTATCGACAAGACTTTTGGCAAGAACTTCTATAAGTTCTTTCATTGCTCTAAGCCTCCTTAATTATTCGGCGTCGGTTTCATTCTCTTTAGTTTTTTCTTTGGAGGCTGCATTTTTAGCTAATATTCCTGCCTGGGAGAGAATCTTCTTTGCTGTCAAAGAAGGTTGGGCGCCTTTTTTAAGCCAATCAAGAGCTTTCTCTTCATCAACCTTAACCTCAGCAGGCTGAGTCAAGGGGTTATATGAACCAATAATATCAATAAAGCGGCCGTCTCTTGGCGAACGAGAATCGGCTACTACCAGACGGTAAAAAGGTTGTTTTTTCTTCCCCATGCGACGTAATCTAATTTTTACACTCATTCAGTTCACCTCCTTACAATTACTTAAAAAATGGCATCCGTATTCTATTGCCTTTACCTTTTCCAGATAGTCCGCCAAACTGCTTCATAAGCTTTTTGGTTTCACTAAACTGTTTTAGTAGTTTATTAACATCCTGTACTTTGACACCTGAACCGCATGCGATTCTCCTTTTGCGTGAGGCATCAATAATATCAGGTTGTCTTCTCTCTTTTTGAGTCATGGAATTAATAATGGCTTCAATCTGCTGCATTTCCTTTTCAGCAGCACCCAAATCAGCTTGGCCTTTTAATTTATTCATACCGGGAACCATTTCCAAGAGCTGGTTTAGAGGCCCCATTTTCTTCATCTGTTGCATCTGATCATAAAAATCTTCCAGATTAAAATCATCCGTTGTGAGTTTTTGTACTAGCTTGGCTGCTTCTTTCTCGTCGATGGCTTGTTGAGCTTTTTCCAGAATAGTGCCTAGATCTCCCATGCCAAGTATTCTTGAAGCCATACGATCGGGATGAAATGGTTCAAGTGAATCGAGTTTTTCACCAAAAGAGGCGTATTTAATGGGTTTTCCTACAACCTCGCGAATTGAAAGCGCCGCTCCGCCTCTGGCATCGCCATCTAGTTTGGTTAGAATGACCCCGGTAATATCCAATCTTTGATTAAAACTATCAGCTACATTGACAGCATCTTGTCCGGTCATCGCATCGGCGACAAAAAAGAGTTCCTGTGGTGAGAGAATTTTTTTTAAGTCAACAAGCTCTTGCATCAACTCATCATCGATATGCAAGCGTCCGGCAGTATCTATAATTAAAACATCAAAACCGTTTTGATTACTATATTTATACGCAGCCTGAGCAATTGTAGTCGGTTTTTGGCCTTCTAAACTAAAAACCTCTACTCCCACCTGTGAACCGACAACCTGTAATTGCTTAATTGCAGCCGGTCGATAAATATCACAGGCTACCAAAAGTGGTTTGCGTCCCTTTTCTTTAATACTTTTGGCCAGTTTCCCTGCGGTGGTTGTCTTACCTGCACCCTGGAGTCCTACCAGCATAATAACAGAAGGGCTATGAGATAGATCAAGTTGTGCGGTAGAACCTCCCATAAGAGCAGTCAGCTCGTCATAGACAATTTTTATTACCTGTTGAGCAGGTGTTAGGCTTTTGAGAACTTCTTCACCTACCGCTCTAGTTCTGACTTTTTCGGTAAAAGTCTTAACAACCTTGTAATTAACATCCGCTTCTAATAGGGCTAAACGCACCTCTTTTAGGGCTAGCTCCACATCTTTTTCAGTTAACTTACCACGTCTTTTTAAATTTGTAAATGTATTCTGCAGTTTCTCGGCTAAATTTTCAAATATCACTGGTTTCAATCCTTTCCAGTTCAGCTACTAAAGCACGAAACTCCTTTTCATTTTCCAAACCCTTAGCCAGTTCAATTAAAGCAGCATATCTTGTTTGCCTTTTTTGATATTTGGCCAACAAACCCAGTTTGCTTTCATATTCTTCAAGAAGTCTCTCTGTGCGTTTGAGAAGATCATATACAGCCTGCCTGCTGCTGCCAAATTTTTCGGCCGTTTCAGCCAAGGAGAGATCGGCTTCGTAGTAAAGCTGGATGCAATGTTTTTGTTTTAGAGTTAACAGTGGACCATAAAAATCATTGAGAAGACCCATGCGTACAGTTTTTACGATTTCCATGGGCATCCCCTTCCTTAGGTAGTATAAAAGATACTTCTACCTCTGTCAAGCTTTTTTCCTTGACAGTTATTTACTAAATAAAGCATTGACAAAATCCTTCGGGTCAAATTCTTGCAAATCTTCAATGCCTTCCCCTACACCAATCAGCTTTACCGGGAGAGATAATTCTTTTTTGATAGCAATCACAATACCACCTTTGGAAGTACCGTCTAATTTAGTTAAAACAATACCATTTACCTCAGTAGCTTCCTTAAAGACTTTCGCTTGATTCAATCCATTTTGGCCTGTGGTGGCATCTAGCACTAAAAGCACATCCTGAGGAGCATTTTCAATTTCTCTACTTATCACTCTGCGGATCTTTTTGAGTTCTTCCATTAAGTTGGTTTTGGTATGCAGTCTTCCCGCAGTATCAATGATCAGTATATCTGCTTTTCGGTTTTTGGCTGCTTGCACGGCATCATAAGCTACAGCTGCCGGATCTGAACCTTCCTCATGACGAATAAGTTGAGCTTTGGATCTTTTGGCCCAGATCTCCAGCTGTTCGGCTGCTGCAGCTCGGAAAGTATCACCAGCAGCTAAAATTACCTTCTTACCTTCTTCCCCAAATTTAGCAGCTAGTTTACCGATGGTTGTGGTTTTACCGACACCATTGACACCAACTACCATAATGACCCAAGGAGTAGTGGGAGCTGGTTTTAACTGTTCTTTCTCCCCCAAAAGTTTAGCCATTTCGTCTTTTAGAATCTCCTCTACTTCATCACCTGAGGTAATCTTCTCCTTGGCACAGCGCAGCTTCAGATTTTCTATTATTTCCATGGTACTGCCAACCCCGATATCAGCGCTGATTAAAATCTCTTCTAACTCTTCAAAAAGCTCTGGAGAGAGCGATTTGCCTTTTAATACACTTTGAATCTGTTTTACCAACTGGTTTCTGGTTTTATTAAGTCCATTGACTAGCTTATCAAAAAAGCCCATATAATTTCACCTCAAATAAATATCTAGTCTTCTATAGCAGCAGCTGCTTGCTCATCTTCAAGACGCAGAGAAAGGATTTTGCTGACACCTTTTTCCTCCATAGTTACTCCGTAAAGTAGATCGGCAGCTTCCATACTACGGCGACGATGGGTAATAATAATCAACTGGGAAATAATTGCCTTTTTCTTGATCAAGTCAACATAACGTTCGAGATTAGCCTCATCGAGTGGAGCATCGATCTCATCAAAAAGGTAAAATGGTACCTGGCATACAGAAATGGCCGCAAAAATCAAGGCAATTGCTGTTAGTGCCTTCTCTCCTCCACTTAAAAGAGATATACTTTGGAACTTCTTCCCGGGAGGCTGTGCTTTAATCTCAATACCGGCTTCTAAAACATCTCCTTCTTCGAGAATTAACGAAGCCTCTCCTCCACCAAAGAGAGTCTTAAAAAGCTTTTCAAACTCCGTTTTTATTTTTAGAAAAGCTTCATTAAACTTTATACGGCTTGTCTGATCTAAACGGGCTAAAACCTGGCTAAGGTCATCTCTGGCTTCATTGAGATCAGCGATTTGGTTTTTTAAAAAACTATAACGATTAAAAACCTCTTGATATTCAGCGATAGCTCCTATATTAACTGGTCCTAAAGCGCTAATCTCCCTATCTAATCGTCTTACCGCTTGAGAAAGTCGGTTTCTTTCTTCCTTGGGTAAAGCCATGCTCTGGTCTACTTTGTCAAGAGAGAGCTCCAACTCTTCAGCTTTTTTTAAACAAGCCTCGTATTGACCCTCTAAGCGAGCTAGCTCTGTACTTGCTTCTCTTAAACTTTTTTCAGCTTCAAAAACCTGTGGCCTTAAAGCTTTAATATCTCTCTCATAGTCAGTTATTTTGTTTATCAGCTCCGTTTTAACTGTCTTTTTTTGATTAAGAGCTCTTCTTAAAACTTCACTTTTTAAGAGACTTGCTGTTTTCAATTTTTCTTTTTCTAAGGTATTTAACCTTTCGGCAATCTCTTCTAAAAAGACCTCTCTGAGTCTTTTTTTAAGCTCTTGGTATTCTGTGAATATAGCTTCTAGTTCTTTGGTGCGACCTTCTTTTTCTTTTTGGGCATAGTTGACCCGTTCTTTGGCCCTGATTTGCCTGTCTTTTATACCTTGATATTCATCTCTTATCTTTGGCTCCTCGGTCCACTTAAGAGAACTTAAATTCTTCAGGTTAGCTCTAAGGTCGCTATCTTCTTGGATTAAAAGCTTCTCTTCTTTAATCAAGAGCTGCTGCCTAGCGTTTAAGCTTTCAACTTTGTTTTGCAACTCTTTTTCTTCTTTAACAGTCAAGTCAAAATCTAGTCTAAGACTCTCTATACTGCTTAGCAATGCCTTTAACGAGACTTTATATGACTCTTGCCTTAGTTTGTTATTTTGCAGCTCAGTGTCTAAATCCTTGAGCTTTTCAGTTTCTTTATTTAATATGATTGGCAGCTTATTAACCGCCTCTTCTATCTCAATAATTTTAGCCGAGTCTGCTGGAGTCTCAACTTTTAACTGTTTTATAAGAGCTTGTCTTTTTAATAGACCCACTCTTTCTTCCTTTTCGGCCCCACCTGTCATTGTGCCCCCACTCCAGATTACCTCGCCATCTAAAGTAACAATTCGATAACGACTTTGGCATCTTTTGGCAAGTAAACGGGCATTTTCCAAGTTATCGGTGATAATAGTATTGCCGCCTAAATGCTCAGCTAGTATAGAAAGTTCAGTTTTTAAACCCAAAAAGTCTTTTAATAACCCAAGAACACCCAAACCATTTAATAACTCATTATCCTCTTTGGAGATTGACCTTTTCGTTAATAGATTTAGAGGATAGAAGGTAGCTTTGCCCAAGCGTCTTTCCTTGAGATAGCGAATAGCCTTTTCTGCATCTAGATCGGTTTGAGTTACTATACCCTGAAGCTGTGCTTGCAGGACAGCTTCGACGGCTTTGGTTAAATGTCCAGGAACATCAATTAACTTAGCGACCACACCAATAACACCTGTAAGTGGTGCTTTTAATAGAGCTTTTACCCCATCATAATAACCATACAATTCAGCTTCAGTAGCTTCTAAAATTTTCAGCTGAGCCTTTTTTTCCTTGAGCGATTCTTTGGCATTTTGAAACTCAGCCATTTTAAGCTGATACTCTTTTTCTTTAATAAGAAGAATGTCTTTTTGGCTGGTCCTTGCTGTCATTATAGTTGTTGCTTTTTCTTCCTGCAATTTAATTTGATCTTTTAGATTAGTTAAGTCGGTTTCTTTTTCTTTTAGCTCTCTTTGCTTTTCTCTAAGACTATTAGCAACTTTTTCTAAAGCTGTATTAGTCAGTTCCAACTCTCTTTCGATCTGTAATATTTGATTGCGTGTGGCAGAAATTTTTTGACTTTTTTCAAAGAGGAGATCCTTGAGGTTTTCAATCTCTTTTTGGTTATTTTTTTCAGCCTCGAGATAGCCCTCTAGTTCAGCTTGCTTTTTAGCCAGCAGATTATCGATGGCCATGAGCTCTTCATTGAGATTATCCTTTTGAAGGGTAGCTTTTTTAAGATTGGTTGTAAGCTCCATTTGCTGGTTTTCTTTTTCCTTAACATTTTGCTTTAGGAGATAGGCTTTTTCTAAAAGATTGTCCTTCCTCGTTTGGAGGACTCTCAGATCGCCAGTTAAACTTTGCAGAGTTTGTTCAGTCTGATAAAGAGCATTTTGTTTTAAAGAAAGCTCTTCTTCTAAAATTCCCAGCTTTTCTTTGGCCAGTGCTTCTTCTGCCTCCAACTGGCTATACTTTTTATCAAACAAAACCAGTTCGTCTTCTTTTTGAGTCTTTTTAGTGTCAGCTGCTTTAACTGCCTGTGATAGCTGCCAAAACTCGGAATATAAAAGCTTCTCTCTGTCTTTTTGATAATCATCTGCCAGGGCTTGATATTTCTCTGCTTTCTCTTTGGCTAGTCTTAAAGGTTCAATTCTTTGTTCGAGTTCATTAGCTATATCGGTGGCTCTGGAAAGGTCAAGTTCAGTTCTTTCTATTTTTCTAAGGGTCTCTTCTTTTTTAGCTTTGTATTTATTGATACCTGCAGCTTCATCAAAAAATGCTCTTCTATCTTTAGGTCTGGCCTCGACTATGGCTTCGACTTGGCCTTGACCTACCAAAGCGAAGGAGTTACGAGTTAATCCCGTATCCAAAAAAAGTTCTTGGATATCTTTTAAACGACAGCGTGATTTATTAATGTAAAATTCACTTTCTCCTGAACGATATGCTTTACGCGTCACTGTGATTTCATTAAAATCTGTCGCTAGATAACCATCTGAGTTATCAAAGGTAAGCGCAACCTGAGCATATCCTAATTTATGTCTTTCAACGCTGCCATTAAAAATAAAATCCTCTACTTTTTCTCCTCTTAACTCACGCGTAGACTGTTCACCCAAAACCCATCTGATAGCATCGGCAACATTGCTTTTTCCACTACCATTTGGTCCTACTATAGCTGTAATACCTTGAGGGAAATCGACAACGGTCTTATCGGCAAAAGATTTAAAACCATAGATCTCCAGCTTATTTAACTGCATATTATCCCCCCAAAACTATATTCTTGCGAATCTCGTCGATGAAATCCCAGTAGTTTATATAAGCTTGGCGTCCTTTTGTGGTTAAGGTATAGGTGGTATGTGGTATGCGTTGCCTAAAGGTTTTTATAACCTCAATATATCGAGCCTGCTCCAGACGTTTAATATGGCTGGCTAAGTTTCCTCTGGTAAGCGCAAACTCTTCTAAAAGCCCATTAAAATCAACAAACTCTCTCTCATAAAGGCAGTTCATGATAGCCAAACGTACCGGCTCATGAATAACCCGATCGATTTTTATTATCTTATTATTATGATCCATGGTTAATTCTCCCTCTGGCAGTTAACAGCTACGCCTAAGTTTGCCTTACAAACAATTCTGCTTATTTTAGCTTTTCTCCTGCCTAACTGTGTTTTGAGAAAAAAAAAGACTTGCTAGGTTACCCAAGAGACGAATTGTCAAGGACTTTTTCATCAAAGAGTGCAAAAAAATCCCTGCGACAATTTTACGCATCGCAGGGATTCCAAATTAAAAAATGGCTATCATGAATAATTATGTGACTGAAACAGTTGTCACCTCGTTGCCAAAATCCACTTTAACACTTGCTTTGAGAATTTGTGGTATTACATTTCCAATCAAGAACCATTTTTCTGTTTAATTTTGCGATATTACAAAAAAACTCATTAACCGCCAAAGGATCTCCTTGAGGATCTTCATTTGCGTTCCTAATCATACACATAGTACAAAACTCTTTATCTGGACATTGGATACATTTCGAAAAATCTTTTCTTCGTAAATTCCTTAAGTATTGCACTTTTATTGAATCGTTCCAAATCTCACTAAGGGATGTTTTTCTTATGCTACCTAAAACATAATCCTGCCAACCAGCGCAAGGGTAAACATTTCCGTTTTCTGCTATGCATATGGATGAATGACACACACTACAGATGAAATCGTCCGGCTTCATATCTTTTTTCTTTTCAGTTTCCTTTTCCATTTTCTCTAAATAGTGAGGTTCATTAGCAATCCTTTGGTCAATAACCTCTTTGACATCGTTTATTGACAGACGGTTACTCAAATTCTGTGTTGTATGGTTATATCTTGCTATAATGACGTAATCACTGCCAACGTTAATGTTGTGTTCTTTCCCCCAATTTACGACATCATAATAGCAGCTCATATTTTGCTTTTTTTTAGCATCCGCTTGATTTTGTCACTCATGGTTTCGCTGCTGGTAGCGCTAAAATGGATCGTCACTCTATAGGTGGTTTTCCCAATTTTCTTCACAAGCGCGGGACATTCATCCTTCTGCACTGGCAGAGGGGATGTGCTATCGGCGGCGCTGATGTTGACAGAATTTTCATTGTTCATCGACAACTCCTTTCCCAAAAGAAAAACCCTCCATCCACAAGATGAAAGGCTTGCTATCAGTTTGCACGCTTGGATTGGTAGCGCGGGCATTCAATGACAAAAGCCCGAAAGCTCTGTTTGCAGCCGTAGACGCATTTCCGGCATAAATCGTTGTATGTAATGCGGTTACGGTGATTGAGGAAGAAAGCCCATTCCAGTTTTCGCTTCTTGCTCATTCTCGGCATGAAAACGCCTCTTTTCCGACTGTCATGGTGATATGAACCGAAAGGCAGATTTTCTGTATCTTTTCGGTAGCATTTTCGGGGAATTCTACCTTTGTAAGGCCCCGTGCGGGAGGCAGGCGTATCGGAGCTGGGATAGGATAGATGGATAGGAATTGTTGCGCTTCGGTATCATTTCGGGGTTGTTTTTCAATATTCATGTTCAGGCTCCTTAATAAAAACATTTTTCGTGCAATGTGTTGTAAATTTCGTGCAACTGGCATATAATATAAATACCAGCGCGGAAGGAGATGATTGCATGGCTGGCTCTACTACCAATATCAGCATTCGCATGGATGCCGACTTGAAATCGCAGGCTGACACGCTTTTTAACGAATTGGGGATGAACCTCTCCACGGCGTTTAATATTTTTGTCCGTCAATCACTTCGGGAAGGCCGGATTCCCTTTGATATTTCGCTTAATCAGCCCAACGCTGAAACCATTGAGGCGATGCGGGAGGCAGAAAGGATTGCGAAAGATCCAAACGTAAAGGGCTATACGGATATGCCTCGGCTTTTCGCAGACCTTGACGCATGAAGTACATGGTAAAATACACCACAGTATTCAAAAAAGACTACAAGCTGGCAAAGAAGCGCGGTCAAAAAATTGAGCTTTTGCAGGAAATTGTTACGCTTCTCGCCGAGGGCAAAACACTTCCAGAAAAAAACACAGACCATGCCCTCACCGGGAATTGGATCGGTCATCGAGAATGTCATATTCTCCCTGACTGGCTGTTGGTCTATCGGATTGAAGATGATGTGCTGGTTTTAACTCTCACCCGCACCGGCACACATAACGATTTGTTCGGCAAATAGCACGACGCCGTATTAGGGAAACCTGTACGGCGTTTTGCTTTTCCTGTCAGCGATCATGTTCCTGATTCCGATGGGTTTCCATTTTAGCAAGCTTATCGGCGGTTCTGCGGATTTTCTCCACGGCCTTGATGTCCTCACGCATGGCTTTCATCCGCAGATACAGGTCATCTTTATGCGCGGTCAGGCGTTTAATATCTACTCGCCATTTTTGTGGTGCGATTGTTTCGCCGGAGGCTTTCAGTTCATCAAAATATTTAGAAGCAGCATCGAACAGAATCAGTTCGGCGTGGTGCTTTTCCGTGAAGATATCCCGCATACCTGGCTTAATATTGACAAGATGTTTGTGGACAGGCTTGTTTTTGGAGAACTGCTCCCACATTGAAAGGCACTCATTGAGTTTTGCAATCTGGCGTTCGGCGCTCACGATCTCGCCGCGCAGGGCGTAATAATCACTGTTCATAGCGGAGATTTTTTCGTAAAGCTCCGACATGGAAGCAATGCCGTTTCCTCGCAGAAAGTTGAAAATGGTGGCGCTCTCCTTAAGAGCCTTGACCTTGCCATAGGTGGTGGTAGGCTTGGCTGCATTCTGCGCTTGTCGGAGCTGTTCCAGAATACTACGCTTTTCTTCCGGCTTCACGGCCCTGCTCCTTCGACCAATTGTAGAGGCGGGTGATGCGGGCCTTGATTTCTTTCAGCAGCTTGTTCTGCGCGGCGATTTCCCGGTTGACGCTGCCTTTCTCGGTGATGATACCCCGGCGCTCCATTTGTGTGGCGGCAACGCCCATGTGGACGGTTGGTATCTGTTCCATGCCCTGACGGGCATAGCTGCGGTGGTCGATGCGTTCCGGCAGGCTCTTTTGCTCCAGAGCGTGGTTGGTATACTCGGCCCATGCCGCTCGCCATGCCTCGGCCTTGGCCTGTTCATTCCAATCGGTGGTATTAACCCGGTGGCTTTTGAACGCGCCGCTTGGGAGTCGGATACGCTGGCCGTGTTCATCGAGATCGTATTCCTTCCGGCATTTTGCGCCCCACTCGCCATTTTCTTTTAACAGACGCATGGTTAACATAATGTGAGCATGAGGATTGCCGTCGCTCTTGTCGTGAACGGCAAAATCCGCGCACATTCCGGCGGCAACAAAAGTGTCCCGGACAAATATGACAAGCCCCGTCAGATGCTTCCCGGTTGTGCCTTTTGCTTTGAAAACAGACTTAATTTTCCGGCTGGTATCGCAGGCGTAAAATTCGTTCATGATGTTGTTGAGGAAAGGGGTAAAATCGTCGTCGCCCTTGGCGCTGTCCACACCATCATTGATGGCAATAAGGCGAACGCCCTTTTGCCTCAAAATCTCCATGATCTGTCCGACCTTGAGATAGTCGCGGCCTAAACGGCTCATGTCCTTGACGATAATGGCCTCAACCCGTCCGGCCTCAACTTCCTCCATCATGGCGGTAAAACCGGGACGGTCAAACCGAGTTCCGGAAACGCCGTCGTCGGTAAAATGGGTTGGATTGCGAAAGCCGTTTCGCCGGGCATAGTCTTCAAGCATCTGCTTCTGGTGGGATATGCTGTTGCTCTCGCCCTGCAATTCGTCATCGCGGGATAGCCTCTCATACAGCGGTGTTATTTTGTCGCTTCTCATGTTCGTGACCTCCTGTATGTAAAATGCTCTAAGTGCTTTCATTAACCATGAGAAAAAACATGATTAACAAGTCACTTAGAGCATATAACACCTAAAGCAAATCTCTGTCATTTATTTATGTGTCAATAATGGTAATTTATAATAAAGATCTTCACGTTTTCGGCGTTTTTTACCTCCGGCTTCATGAATAGCACCATTTTCACTTAAAAGGCGATCCAACTTCCTTTTTAACCTAGTACGAGCATTATCGATCACTTTGGCTTCAATACCAAGAACTTTTTCTATCTCCGAAGATGAATAGCCCTCTGTAAGCAAAATACTTACCGCATATTCCAACAAAGAACATTGCTCCTGCAAAACCTGGTAAAATAATGCATCTGCTCTCCTGCGATATAAATATTCAAAAGGCTCCTCCCCTTCAGCTTCAATAAGATCCATCAAGGAACGATTTTCGTCATAACTTAGCCGGTTATTTAAAGAAACTGCTTCATTTAAAATTTTGTTGCCTGCTTTATTGGTTTGCTTAACCGCATTTAGAACTTTGCGCAGAATGCAGATATAGGCAAAGGAACTAAACTTTATTTCGTAACTATCATCATATTGAAGTAGTGCTACATAAAGCCCGAGAAGACCTTCCTGTAAGAGGTCTTCTTTTTCAATCATACTAAAACGGTAGCGTGACACTATATGATGAACCATAGGTAGATACCGCTTTAACATTTTTTCTAAGGCCTCTTCATCTTGATAACGGCAAAGATTAATTAACTCTTTTTCACTAAGCTGCATCCTTGGCACAACTATCCCCCCGATTCTTGCTTGTCTAATAATGCATATGGGAAGATAGTAATAATTATGCCAAAAAAAGGGACTGCCCAGGGCAGTCCTTCTTTTTAACTAGTTATCTTGGTTCAACAATAAATTTAATTGCTGTACGCTCTTCGCCATCGATCTCAATCTCTGCAAAAGCAGGAATGCACACCAAATCAATTCCATTAGGCGCCACAAAACCTCTAGCAATCGCAATGGCCTTAACAGCTTGGTTGACTGCCCCTGCACCTACTGCCTGCAACTCTGCAGTGCCTTTTTCTCTTAGAACTGCAGCCAAAGCACCAGCAACAGATTTGGGGATAGAGTTAGTTGAAACTTTAAGTACTTCCATAGCCTGACCTCCTTCTATGATTTGACAGCGAAAGAGCATTTAATAAGCTAAAACACCCCCTAAACTAAGGGTTCTTAGGTCTTTATAGCTTCCAAGTATACTAAATAGTACTTATAACTACTGATCCTAAGACTTTTATAGGTTTACCTCATGGAGGTTATTCCCTATGATTGGTGTTCATTACTATATATTATTCCCTTACCAACAAAAAATTCCTTCTAATCTTTTAGATTTGGCATCTTATTACACGTTTTATGTATCATTAAACCATTTTGTACGCCTTATATGTAAAGGTTTTCGAGTGGCTTTACTAAAAAATATAAAGATTAAGACAAGGTTTAGGAATTATTCAAGGGAGGGGAATAATATGAGCAACTATGGCAATCAAGTTATTCTAGAGATGGCTCGTTTTTTAAGAGAAAACCCCTCAGCTACTGTTAATCAGCTTGCAGAACATATGGGCTGGGCAGAAAGTCGTTCGGTGTATTATTGGCTTAATCAATCGGGTTATAAAGGCATTAGAGAGTTTCGAGCGGCCGCCCTAGATCGGAGTGTCCCTTTCGGGGAAGAAAATCATATCCTTAGAGACAATCCAATACAGACCTATATACCTATTGTACGTCACATTGCTTCTCCTAAGCACTATGAATATGCTACCGAAGATTTTTTATGTCTAGTTGAAACTTCGAACAAAGCCTTTGCTTATTTGATTACCGACTCTTTGTGGGCGCCTTTTTTAATTGCTGGAGATCTCTTGGTTATAGATCCCGATGTTAAGCCAAAAGAACAGGACCTCTTTTTAGCCTGGGTACGTGGCTATGGTACTTTAATCCTGCGTATGATTGCTGAGAATTGTATCGTAAAAGATCCTTATGCCTGTGAAGTTCTAAAAGATAGACCTTTTAATATAATCGGTTCTGTAGTTTTGCTATACCGTTATAAGCAAAAGCTATCTTAATTGGTAGAGTTAAAACCCCTGGCTAACCAGTATATTACTGATTACCCAGGGGGTTTTTTTACTCTTTCTTTTCTAAATGTAGCTTTTGCCAGGCTTCTTTGGCTGCATGTTGTTCAGCTTCTTTCTTGCTGTTACCCTCGGCTATACCCCAGACTATGTCATTAAAAGATACTTCAACTACAAACTCCCTGGCATGAGCTGGTCCTCTTTCTTCTACTACCTGGTAATCCGGTACGATATGATATTGGCTTTGAGTATATTCCTGCAGTGCTGTCTTGTAATCCGGTTTAAGTTTTCCCTGGACGGCCAAGTTAACATAATACTTGATATGCTGCTCTAAGAGCTTTTCTACAGCTGCATAGCCTTGATCTAGATACAAGGCCCCAATTAAGGCTTCCATACAGTCTGCCAGCAAAGCATCACTATGTTTTAAGGCTGTCTTTTGCATTCCTTTTCCCAAAAGCAAGAAACTCTGCAGACCTAACTTGCCGGCAACATCTGCTAGTGTTAACTCACAGACTACTGCGGCCCGATATTTAGTCATCTCTCCCTCTTTGGCTTCGGGGTAATTGTTAAATAAATATTCACTAACTACCTGATCCAAAACTGCATCACCTAAAAACTCTAGGCGTTCATTGCTCTGGTTTTCTTCAGGTTTTTCATAGGCATATGAACTGTGAACAAAAGCCCGGTGTAAGAGTTCTATATCATTTATAGGGATATCATGTCTTTTGAACCATTCTAAAAGATTCTTATTATGAGTCTCCACTCTTTACATACCTCCGCAAAGCTAAAACTGCGTTATGCCCGCCAAAACCGAAGCTATTGGAGAGAGCTGCTACAATCTTTGCTTTTCTGGCTTTATTGGGCACATAATCCAGATCACATTCAGGGTCAGGGTATTCATAATTAATTGTAGGGGGAATAATCTGCTTAGTCAATGTCATAGTGGTAATAATTGCTTCTACGGCACCGGCTGCCCCTAAGAGATGACCGGTCATGGATTTTGTTGAGCTGACAGCAATTTGACTGTCAAAAATACTCTTAATGGCTTTAGTTTCGTAAAGATCATTATAGTAGGTCGAGGTACCATGAGCGTTGATATACTGCACCTGTGACCTATCAAGGTTAGCATCCTCTAAAGCCTTTAGCATAGCCCTTTTTGCTCCTTCGCCTTCAGGAGCAGGCGAAGTAACATGATAGGCATCAGCCGTAGAACCAAACCCAACTATTTCACCATAGATTTTTGCTTTGCGATTTAAGGCATGTTCCAGTTCTTCCAAGATAAGAACACCCGCCCCTTCACCCATAACAAAACCATTGCGCTTAAGATCAAAAGGGCGGGAAGCCTTCTTGGGGTTTTCGTTGGAAGTACTTAATGCCCTAGCTGAGGCAAATCCGGCTATAGACAAAGGAGTAATGGCTGCTTCAGCACCGCCGGCTATCATTACTTTAGCATAGCCCCATCTAATGGTGTTAAAAGCATCTCCGATAGAGTGAGTCGAAGAAGCACAAGCTGTTACGGTTGCTTGATTGGGGCCCTTGGCTCCCAAATAAATTGCCACTTGCCCGGCAGCCATATCAGCGATCATCATAGGAACCATAAAAGGGCTGACCCTGGAAGGTCCTTTTTTGACTAAATTTCTGGCTTGCTCTTCAACGGTACCGATCCCGCCAACTCCAGAGCCAATATAAACCCCGACTTCTTCAGCGTTATTTTCATCTATAGTAAGAGAAGCATCAGCAACTGCCATTTTAGCAGCAGCGATGGCCAGCTGTACAAAACGATCAGTGCGACGAACTTCTTTTTTATCTAAGTAATTTTCGGGCTGAAAATTTTTTACTTCAGCAGCTATTTTGACCGTAAAATCAGAGGTGTCAAAATGAGAAATAAGATCCACACCGCTTTGTCCGGTTATAAGATTATTCCATAGTTCTAAGACTGTTTGGCCGAGGGGAGTAACCGCCCCTAAGCCTGTGATTACTACTCGCTTTAGCAACTTTTCTCTCTCCTCTTTGAGGGGAGGCTAAGCCTCCCCACTTTTATGAGGTTTTTTATTATTCCTGATGTTCATTAATATAAGCGACAGCATCACCGATGCTATTAATACTATCCACATCTTCATCAGCGATTTCTAAATCAAACTCTTCTTCAAGTGCCATTACCAGTTCAACAACATCTAAAGAGTCAGCTCCTAGATCCTCAAAGGTCGAATCTAGGGTAATCTTGTCTTCCTCAACACCAAGTTTTTCTACTACCAGTGCTTTAACCTTTTCAAACACAGCCACCTTTTTCACCTCCTTGTATAATATTAACTAAAAACTACATAGCCAGGCCACCATCGACACTGATAACCTGACCAGTAAGATAGTGATTCGCTTCAGATGCTAAAAATGCAACCGCATAGGCAACATCATCAGGCTTTCCCAGACTTTTAAGAGGTATATTCTTTTTAATCTCGCTAATGATTTTTTCCGGAATCGCCTGTGTCATCTGCGTCTCGATGAATCCGGGTGCCACAGCATTGCAAAGAATATTAAAGGGTGCTCCTTCTTTGGCCAGAGTTTTAGTTAAACCTATCACCCCAGCTTTAGCAGCTGCATAATTAGCCTGCCCTACATTACCGGTAATTCCTACAATCGAAGTAATGTTTACGATTCGCCCGTAACGTTTTTTTACCATAGCAGGGAAAACTGCTTTTGTACAATTATAGACACCTTTTAGGTTGACATCAATTACCAAATCCCAGTTATCTTCAGCCAGACGCAAAAAAAGAGCGTCTTTGGTTATTCCGGCATTATTGACTAAAATGTCGATCTTTCCCCATACCTCGGTAATGGCCTCTACCCCGGATTCAATCTGGTTATAATCAGCCACATCGGCTGCGACTCCAAAAAAATCCGTTTTATATTTTTCTTTGAGGTTAATAACCGTTTCCTCGACTTTCTCCTTGTTTGAGGCCAAAATAGCTACTTTAGCACCTGCCTGAGCAAACTTTTCCACAACCGCCAAGCCAATACCTCTAGTTCCACCAGTAACTAAAGCTATTTTATTATTCAAAGAATCACCTCAATTTAGCTAAATCCTCAGGTACTTCAATATTAATAACTTCCAAAGAGTTATCTATTTTTTTGATTAACCCACTTAATACTTTACCGGGACCTACTTCAATAAAGCGTTTAATACCTTTTTGAGCTAAATACTCAATCGATTCCTGCCATAAAACCGGCGAGGTTAGCTGAGTTAAAAGACTTGTTTTGACATCATCAATCTCTTTGGCTGTTTCGTTGCCAATAACAGGAATCCCTAGGTTACCAAGCTCGGTTTCATCCAGGACCTTTTTTAGCTTTAAGGCTGCAATTTCCATGAGATTACAGTGAAATGCACCAGATACCTCTAGCTTTACAGTTCTTTTAGCCCCTTGTTGTTTAGCTATTTCCAAAACGCGGTTTACTCCTTTTTGAGTACCTGAAACAACTACTTGCAAAGGACAGTTTATATTTGCCACAGCTACATAATCATGAACTTCAGCCACTATTTCTTTTACCGTCTGACAATCAAGGCCTAATATAGCCCCCATCTGACCGTTAGGAGATGCTTCTTGCATAAACTGACCTCTCAATTTTAACAGTCTTGCTCCCTCTTTGATACTAAAAACTCCACTTGCAGCTAGCGCTGAATACTGTCCCAGGCTAAAACCAGCCAGATAATCCGGAACCAAATTGAGTGCTTGATGGATAGCCAAAGAGACAGCATAAATAGCTGGCTGGGTATTGGTTGTCTGTGCTAAAACCTCTTTAGGGCCATAAGTTATAAGAGTATCTAAATCCAGACCTGAACCCTCACTACACTCTTTGAGAATATCTCTGGCTTTTTGACTTACCCTAAAAAACTCCTGCCCCATGCCTAGATATTGTGCTCCCTGTCCCGGAAAGACTACTGCTGTCCCCATTTTTATCCTCCCTAGTATTCTAGTACCATTGCTGCCCAAGTAAGCCCAGCTCCAAAGCCTATTAAAAGAAGTTTATCGCCTCTTTTAATTTTGCCTTCTAATACTCCTTCTGTCCAGGCAAGCGGTATCGAAGCTGCCGAGGTGTTGCCATAACGTTCTAAATTAACAAACACCTTGTCTCTTTCAATACCTAAGCTTTCGATAGCAGCTTCAATAATTCTGCTATTAGCCTGATGTGGTATCAGCCAGTCGATATCTTCTATTTCGAAATTAGCTTTCTCGAGTGCCTTTTTGCCGGTTTTAGGAATAATGCGCACCGCAAAACGAAATACTTCAGGGCCACTCATCGAAAGAAACTGACGATTTGAGGCAATATTTTCAGCCGTCAGTGGTTCACGCGAACCCCCAGCATTTATTTTTAAAAGATCGTGTCCTCTACCATCAGCACCTAGATCCCAGCCATAGATGCCACCTTCTTTAACCCGCCCGATTACAGCAGCACCCGCGGCATCACCAAAAAGGACACAGGTGCTTCTTTCCTGCCAGTTAACAAAACGGCTAATCGTCTCGGTACCTATTACCAAAACTTTTTCCATACCAGCTTTAACCAATCCATAAGCCACAGTACAAGCATAGATAAAACCGGAACAGCCGGCACCCAAATCAAAAGCAGCGGCATTTTCGGCTCCTAATTCTCCTTGAATCAGGCAGGCTGTAGACGGGAAAATGTGATCGGGGCTTAAAGTTGCAGTTATAATAGCATCAATTTCCTCAGGTTTAAGCTTAGCATCTTCTAAAGCTTTTTTGGCGGCCTTAACACCTAAATCCGAAGATGCTTCACCGGGAGAGGCCAGATGCCTTTGCTTAATTCCAGTTCTGGTTACAATCCATTCGTCTGAAGTATCTACCATCTTTTCCAAATCAAGATTGGTAAGAACTCGCTTTGGTACATAGGCTCCCAGTCCAAGGATACCTATCTGGGAGGAATCCTTCATGTAATTGCCCTCTTTTCCAATGCTTCTTTAGTTATTTCCATTATCTTTTTTTCAGATGCAGTGTTGGCAACACGTAAAGCATTAGCCACTGCTTTAGCATCCGAGCTACCATGACTAATCAAGGTAAGGTTTTTTAGGCCTAAAAGAGGTGCCCCTCCATATTCCGAATAATCCAGCCTTGCTTTAAGCACTCTTAAGTTATCTTTGACCAAAAGACCGCCTATTTTACCCTTTAGGTTAGAAAGCATAGCCTCTTTAACCATGGTAAATAGTCCTGTGGCTAAGCCTTCGGTATATTTAAGTACTATATTGCCTACAAAGCCGGAGCAGACTATTACATCAGCATTACCGGAAATAATATCTCTAGCTTCAATATTACCTTTAAAGTTGAGATCACTCTGTTTTAATTTTTGATAAGCCTCAATGACTTCGGGAGTTCCTTTAATCTCCTCTTCGCCTATGTTAAGAAGCGCTACTTTTGGTTTGCAAATCCCCATGACTTTTTCCATATAGATGCTGCCTAACAAAGCAAAATCAACCAGATTTTGCCAGCTCGCTTCAGGATTGGCTCCTCCATCCAAAACCAGACTCATTCCTTTTAAGGTAGGCAGAGGAAAAGCTATGGCCGGTCTATCTATTCCTTGTAGGCGCCCATATGTTAGTAGACTTGCCGCCATAGCTGCCCCGGTACTGCCTGCTGCCACTAAAGCGCTGGCCTTACCTGAGTCTACTAGTTTTGCTGCCACAACAATTGAGGCATCTTTTTTTTGCCTAATGGCCTTTAGAGGGTGTTCATCAAAACCTATGGCTTCTCTTGCTGAAACTATTTCCATTTCTTCTTTAGCATCGAGAAGAAGCGGTTTAATTGTAGCTTCATCGCCGACTAAAATGCTTTCTATCCCCCAGAGCTTACGTGCCAGAAGAGCTCCATTAACCGTTGCCTCAGGAGCATAATCCCCGCCCATGGCATCTATGGCAATCTTCATTGGTCTACCTCCTTTTCATCTTCATATAGGGAAAATACCAAAAACTCACCACTAAAAACCTTTTCCTCCTCAACGCGGGTTTCAACCTCAATACAGAAACGGTTTTTCTTTTGTTCTCTAAGTTTAGCTTTGGCTATCAATCTTTCACCAACCTTAACCGGACGATGATAGTGAACATTTGCTGCACCAGTTAAAACGATTTTACTATCTATTAGAGATACTGCCAGTGAATTAGCCTGGGCGAAGATAAAATGTCCTCTAATAATGCCAGTATTGCTAAGAGCCATCTCCTCTACTGCCTCTAACAGACTAATCCCATCTTGCTCGAGATTAAGATCGACTAATTCTCCGATTATTTCTCTGCTTTTTAAGGATTTTACTTGGGAATAAGCCTTTTGAGCAAGGTTTTTAGTTCTTTGTCTAACCTCAGGTATAGCAAGTTCTAAACGATCAAGCCTAATGGTTTGGATCGAAACCTTAAACTTTTCAGAAAGAATCTCATCTGTTAGAAAAGGGTCTTCTTTTATCTTTTCTAACAGAAGAGATTGACGCTCTTTTTTAGGTAGTCTGGCCAAATTGGTCCCTCCTCTATTAATATTCATTACCACGTATTAGTACCTAGTTATTATTATAGCTGATATGTTTTAGCAAGGCAAGTTAATAACAGCTTTAATTGTTATTAGTTTGCTATTCTTAAGGTAATGTAAACTAAAATAAAACAGGCTAAAAAGCAAAATGCCTCAAGCCTACTTAAAAAAGAAATTATTTAGTGATTAACGGATTTCTGTGGAGCAGCCTGTCTTCGACTCTGCAAAAGTCTCTGAAGAAGAAAAATATGACGGGTACTACGCTATCGTTACAAGTGAAATGGATATGTTGGATATTGTGGTGATTGATACTTATCGTGGTCTCTGGGAAATTGAAGAAACATTCCGGATTACTAAGGGAGTACTGGAAACACGGCCGGTACATGTATCACTTCAGGATCATATTAATGCCCACTTTCTGACTTGTTTCATAGCTCTTACTATTATGCGGATTATTCAAAAGAAAAATGGTAAAGTTTACTCTGCGGAAATGATTGTTGAATGTCTCAAAAAAATCTCCTGTTCCAATGAACAAGAGAATATCTACTTATTCGATTATAGAAGCGAGATCTCTGATGCGATTGGAGAAGCAGTCGGAATTGATTTTACTAATAAAAGACTCCGCCTCGGGGATATAAAAAATATTTGGGTACAAGCCAAAAAATAAGGTTCCCCCCCCACATATTTATGACAAAATGAAAAGACCGCAATCTCTAGCCTATCAAGGGATTGCGGTCACATTATTTGTAGTTTTGGTGTAAAAGTCAGGATGTAAACTAAACTAAAGCAGGCTAAAAAGCAAAATGCCTCAAGCCTGCTTAAAAAAGCAATTATTCAGTAATTAACGAATTTCTGTGAACACCTTTTCAGGCAGTTCCCCATCTTCAGACTTTTTATCTTGCATTAGACTATGCAATGCAAATATTTTCTTGATAACTATAGCTGCAACTAAAAAAGTGGCTGCTCCGAAGACACCTGTAATTAGGGTTAGAATAAAAACTACCACTTTCATAAATAAATGGCTGTTTGAAGCCGCTGTAAAGGCACCAACTAAGGTCATAATTAAGGATATAATACTTGCTAAATATAAGACTTTAATGATGTAGGGCTCAAGCCAATCACAAATACCTTCCATAAAATCAAACATTAAATTTCCTCCTTATGGTTAATATTTAATAAGTCACCCTACTCCATTACATTACTCTAAGTAACTGAAATCCCTTTTCAACCTTTATATAAAAAAACCGAGCATATTGCTCGGTATAGGTTTCTTATTTTTCAGATTTAGCAGGCTTGCTTTTATATGTGCCACATGCTGTACAGGCATGGTGAGGTTCTCTTGGACCTCCACAACTAGGACAAAGATTGATCGTTGGTTTATCTAATTTCCAGTTTGTACGTCTTTTTGCTTTCCTTGTTGTTGAAACTCTTCTCTTTGGTACTGCCATTGTCTACACCTCCTGGAACTAGTTTTCCTGTTTAAGTAATTGCTCTAATGCCTGCAGTCTTGGATCTACTTTATCTTCTACACAGTCACAACGTTTTTTATTACGATCTTGTCCGCAAATAGAACAGATCCCCAGACAATCTTCGCGACACAGTCTTTTAATTGGCAGGCTTAAAACCATATGCTCCTTAACTATTTCTTCCAAATCGATCTCTTGTCCGCTAAAGGTGGAATAGAGATCCTCATCAAAAACAAATTCTGCAAAAACATCTTCACCCTCAGCTTTTCTAAGTTCCTCTTCAATATCACAAACATAGTTTTCTTCAAAGTCAGTAAGGCAGCGTGTACACTGCATTTTTAGTCTTGTTTTTACTTGAACCTTCAAGACATAAAAATCTCCGGCATGAGTAATAGTTCCATCAATATCTAATGGTTCTAAAACCTCAACCTGCTCTTCATTTAACTGCCAGGATTTGTGTGGAACATAGAAATGAAATGATTTCATATCACCAGACTGAAGATTAGCAACACTAATCTTGAGTTCACGCATTGATTTGGTCACCTCGCCATTTAACTGCTTCAGCTGGCAATTTAAAAATTTAGCATCTTAAAACAACCTAATTTAAGCTAAACATTCACTTCTTAATTATAGCCTCAGCTAAGATTCACGTCAAGTAATATCACTTGGCGAGGAATTTTCGATGTGCCTATTTTTTGATAAAAAAGAGCTGGAAAATCCTAGGCAGAACAGCAAATTCGTCTTTTGTCCTAGTTAATTTTCAAATTGGTGTTTACACATCGCTTATTGCCAGTTTTTGGGTACAACTCACCCTTGGTTTTATTGATTAAAAAAATAAAATTTATGCAGGTTGAACCAGACTACGCATGCTGCCATTTTTAGTTTTTATACGGCCTAACGCCATTGATAGCATCACACATAAAGCTAAACCACATCGGGCATTCATTTTTGAAAGTCCACGGATGAAGTGGTTTTCAAAACCGTATAAAGAATCAATACGGCTATTTACACGCTCAATTGCTGTTCGCTTATTATATTCTGCTTCCCATTTATAACTTGAACGAGCAACCGGTGTGAACAAACGTCTATCTGTTTCTAAAGGAATTCTAATCCCACTTTTTACAGGACAGATATCTTTCCCGCAGCAAGAAATGCCATAATGGATTGCAGGACAACGGTATTTTAAAGTTTCTCTATCTTTTTCAAACCCACCATAGACCATTTCTTTTTCTTTACTTGTTTTAGGACAATAGCAAAAAACTGTACCGCGGTAATTATAACCAATATTTTGATAGCCTTTAAGGAGACGGGTCTTCTCGCCATCTTTCCACATATTTCGGATATCAATGATAGGCTTTATCCCATACTTATCCCAGGATTCCCGGATTAACTCAGTGGCATCATAGCCTCTGTCTCCTAGTAAATAATCCGTTCTTTTAAGAAGGTTAGGGTGGTTTTTCTTAACACTTTTGAGTAGCTTAAGTGCTTGGGGTAATTCAGCCTCGGATGCTTTAGTTACTTTAAAATCTACCGGAAGCTCGTATTTAGCATCTACTATTAAATGAAGTTTGTAACCAAACCAAGTCTCTGTTTTAATCCAAGTGCTACCGTCTTTATTAACTCCCTTATACTCATGTTTGCCCCAGTTAGCATCAAAATCTCTTCGGCCATCTTTAGCCGAACTTTTACTTTTTCCTTTGGCGAAGCTCTGAATTGGCTTGCCATCAATTGCCAGAACTGTGCCGAAATCTTCTATCTGTTCTTCTACTTTTGCTACTAATTCAATAAATATTTTTTCAAGATAGGTGTTCTTGGAATATAGCTTTCTAAAGAATCTAGTATAAGCCGCAGAAGACGGAGTCCCCGATAAACCACATACATAACGCAGTTGAGCATTACGCTTAAGCTCTCTTCTTAAATGCTCTA
>JAHDNZ010000039.1 GCA_018435125.1 Bacillota bacterium | reverse complement strand
TGAATTAACTTTTGATGAATTAGCAAAACTAGATCGAAAGAGTACAGTTTTTATGATGAGTGTAAGCCCTATTGAAGTTCATGGGCATCATCTTCCTGTGGGAACTGATGTCTTTATCGCTGAAAAAATATTAGAACAATATGCCAAGGATCTGTCTAAAAAGCATCCCGAACTTACCATAATTAAATTGCCACCACTTTATCTAGGCTCAGATGCTCTACCTTTACCAGGCTCGCTGTCAGTTGAGGCTAAATATTTACAGGGTGTTTTGCTTAATTATGGTAAAGGACTTTCTCAACAAGGTTTTCGCTATTTGTTTCTAGCAGATAATCATGGGGGACCTCGTCATCAAATGGCTATAGAAAAAGCCTCGAGAAGACTATGGCGTAGCTACCATTTTTATTTAGTGGATCCTTTTAACAGCGATTTTTGTAAAATGGTTCAACACGACCCAGATTTTCTCAAAAAAGCAGGTTTAAAACCCCAAGTTTGCGGTGATGATCCAGATAGCCATGCCGGTACCAACGAAACCTCTCTGATGCTTACTTTAGAACCTGATTGTGTCAAAGAAGACTACCAAAAAGAAGCAGCATCTTTGCCACCTAAGATAACAGGTTTCGCGCGAGCGACCCAAAAAACAGCTGTATTGTTAGATAAAATAGGCTTTAAAGAGGCAGGCAATGATCTTCTGCATCTGGCCAATACCTTAGCTTGGATAAACTCTGCCAACATGAAGCCTTATATGGGGGATCCCAAGAAGGCTTCTAAAGAAGCTGGACAAGGGATGCTAAAAGCCAGACTAGATAATGCTATTGAATTATTTGAGCAAGCATTGCAAGGAAAAACAATTAAAGTAAGGCCACTTTTATGGAGTTTGCGCTTTTTAAGTCACTTACCGGAATAATACCGCTAGCTGTAAGCATTAATAATCTAGATAAGCCTTAAGTTTTAAAGTTAGTTTTCAATTTTGTCAAAGGTAGAAATAAGTCCTATAAAGTAGCAATTACTTTTTCAAAAAGCGTGAACAACGACAAACTGCGAACTACGATAACTACATAAAACCAATAGAAACTCTTGTTAAAGCCATGGCAGTATGATATACTACTAAACGGTGTAAAACACACTCGCATCGATCCGCTAGAGAGTGCCAGATGGTCTTACATTGGTTTCTAGAGGAGATGAGATGCGGGGAGGAAAAACTAAGGAGGTAATTTTATGGGCGTAGTTTCTATGAAACAATTGCTCGAAGCTGGGGTCCATTTTGGACACCAGACAAGAAGATGGAATCCTAAGATGAAACCATACATCTTCACTGAGCGTAATGGTATCTACATTATTGATTTGCAAAAAACTGTTAAAAAAATTGAAGAGGCTTATGACTTTATCCGTTCTATAGCTTCTGAGGGTGAAAGCATTCTGTTTGTCGGCACCAAAAAGCAGGCCCAGGAAACGATTCGTGAAGAAGCTGAGCGTTGCGGACAGTTTTTTGTCAATGAACGTTGGTTAGGTGGCATGCTGACTAACTTTAAGACAATTCGTTTAAGGGTTAAATACATGCAAAAGTTGGAACAAATGGCCGAAAATGGCAGTTTTGAACTGTTACCGAAAAAAGAGGTTCAGCAATTAAAGGCAGAGTATGCTAAGCTGAAAAAGTATCTTGGCGGTATTGAAAATATGACTAAGCTTCCCGGAGCTTTGTTTATAATTGATCCCCGCAAAGAAAAGATTGCTATTGCCGAGGCAAGAAAACTTGGTATTCCAACTATCGCTATCGTTGATACTAACTGCGATCCCGATGAAGTAGACTTCGTTATCCCGGGCAACGATGATGCTATTCGCGCTGTTAAATTAATTGCTTCTGTAATTTCGGATGCAGTTATTGAAGCCAATGAAGGACAAGATGCAGGACAAGACGCAGTAAGACAACATACTGAAGAAGCGACAGAGAATATTCCCATGGATGATGTGCTAGACGATAACGCCATGGATGACGATATTAAGTAGTCTAACTGGGGCGTGGAGGTTTATTCTTTCACCCCCTCTTTCGTGTGTGAAGAGAGGAGGCATATAGATGGATATTTCCGCTGCTATGGTAAAAGAGTTACGTGAAAAAACAGGCGCTGGTATGATGGATTGCAAAAAAGCGCTTACGGAGACTAAAGGTGATCTAAAAAAAGCGATCGAATTTTTGAGAGAAAAAGGTTTGGCTGCCGCAGCTAAAAGAGCTGGACGTGTTGCTGCTGAAGGTGTGGTTGCCACATTGATAGAAAACAATGTCGGCGTTTTAGTTGAGGTAAACTGTGAGACTGACTTTGTTGCTAAAACCGAAGACTTTAGCGACTTGGTAAAGAGGACATTAAATTTACTGGCCAAGGAAAAACCAGCTGATTTAGATACCTTCTTAACACTTAAAGTTAACGAGGGTACCTTTGAGGACTATCTCAAATCAATGATTGCCAAAACCGGCGAAAATATGGCCGTGCGTCGTTTTGCTATTTTTGAGGCCAAGGATGCTACAGAAAATATGACATCCTATGTTCACTTAAACGGTAAAATCGGTGTTTTAGTAAAGGCCAAGGCTGACTCGGCTGAAGTTGCTCAAAGCGATGCCTTTAATGAATTGCTAAAAGATTTGGCTTTGCAGATTGCAGCAGCTAATCCTCTTTATATAAACCGCTTAGAAGTAGATGCACAAAAACTTGAAGAAGAGAAAAAAATCTACAGAGTTCAAGCACTTCAGGAAGGTAAACCCGAAGCAATTGTCGATAAAATTGTTACCGGTCGACTCAACAAATATTATAGTGAAGTCTGTCTTCTTGAACAGGAGTTTATTCGGGAAGACAATGTTAAGGTAGAAGCTCATATCAAATCAGTTGCCAAAGACTTAAATAGTAATATTACTATTTTAGGATTTGTTCGCTTTGAAAGAGGCGAAGGCATCGAGAAAAAAAGCGATGATTTAGCAGCTGAGGTCGCAAAAATGACTAATTCCTGAATCTAAAGAGAGCACCTCTGGTGTTCTCTTTGTTTTATAAAGTAGGAACTTTATTAAACAAGGATGTTCACTTTTTAAATAGAATAATAATAAAGACAGGGGGAGCGTCTATGACACCTAAATATCAAAGAGTATTATTGAAACTAAGCGGAGAAGCTTTAGCAGGTGAACAAGGACATGGACTCGATCCGGTAGTGCTTAACCGCATATCTTTAGAAATTAAAGAACTCACCAAAGCCAATATAGAAGTAGCTTTAGTCGTTGGCGGCGGTAATATCTGGAGAGGTGCTAGAGGCAGTGCTAAAGGTATGGATAGAGCCCAGGCAGATTATATGGGCATGCTAGCAACAGTAATCAATGCCCTAGGTTTACAGGATGCTCTCGAACAAGTTGGAGTCGATACCCGCTGTATGACAGCAATTGAAATGAGACAGATCGCCGAACCCTATATCAGGCGCAGAGCGATTCGGCATTTAGAGAAGGGTCGGGTAGTCATCTTTGCCTCAGGAACAGGTAACCCTTATTTTTCGACAGACACCACTGCAGCTCTAAGAGCAGCTGAAATTGAAGCCGAAGTAATTCTGATGGCCAAAAGAGGCGTAGATGGTGTTTATTCTGCTGATCCGGCCATAGATCCCAAAGCTACCAAGTTTGAAAAACTGGGGTATTTAGATCTGCTTAACAAAGGTCTTACAGTTATGGACGCAACAGCGGCATCTTTATGTATGGTTAATCATATTCCTATGATAGTGTTTGATTTTAATAAGCCGGGTAGTGCTTTAAAAGCAGCTATGGGCGAGCAAGTAGGAACAGTTATAGGGGAGGATAATAATGCAAAAGATCATTGATGATTCCAAGACTAGAATGGAAAAGGTTATTGATTCAACCAAAAAGGAACTGGCTTCTATTCGTACTGGCAGAGCTAATCCGGCCTTACTTGATCGTGTTGAAGTAGAGGCCTATGGTTCAAGGATGCCTCTTAATCAGGTGGCCATGGTTTCTGCTCCGGAGCCAAGAATGCTTATTGTACAACCCTACGACAGATCAACTATCTCTGCCATTGACAAAGCTATTCGTATTGCTGATCTAGGTCTTAATCCTACTAATGACGGTCAGTTAATCAGACTTGCCATTCCAACCTTAACTGAAGAACGTCGTAAAGATTTAGTTAAATTTGCCAAAAAGGTCTCCGAAGAGATGAAAATAGCAGTCCGGAATGTGCGCAGAGAAGCTAATGACACACTTAAGAAAATGGAAAAAGAAAGCACTATTACCGAAGATGAGAATAAAAAAGGTCAAACTGAGATTCAAAAATTAACCGATCAATACATTGCCCAGATAGATCAATTATTAGCAGCTAAAGAGAAAGATATCATGGAGGTCTAAGCAGTGTACAACTACCTAGGTCAACCTCTCAAACAGTTATTAGCTGGGGAGCCACATGCTCCCCTTGTTATTAAATGTTGTGATAACTTAGTTAGGGGCCGCGAAATGATTATCAGGGTTAAATTAAAAAAAACTGCAGCTATCTGGGAAATAACAACAGCTCACGAACGGCCAAGTCAGTTAGTTGAAGGGGAGAATTAGATGGCAATTACAAATGGATTAGACCCAAAACAACTTCCTAAGCATGTAGGCATTATAATGGATGGCAATGGGCGGTGGGCTAAAAAAAGAGGTTTACCCAGAGTGGCAGGTCATAAAGAGGGAGCCAAGACTGTTAAAATGATTGTACGTACTAGTGGTGAATTAGGAATTCAGGTGCTCTCTCTTTATGCTTTTTCAACTGAAAATTGGCAACGCCCTCAAGAAGAGGTAAGGTATTTAATGGGGCTTTTAACTGAGTACTTAATAAGTGAGTTAGATGAATTGATGGCTGAGGATGTAAAAATCAAAGCTATAGGTGATCTAAATGCTTTACCAGGTAGGGTATTAAAAATTCTAGAAAATGCCATGGAAAAAACTGCTTATAATAAAGGCCTGACACTTAATTTAGCACTCAGTTATGGTGGTAGAGATGAGCTAATTCGCTCTACGAGAAAGATCGCACTTGAGATTAAAAGCACCAATCTCACCTGCGAGGAGATTAATGAAGCCTTAATAAGAGCTTATCTTGATACTAAAGATCAACCTGACCCTGATTTAATAATTCGTACTAGCGGTGAGATGCGTCTGTCTAATTTCTTGCTTTTTCAGGGAGCCTATGCAGAACTTTGGTTTACCAATACCTTATGGCCAGATTTTACCAAAGACGAATATCTAAAAGCTCTTTTGGAATATAGTAAACGTACCCGGCGTTTTGGCAAGGCTTAGGAGGGATGTAAATTGAGGCAGAGAATTTTAACTGCATTAGTGGCCATACCTCTTTTACTATTATTAATAGTATTAGGTGGGTGGTATCTTTTGGGGATTTGTCTTCTCGCATCAGCTATAGCATTATATGAATTTTATTGCTTTGCACAAGGATTAGGATATAATCTCAGCCTGAGTTTACTATTAACAGGCGGTTTAGCAGCCTTTTTAACTATGTATTTGATTGGCGAAAACAAGCTTAATTTTTCAGCTTTAATAGTCCTTATTATCTTTATACTGCTAGTAGAGATGTTTCGCTCTAAAGCGGTGCTGAAAAACGGCTCACTAACAATTCTGGGTCTAATTTATGCTGGAGTTTTGTTCGCTTTTATACCACTAATAAGAAACTTTGGCTTTGGTCATATTATACTTTTATTTCTTGTAACCTGGGGTACAGATAGCTTTGCTTATTTTATCGGTATTAAATTTGGCCAACATAAACTCTGGCCGGCGGTATCACCAAAAAAATCCTGGGAGGGAGCTTTAGGTGGTCTTTTGGGCGGTATCCTAGGGGGTCTGGTGACTGCCTTTTTGGGTTTTACTACTCCTTTAATTGGCCTTATAACCGGTTTTTTTGGAGGTATTACAGCTGAGGTAGGCGACTTAATGGAATCGGCAATGAAAAGAGAAAGTAATGTCAAAGATAGTGGCTACATATTACCCGGTCACGGTGGTATTCTAGATCGTGTTGACAGCTTGATTCTATTGGCACCTGTGATCTATTTTATCTTGCAGCTTTTTGTTTGAGGTGAGTATAATGAAGACAGTAGCAATAATCGGCAGCACCGGTTCTATCGGTCTACAGGCTCTTGATGTTCTTGCCGATTTAGCTGATGAATATAAAATAGTAGCCTTAGCTGCCAACAAAAATACTGAATTAATAGCTGCCCAAGTTGAGAAATTGCAACCCCAACTGGTAACCCTGCAAGATAAAGAAGCACGGACTAGTTTAAAATCCTTACTGCGCACAAAAAAAACTAAAGTTATCGACTGCGAGGAGCCGGTTGAAGCTATTGTAAGCGAGGCCAATGCCGATATTACTCTAGTCTGTGTAGTGGGAGCAGCAGGACTTTTACCCTCATTGAGTGCGGCTAAATTAGGTAAGAGATTGGCTCTTGCTAACAAAGAATCCCTGGTTATGGGTGGCGATTTGCTGATAAAGACCTGCAAAGAACATGCTACTGAGCTTATTCCTGTCGACAGCGAGCACTCGGCTATTTTTCAGTGTCTACTTGGTCAAGATACTAAGGAATTAAAAAAAATCATTTTAACCGCTTCGGGAGGACCATTCTTAAACGTTTCCAAGGCTAAAATGGAGCAAGCTTCTGTGGCTGAAGCCCTCAATCACCCTAATTGGAAGATGGGTGGCAAGATCACTATTGATTCTGCTACTATGATGAATAAAGGCTTGGAAGTAATTGAAGCCCATCACCTTTTTGGGTTAAATTATGATAGAATTGAGGCTATAATACATCCTCAGTCTGTTGTGCATTCGCTGGTGGAGTACAATGACGGTTCGCTAATTGCTCAGCTAGGTCTGGCTGACATGCGTGTGCCAATTCAGTTTGCCTTTTCATACCCCAAAAGAGCTAAACGTAGCTCCAGCCTTTCTTTAATAGGGAAAAGACTAGATTTTTTTGAGCCTGATTTAACAAAATTCGCTTGTCTGAGGTTAGCCTATGAAGCAGGAAGAGCTGGTAGAGACAGACCGATTGTTCTTAATGCTGCCAATGAGGCAGCGGTCGAATCTTTTCTCGCCCAAAAAATTGCTTTTGGTAGTATATACAAGTTAATAGCTGAAGCACTTAGTAGTTTTCCAGAATCAAAAAGTGATACTTTAACAGCTAAACTTGAAATCGATAAATCCGTGAGAGCTTATATTTCAAGACTAATCAATTCTGGGAGGTGGACAGAATAATAATTCAAATTATTACAGTTGTTCTAGTCTTTGCTGTACTGGTAATAGTTCACGAGCTGGGTCATTTTGGTGTAGCTAAACTACTTGGTATTTGGGTCTATGAATTCAGCTTAGGATTCGGACCGGTATTATTTAAACGGAAGAAAAATGAGACTCAATATTCGCTCAGAGCTTTTCCTCTTGGTGGTTTTGTGAGTGTAGCCGGAATGGATCAAGCAGCAGATGAAGAAAAAGCCAGTCTAGTTCCTCCACAAAGGCTCTATAACAATAAACCTGCTTGGGCAAAAATACTTACCATAGCTGCCGGACCGCTAATGAATATAGTTTTTGCCATATTAATTTCGATGTTGATTATAGGGATATCCGGTCGCCAGGTACCTCTGGTAGGAAAGACTATGCCCGGCTCGTCGGCTGAATCTGCCGGCATACAAAGCGGAGATGAGATTTGGGCTGTCGATAACCTACCGCTTTATAACCAGGGTCAATTCATTCAGCTTATTGCCTCAAGTGAAGGAGAGTCCTTGAAGCTTAAAATAAAAAGAGAGGGTAAGTTTCAAGAAATTATTGTTAAACCGCAGTTTAATCCGGAATTAAATCGCTCGATTATTGGGGTCGATGCACTGACATATAAAGAAATCCCTATGAATTTCGGAGGGCTTTTAAGATCTGGTCTGGATAATACTCGCATCATGCTGGTAACTTTGTTTCGAGGATTAAAAATAATGTTTACCGGTAAAGTTAAGGTTGATGTTGCCGGTCCTTTGGGTATGGTGCAAATTATTGGAGAAACAGCCGCTGTAATGGAAGAAGATTTTTTAATCGGTCTTTTAAATGTTTTGTATCTAGCAGTCTTTTTATCAGTAAACTTTGCAGTTTTAAACCTTTTGCCAGTACCTGTTCTAGATGGCGGTTGGATCATGTTTACCGTTATTGAGCTAATTAGAAAAAAACCCCTTACCGAAAAACAAAAAGCTATCGCCCAAATGACTGGTTTGGTCTTAATAGCAGGTCTGTTCCTTTTTGCAACCTACAGTGATTTTTCCAGGCTGGGGTGGCTTAATGGCCTTATGGAAAGATAGTGATCTTAATGGAAAAAATGTCTGTCAGAAAAGTCAGAGTTGGGTCGGTTTATTTAGGTGGAGATCTACCGGTATTGATCCAATCCATGACTAACACTAAAACCAGTGACGTAAAAGCTACTTTGGAACAGATCAATCATCTGGCTGAAGTTGGCTGTGAAATAATTCGCGTAGCAGTACCTCAAGAAGAAGATCTAAAAGGCTTTAGGGAAATTGTAAAGCAAGCGCCATTACCTGTAGTTGCAGATATTCATTTTAATTATCTTTTGGCCATCAAGGCTGTTGAAGCAGGAGCAGTCAAGGTGAGGATCAACCCCGGGAATCTCGGCGGGTTAGATAAGCTTCTTGAAGTAGCTAAGGCAGCTAAAGGCCAAGCTGCCATTCGGGTGGGTGTCAATGCAGGAAGTCTACCCAAAAACTATCTTGAAAGTATTAACGCTGGTCACTTAAATTTGCCAGAAGCTATGGCCTATTTGGCTAAAGATTACGTTGATTTTCTTTATGATCATGACTTTTTTGATGTGGTTGTATCTTTGAAAGCATCTGATGTTTTAACTACCGTTTCTGCTAACCGTAAATTTCGAACCTTCAGTGAGGCACCACTTCATTTGGGGATCACAGAGGCGGGAACTGCCTTTAGTGGCACAGTAAAGTCAGCTGTTGGCATGGGTACACTTTTATTAGAGGGCATTGGAGAGACAATTCGCGTTTCTTTAACAGCAGATCCTAATAACGAGATTAAAGTGGCCCAAGAGATCTTAAAAGCCTGTGGCTTAAGGAGATTTGGACCAACTGTCATTTCGTGTCCAACCTGTGGACGTACCAAAATAGATCTTTATACTCTTGCCAAAAAGGTAGAAAAAATGGTAGAGTCTATTAAGGAAGATCTAGTTATCGCTGTTATGGGGTGTGCGGTAAACGGTCCCGGAGAGGCTAAAAATGCTGATTTAGGCATTGCTGGTGGTAAAGGTGAAGGGCTTATATTTGTGGGTGGCGAAGTTGTCGAAAAAGTTCGAGAATCGGATCTTCTTACTAGGTTTGAATTTTATTTACAAAAGGTCTTGGAAAGAAGACGGGAAAACTAACTGGTTTTACCCGTTGAATCGAGGTGTTTTAATGAAGGTCACGGCTATTGTACCAGCTTATAATGAGGCATTAAACATTAGCGGTGTCTTGTTTCCCCTAGATGAAGCTAGGTCCCTTGGCTTTTTAGACGATATCTTAGTAGTTTGTGATGGCTGTAAGGATGATACGGCAGCTATAGCCAGAGGTTATGGTGCCAATGTACTGGAGTTATCACCTAACCGAGGAAAAGGTGGAGCCATGCTAGCTGGTGCTAAGGCTACAGATGCAGAACTTTTAGTTTTTATCGATGCCGACCTGCTTGGTTTAACTGCCAACCATGTGCGAGACTTAATTGAGCCTGTAAAATCCGGTAAAGCTCAAATGAGTATGGGTATTTTTGGCGGAGGTCGCATGTCGACTGATGCAGCTCAACATGTTGCGCCCTTTTTAACCGGTCAAAGAGCTATTCTAAAAACGGATTTTTTGTCTATACCAGACTTGGACAACTCACGCTACGGTGTAGAGGTTGTTTTAACCAAGTATAGTAAAAAACACAGATGGCGGGTTAAAAAGGTTAACTGGTACAACATGAGTCAGGTAATGAAAGAGGAAAAGATGGGGTTTGGTGCAGGGTTTAAAGTAAGGCTAAAAATGTATTGGGACATTATTAAAGCCTCAATTTAAGGAACAAGGCTCCGGATTAAAAAACCGGAGCTTTTTATAGCGTAGACCGGAGGGGTTTTATGGCATATGTAATTAAACCAAGTGATGAAAAATGCCGTGCACTTCTTAAAGAACTGCCTGTGCAGATAGAGCGAGTAATCGTTGATGAGGATAGATGTCGCTTGGAAATCGAAGTAAAAACAGCCTTACCGCTTGATTTTAATTTGAAAAAAAACATCAAAGAAGTTATCAAAAAACAGCTCCCTTCAGCTAGAGTAATTAGCATATGCGGCTGGCTAGATGACTCTCAAGATTTAGAGCGGGCAGCTAAATATGAAAAGAAACCGCCTATCGAGATTCCCAAAACAGATAACCATAAACGAACTCGGAAAAGAATGTGGGCAAAATCAGTTGCAGAACCAGCCATACCTTTAGCATCTTTGGTAGAAGAAACTCCGGTGGTTGTGGTCGAGGGTCAGATTTGTTTTATGAGTGAAAGAACATTTAAAACAGGTAGAAAACTACTAACTCTTGATTTAACAGATTTTACCAGTACCTATCCGGTGAAGATCTTTTTAGATCCCGCTGAACAAGCACCAGAATTTATAAAAGAGGGAGCTTGGCTTAAAATAAAGGGACGTTTGGAGTATGACAACTTTACCAAGGGGTTGGTAATATTACCCCAAATCATTACCGAGGCTAAACCCGAAGAAAGATTAGATATAGCTGCTACAAAAAGAGTAGAACTCCACTTACATACCAAAATGAGTTCTCTTGATGCTGTAATAGATCCCGAAGCTGTGGTCTTACTCGCAAAACGAATGGGTCATAAAGCTTTAGCTATTACCGATCACGGCGTAGTACAAGCCTTTCCTGAAGTACTAAAAGCTGCTAAAAAAGCAGGTGTTAAGATTCTTTATGGTGTAGAAGGTTATTTGGCAGAAGATGAGAGAAAAGACACACCAACCTATCATATTATTTTACTTGCTAAAAACCAAACAGGGATGTTTAACCTTTATAAACTAATTAGCTTAAGTCATGTCGATCACTTTTATCGCCATCCCCGTATGCTAAGAAAACTAATCGAAGAAAACAGGGAAGGTTTAATAATCGGCTCAGCGTGTGAAGCTGGAGAGCTATTTCAAGCTGTTTTGAATAAAAAGCAAAATCTTGCTGAGATTGCTGCCTTTTATGATTACCTTGAAATTCAGCCCATAGGTAATAATATGTTTTTATTAAATGAAAACAGAGTCGGTTCGGTAAACGAGTTACAAGAGCTAAACCGTACAATTTATAATTTGGGTAAGGAGCTTAAAAAACCTGTGGTAGCAACCGGAGATGTTCATTTTCTAAATCCGGAGGATGAAGTTATAAGAAGAGTACTTCTAGCGGGACAAGGCTATAGTGATGCCGATAACCAACCACCACTTTATTATAGAACCACAGAAGAGATGTTGCAGGAATTTGTTTATTTAGGTAAGGAGCAGGCTTATGAGGTAGTGGTAACCAATACCAACCTTATAGCCAGTCAAATAGAGGATCTATCGCCTATTTCCAAGGAATACTGTCCACCTTATATTGCAGGCGCTGATAAGCAGATTGAGGAGATGACATACAAAAAGGCCTATGCTCTCTATGGCGAAGAGTTGCCCGAGATTGTGGCCCAAAGACTGAAAAAAGAGTTGCAAGCTATTATTTCTAATGGCTTTGCGGTTTTATATCTGATTGCTCACAAGCTGGTTGAGAAATCTCTCTCCGATGGTTATCTGGTAGGGTCACGCGGCTCAGTGGGATCATCACTGGTGGCTACTATGTGTAATATTACCGAAGTAAATCCCCTACCTCCGCATTACCTTTGCCCTCATTGTTATTATAGTGAGTTTAGCAATGATCCTGAATATGGATGCGGGGCTGATCTTCCCCTCAAGAAGTGTCCAAACTGTCAAGAAGAACTTAAACGGGACGGTTTTGATATTCCTTTTGAAATATTCATGGGTTTTAAGGGTGATAAAGTTCCGGATATTGATCTTAACTTTTCCGGCATCTATCAAGCGACCATTCATAAATATACTGAAGAGCTATTTGGCAAAGAGCATGTATTTAGAGCCGGAACAATTGGTACTTTAGCTGAAAAGACAGCTTTTGGGTTTGTGGCTAAATACCTTGAGGATCGCAAACAAACCTGGCCGGAAGCTGAAATAAATAGGATTACCAGAGCCTGTGTGGGAATAAAAAGAACTACCGGACAACACCCGGGAGGCATGGTAGTTGTTCCAGAAGGCAGAGAAATTTATGAATTTACACCGATACAGCATCCTGCTAACGATACCGAAGCTGATACAATAACTACCCACTTTGATTTTCATTCTATCGATGCTAATTTGGTTAAACTTGATATTTTGGGGCATGATGATCCTACCATGCTTAGGATGCTGTCTGATTTAACTGGAATTGATGTAAGAGAGATTCCTCTTGATGATCCGGATACTCTGGCTATTTTTGCCGGTTTAGAGAGCTTAAATCTCACTCCGGATGAAGTAGGGGGATGCACAGTAGGTGTTTTAGGAATCCCTGAGTTTGGTACTAATTTTGTCCGTAGAATGGTTGAAGAGACAAAACCTACTACCTTCGCTGAACTAGTCCGGATTTCAGGTTTTTCACATGGGACCGATGTGTGGACCAATAACGCCCAGGATTTAATTAAAGAAGGCCAAGCTAGCTTAAAAGAAGCTATTGCCACCCGTGATGATATTATGAATGCTCTTATCCAATATGGGATGGAGCCTTCTTTAGCTTTCAATATTATGGAGAGGGTTAGAAAAGGCAAGGGGCTTACAGAAGAAAATATTTCAGAGATGAAAAAGCACAATACCCCAGACTGGTTTATTGGAGCATGTAAAAAGATTAGTTATCTCTTTCCCAAAGCTCATGCTGTAGCTTATGTTATAATGGCCTTTAGAATCGCTTACTTTAAGGTTCATTATCCTAAGGCTTATTATGCGACCTATTTTTCAACTCGAGCCACAGATTTTCCGGCTAATCTAGCTCCTCAAGGGCAAGATGCCATCAAAAGTCAACTAGATAACCTTAAAGCCAGAGCCAATGATTTGACAGAAAAAGAAGCCTCTCAGATAACAACACTCGAGATTATATCTGAAGCCTTGGCTAGGGGAATTGAATTTCGTTATGTTGATCTCTATGAATCCGATGTTGCCTACTTTAAAATAACCCCAAGTGGTCTTTTGCCACCTTTAAAAACTTTAGAAGGGGTAGGTGAAGCAGCAGCACAGGCTTTAGATGAAGCCAAAAAAACAGTGGAGAGGTTTGCTTCTATTCAAGAGCTACAGGAAAAAGCGAAGGTTTCTAAGAATGTTATTGAAGCTTTAAGAAATCATGGCTGTCTAGACGGTATGCCAGAATCAAGCCAAATGTCGCTTTTTTAAGTTTTATTGCTTATTGCACCACTTTGTGCTATAATATTTTCGTATAGCAAGGTAGTAAATATTATTTAGTTGTAGCGTGAACGTTTGTAGAAGAGTGGGTCTGCCCACTCTTTCTTTTATCAATAGTAACTAGTTGAAGGAGGAAAACTATGAGCGGTAGGGTTATCGATGTTGTTAGCGAGGTGGTAACACCAATCCTGGAGAGTATGGCTATTGAGCTTTTTGCAATAACTTACCGCAAGGAAGGCACAAACTGGGTTTTAAGTGTTGTTATCGACAAACCACCAGAAGGTGTGACCATAAATGATTGTGAGAAAGTAAATAGGGCTTTGTCAGAGGTCCTAGACAGGGCTGATCCTATTGAGGGAGCCTATTATCTGGAAGTATCTTCTCCCGGGGCCGAGAGAAAAATAAAAGACTATAAGGATTTGCAAAAACAGCTGGGGCGTTATGTTTATTTGGTTCTTAAAGAGCCTGTAGAAGGTAAGAACAAGCTAACCGGCTATTTAAAACAGGCAGACGAGAACGAGAATATTATCCTTGAAGATGAAGCAGATTGCTATAAGCTTTCTTATTCTCAAGTGATTAAGGCTCGCCTGGCTATCAAGTTTTAGGGTGGAGGGTTAAAAGAAACATGTCAAGTGAAATATACCGGGCGATTCAAGAAATATCGAAAGAGAAGGGTATTCCGGAAGAAAAACTAATGGCGGTATTGCAATCTTCTCTGATTACAGCTTATAAAAACAATTACAAAGCAGATGGGCAATCGATCGTTGTCCGTTTTGACAGTGATATGGAACTGCATATCTATATGCAAAAGACTATTGTAGAAGAAGTCCAAAACAATGAAACTCAAATCTCTTTGGTTAAAGCCAGGGAGGTAAATCCCGCTTTTGATGTAGGTGATGTATTGGAGATTGAGGTAACTCCGGCTGATTTCAAACGCAAAGTTGCTACTAATGCAAAGCAAAATGTTAGAAACAACCTTTTGGTTATCGAAAGAAGCTTAATTCTTGAGGAGTTTAAAAATCGTGAGGGAGATCTTATCACTGGTATTGTCGAGAGAGTTTCAGGTAACAATGTCTTTATTAACTTAGGTAAAACAGAGGCACTTTTACTTCCCAAAGAACAGGTAGCTAGCGAAACATATAAACATGGGGATCGCATTAAAGTATATATTGCCGAGGTAAAAGAAGTAACCCAGGGACCAAAGATCATTTTATCTCGCACTCACCCTGGTCTGCTTCTTAGATTGTTAGAACTTGAAGTACCGGAGATTCATGATGGTATAGTCCAGGTAAAAGCTGTGGCTAGAGAAGCTGGAAATCGTTCTAAAGTTGCAGTTCATTCAGTAGATCCCAATGTTGATCCGGTAGGGTCTTGTGTAGGAAACAAAGGAGCTCGTATTAAAGCTATTGTTGATGAACTGTACGGAGAAAGGATCGATGTCATAACTTGGGATAAGGAACCAGCGGTATTTGTAGCTAACGCTTTGTCACCGGCTAAGGTCAGCCAAGTCCAGATACTTGAAGGTGATGAGAAAATTGCTCGAGTTATTGTCCCTGATGACCAGCTTTCACTGGCAATTGGCAGAGAAGGTCAAAATGCCAGACTGGCAGCTAAATTAACCGGCTGGAAGATTGATATTAAAAGTGAAAGCCAGACAAGTAGCGAGCCTGAGGTGAGGGAAGATGGCCAAAAAGATTCCTGAAAGAAGCTGTATTGGCTGTAGGGGTAAATTTACAAAAAGAGAATTAATTCGTATAGTCAAAACTCCTACTGGAGAAGTAAAAATTGATCCAACCGGCAAGTTAAACGGTAGAGGTGCTTATATCTGTGCTAAAATTGAGTGCCTGGAGAAAGCTTATAAAGGAGATAAGCTCTCTCAAACCTTAGATACCAATGTTTCAGAGGATATTTACAATAGGCTTAGAGAGGAATTTATTAAGCAATGACCATACTTGGTTTAGCACGCCGTTCGGGGAAAATCGTGGTGGGCTGCAAGGCATGTGAAGAATCCATTAAACGCCAAACAGCCAAACTAATCATTGTAGCCGAAGATGCGGGTAATTCCACCAAACGCAATTTTTGGCATCTGGCTAATAAACACCATGTAAAGATACTAGACTTTAAAAACAAAAAAAGTCTGGGAGAGCTTGTGGGCTTTAGAGAAGCCGCAGTCTTAGTCGTTACCGATACTAACTTTGCACAGACAATAGGTGAGTTATATAAATCTGGGGGTGAGTAGATGGGTAGAACTCGTATCTACGAATTAGCTAAAATTCTTAGTGTTACCAGCAAGCAACTTATTGATTATCTCAAAGGTTTAGGTTTTGAGATAAGCAGTCATATGAGTGCTATAGAAGATGATCTGGTCGATATTTTGAAAGAAGAGTTTGCCTCGGGTGAGGAAAGTGATTTCAAAGAGTCAGAAGAGCCGGTCGCAGTTAAAACAACAAAAAAGAAAAAAAAGAAGGTTATTGAAGTAGAGAGTTCAGTTACTGTAGCAGAGATGGCCCAAAAATTAGAGGTCCCCGTTACCGAGATGATCAAAAAGCTTATGGATTTAGGCTTAATGTTAACCCAAAACGCAGAGATTGATTATGAAGTAGTTCAAATTTTAGCAGATGAATACGGTGCCAAACTAAAACAAAAATCCGCTCTGGCAAGCTCATGTGAGAAGAACGAAGCAGATAAAGAAGAAGAGTTTGTTGCGATTGATAGAGCCCCGGTAGTAACTATTATGGGCCATGTTGACCATGGAAAGACAACCTTACTTGATAGAATTCGCAACACTAAAGTAGCTGCTAGCGAAGCCGGTGGCATAACCCAACATATCGGGGCTTACCAGGTCGAGGTTAATAATAAAAAAATTACTTTTTTAGACACTCCAGGCCATGAAGCCTTTACTTCCATGAGAGCAAGAGGTGCCCAGGTAACTGATATTGCCATTTTGGTTGTAGCAGCTAATGATGGAGTGATGCCTCAAACCATAGAGGCTGTCAACCATGCCAAAGCAGCCAAGGTACCTATTATAGTGGCAGTTAATAAAATTGATGTTTCTGGTGCTAACCCAGATCATGTAAAACAGCAGCTATCAGAACATGGGCTTATACCCGAAGATTGGGGCGGGGACACTATCTGTGTACCTGTTTCAGCTTTACGTGGTGAGGGGATTGCCGAACTTTTAGATATGATTATTTTAGTATCTGAGATGCAGGAATTAAAAGCTCCGATAGATGGTCCAGCCGATGGCATTATTATCGAAGCTAAATTAGATAAAGGAAGAGGTCCAACAGCTACTGTTCTTGTAAAAAGAGGTACCTTGGAAATAGGGGATTCAGTTGTGGCTGGGACTGTTTTTGGACGTATCAGAGCCATGGTGAATGATAAAGGACAAAATATCAAAGTTGCAGGTCCTTCCACTCCAGTTGAAGTTTTAGGTCTTAATGATGTGCCTCAGGCAGGCGATCCCTTCCAGGTTACCCGAGATGACAGAGCTGCTAGAGATATCGCCGATAAACGCCTGGATAAAGATAGGGCTAGTATGCAAAAAGTCACCAAGGTTTCCCTAGACGACCTTTTTGCGCAAATTCAAAGTGCGGATATAAAAGAATTAAAGCTACTTATTAAAGCTGATGTTCAAGGTTCTGCTGAAGCTGTTAAGCAGTCGTTAGAAAAACTTTCTACCGCTGAAGTTAAAGTGGTTGCTATTCATGCTGGAGTCGGCGCCATAAGTGAAAGTGATATTATGCTAGCTTCAGCCTCGAATGCGATTGTAGTTGGCTTTAATGTTCGCCCTGATGCTATTGCTAAAAAAGCTGCTGAAAAAGAAGCTGTGGATATAAGACTTTATCGTATTATCTACGATGCGGTAGATGATATCCAAAAAGCGCTTAAAGGACTTCTCGAACCCAAGTTTAAGGAAGATATTATTGGCCATGCTGAAGTAAGAGCAGTCTTTAAGGTACCCAAAGCAGGTAATATCGGAGGCTGTTATGTTTTAGATGGAAAAGTTGTTCGCTCAGCTAAAGCTAGAGTACTTAGAGACCATATTGTTATCTATGAAGGCGAGCTGGGTTCTCTAAAAAGATTTAAAGACGATGTCAAGGAAATAGCTACTGGTTTTGAATGTGGTATTGGTTTTGAAAAGTTTAATGATATTAAAGAAGGCGACATCATCGAAGCTTATCAGATGGTCCAGATAGAATAAGCTAACGTTCTCTTTATATCTCAAGAAAGGCAGGTTATTTACATGCCGCAGTTTTCACGTAAAGAGAGAGTGCAAGAAGAGATAAAACGTGAATTAGCCAATATTTTAAGACAGGATGTTAAGGATCCGCGTATCGGTTTTATCTCCATCACTGATGTTGATATAAGCGATGATCTTACCTTTGTAAAGGTCTTTTATTCTACCCTTAACGACCATAAACTAGAAGAGATTCAAAGTGGCTTAGATAAAGCTTCTGGGTATATCCGCAGTGAAATTGGCAAACGTATCAGATTAAGAGTAACGCCGGAGATAACTTTTCGCTATGATGACTCTCTTAAACGCGGAGCACGTATTATGGAGCTTTTAAATGAAGTCGAGAAAAAAGAGAGCGGTGAGGATGATGGCAATCAGAAGTGAAATTGCTTCACTTTTGTTAAAAAAAAAGCGCATCCTGCTTCTTTGCCATGTTACTCCTGATGGAGACTGTATAGGCTCACTTTTAGCCTTAGGGAGAGCCTTAAAAAGATTAGATAAAGAGGTTATCATGGCCTGTGAGGATGATATTCCCTCTTTTCTAAAATTTTTACCTCAAGAAGGTGAATTAATCAAAACTGAGGATGTAACCCAAAGTTTTGATATAGCAATAGCCATTGACTCTGCGGATAGTAACCGTCTTGGTGATAAAGGTTTAGAACTTTTTAAGACTCAGGATTTAACAATTAATATTGATCACCATAGTTCTAATCCTAATTATGGAGCTATTAATTATGTCGATCCTAAAAGATCGGCTACCGGTGAAATTATTATGGATTTAATTTTAGACTTAGGTCTAAAACTGGATGAAAAACTTAGTGAACCTCTTTATACGGCCCTTTTTACCGATACAGGAGGCTTCCGATTTAGCAACACTACAGCCCAAACTCTAGAAAAAGCTGCTAAACTAGTAAAAGCCGGTGCCAATCCAGCTTTTATCAGCAGCGAGATTCATGAGCATAAATCACCTGGTTATTTTAAGCTTTTAGCTTTAGCGTTTAATCGTATTACCTTAGTTGAGAAGATCTGCTACACTTGGATTAGTTTTAAAGAAGTGGAAGATCTAGGCCTTGATTTTGGAGCAGCTGAAGAACTATCTACTTATATGAAAATGATGGCTAATATTGAAATCGCTATTGTATTTAAAGAAAAAGAAAAAAATCTGGTTAAAGTGTCCTTGCGATCTCAGAGCTCTTATAATGTGGCTACTCTAGCTGAAAAATTTGGCGGTGGAGGTCATCCGAAAGCTGCTGGCTGTGTTATCGAAGCTCCATTAAATACAGCTATTAATCAAGTATTAGCTAAAGCCAAAGAGGTGTCTTAGATCAATGGAAGGCATTATTAATCTCCTTAAAACACCGGGAATGTCATCTCATGATGTAGTTGCTAAAATGCGACGTCTTCTTGGTGAAAAACGTATTGGCCACGCCGGGACCCTTGACCCCGGAGCCGCGGGTGTTTTGGTCTTGGGGGTGGGTAAAGCTACCCGGGTTTTGGAATATTTATTAGAACAGCAAAAGACTTATCGGTTTGAGCTGGTTTTAGGTGTAGCAACTACTACGGAAGATAGTTTTGGCGAAATTTTAACCCAAAAGACCGGAACTATTAAAAGAGAAGATCTAGAGGCTGTTTTATCAGAATTTATGGGACCCCAAAAGCAGATTCCACCTATGGCCTCAGCCATTAAAGTCCGAGGTAAAAAACTATATGAACTATTTCGTGAGGGCCAAGAGATAGCTAGAGAACCAAGGGATATTATTATTTATTCCTTGAAGATAATCTCGGCTCCTCAACTTATTCATACCGGAGATAAGGTTTTGTTGGAAGCTCAGGTGAGTAAAGGTACTTATATTCGCTCTCTTTGTAAGGCACTTGGAGAGAGAATAGGACTGCCGGCTCATATGGGCTTTCTTCTGCGTACAGCTTCGGGGGGCCTAAAAATTGCCGATTCGCTTTTAATAGAAGAGATAGATTCAAAAATGAAGACCGGTCAAGACTTTATCATACCCGCAGATCAAATCTTAGATTTTCCAGTGATAAGGGCTCTTAAAGGTAAGGAGAAAGCACTATTAAACGGACAGGTTTTAACCGCAGCTGAGGTAGAAGAAAACCAATTAGATTCTCTTATAAAAAATCAGCGAGTTCTAGTTTATACAGCTACCAATATATTTGTAGGTATTTATCACTTCCTAGGAGAAGATAAACCTATACTTAAACCAGAAAAGATTCTTATTACCTAAAGTAGCTTGGCAGGTGGGAAAAGTGGAGATCAGAGGTTTAGAAAAATGTCCAGATAGAACAATAGTAGTTTTGGGTACCTTCGATGGACTTCATAGGGGACATCAAAATTTAATTAAACAGGGCAGAGATTTAGCTACTAAAAAAGGAGCTCGTTTAGCTTTAATGACCTTTAACGAGCATCCAGAGACAGTCTTAAAAGCAAATGCGGTGCAACTTTTAACAACTAAAACCGAAAAATTTAGACTGCTTGAAAAACTGGGAGTTGAAATTGTTTTTATACCAAGTTTTTATGATCTGGCTAATTATTCAGCAGCACAGTTTTTTCAGGAAACTTTACTGACTAAATTTGGGGCAGTAGGTGCAGTTGTCGGTACTGATTTCCATTTTGGTAAAAAAGCTCAGGGAAACAGTACTCTTTTGTCCTTTTTGGGTAGAAGAAACCGGATTCCGATAGTAATAAGTCCTGTTATTAAAGATAATCAGAGTATTATATCATCGACTTTAATTAGAAGATTTTTACATGAAGGGCAAATACTTAGAGCCAACACTCTCCTTGGCAGAAGATATTCTTTAGCCGGCGAGGTTATCATAGGAGAGGGCCGAGGACGTACCTTAAGTATGCCTACAGCCAATCTGGAAGTATCTCGAGATAAACTCATACCAGCTTGCGGCGTTTACCTAGTGGAAGGATTTTTTGAGGAAAAATCCGCTTATGGTCTTTTATCAATTTCGAATAAACCAACCTTCCGTGATGATTTAGATATAGCTGTTGAGGTTTATTTTATAGATTTTGCGGGCAATCTTTATGGTAAAGAGATTAAATTAGAGTTTATTGATTATCTCCGAGGCATAGTTAAATTTAACTCGGCTTTAGCGTTAAGAGACCAAGTAGAACTTGATGAAAAAAAGGCCCGCTTTATAATCAAGCATTACCTTTAAGTATAAAAATTATCGGGCAAGCAATGTTCATATTTATGAATTAACGAATAGAAATTACAGTACGGATAAAACATATACTAGACATATAGCTGTAATAATTTTTAGTCTTAAGGAAGAATTGTTGTTAATTAGATGTTCTTATGATAAACTAAATACGAACTAACCCATTGCTCAGCCTAACGAAACCTCCGACGTTAAGCTTGGCTATGGGGGATTTAAATGTAAGGAGGTGTCTAAATGGCACTTGATGCACAAACTAAGAAGGTAATAATTGAAGAGTATCAAACACATGAAGGCGATACCGGTTCTCCTGAAGTCCAGATTGCTATGTTAAGCAAAAGAATCAGCGACTTAACAGAACATTTAAAAAAGCATTCTAAGGACTACCATTCTCGCCGTGGTTTGTACAAGCTCATCGGACAGAGAAATGGCCTTCTCAAGTACCTACGAGACAAAGATATCCAAAGATATAGAACTCTCATTGAGAAGCTAGGCATTAGACCACTTAAGTAGAAAAAAGGGAGCGGGAGGCCGCTCCCTTTTTAGCAGACACAGGAGGGAAATTAATGGAGCGAAAAACCTATTCATTTGAGCTTGGAGGCCAAACTCTAACTGCTGAGTTTGGTAATTATGCTGCTCAAGCTAATGGAGCAGTACTGATGCATTATGGTGATACAGTAGTTTTAGTTACCGCATGTATGTCCAAAGAACCACGTGAAGGCATAGACTTTTTTCCTTTACTAGTAGATTATGAGGAAAAAATGTATGCTGTTGGTAAGATTCCTGGTTCTTGGGGACGTAGGGAAGGTAAACCCACTGAAGTTGCCATCTTAAATGCACGTTTAATCGATAGACCACTAAGACCCCTATTTCCGGAAGGTTTTCGGAATGATGTCCAGATTGTTGCTACCGTCCTTTCAGTAGACACCGACTTTGCACCTGAGATTGCAGCTACTATCGGGGCTTCACTGGCACTTCTGGTCTCTGATATTCCTTTTGACCTTCCTTTAGCAGGTGTTAGAGTAGGTCTTATAGATGGTAAATTTATCCTAAATCCAAGCGTTTTAGAGCAGGAAAAAAGCCAACTAAATATCATGGTCTCAGGTACAGCCGAAGCAATTACCATGGTTGAAGCCGGTGCTAATGAAGTAAGTGAAGAAACAGCTTTGGAGGCTATCTTATTTGCTCATCAGGAAATTAAAAATATTACTGAGTGGCAAAAAGCTATCTGGGAGGAGATAGGCAAACCAAAGCGGGAAGTAGTTTTAGCACAAACAGATAAAGACTTAAAGAAACTCGTTTTTGAACAGGGATTGGCCAAAATGAGTCAGGCTTTGCGTACAACCGAAAAACTAGCCAGACAAGAAGCAGTCGAGAATGTAAAAAAAGAACTGTCTGAAAAGCTGGTCGAGATTTTAGGTGAAGAAGATTATCTAAATCGTGAAGGGCAAGTCAGAAGCCTAATCGATGAATTGGAAGTATCCGAAGTTCGTCGTATGATCACAGAAGAAAAGATTCGTCCCGATGGACGTGGTTTAACAGAGATAAGACCAATTAGATGTGATGTCGGTGTGCTTCCTAGGGTTCATGGGACAGGCATGTTTCATAGAGGTCAGACACAGGTTCTTTCCGTCTGTACCTTAGGCTGTTTAAACGATGTGCAGTTATTAGACGGTTTAACCGAGGAGGATAAAAAACGTTATATCCACCATTACAATTTCCCCGGGTTTTCTGTGGGAGAGGTTAGACCTATGAGAACACCTGGCCGCAGAGAGATTGGCCATGGCGCTCTAGCTGAAAGAGCACTACTACCTGTAATACCTAAAGAAGAAGAGTTCCCCTATACTATCCGTGTAGTTTCTGAGGTTTTGGAATCAAATGGTTCGTCATCTCAGGCTAGTATCTGTGGCAGCACATTGGCGTTGATGGATGCGGGCGTACCTATCAAAAAACCAGTTGCTGGTATTGCCATGGGCCTAGTTAAAGGAGAAAAGAACTTTACCATTTTGACCGATATTCAGGGTTTGGAAGATCACTTTGGTGATATGGACTTTAAGGTTGCCGGAACCAACGATGGTATTACTGCACTGCAAATGGATATCAAAGTAACTGGTGTCAATAAAGAGATTCTTAGCCAGGCCTTAAAACAAGCCAAAGAAGCACGTGAATTTATTCTCCGAAAAATGGCTGAAGTTATTGCTGAACCTAGAGCTGAACTGTCTCCTTATGCACCAAGAATGGTTACCATGCAAATCGATCCGGAGAAGATTCGCGACGTTATTGGACCAGGTGGTAAAACAATACGTTCCATTATTGCCGATACCGGAGTTGAGATTGATATTCAAGATGATGGTACCGTATATATTGCTTCTGTCGATATGGTGGCAGCCGATAAAGCAGTCAAAAGAATCAACGATCTTACCAAGGAAGTTCAAGTCGGTGAGATTTATGATGGCGTAGTTACCAAAATCGCTAAGTTTGGTGCTTTTGTAGAGATTTTACCCGGTAAAGAAGGCCTGGTGCATATATCAAAACTTGCTAACGAGCGTGTAGCTAATGTTGAGGATGTAGTGCAGGTAGGAGATAGCATTATGGTTAAAGTAGTTGAAATTGACCAGCAGGGTAGAATAAATCTCTCACGAAAAGCTTTATTAGCACCTGCGGACGAAAATAATAAGCAATAAGTTCCAGGGGCGAGATAACTCTCCCCCCTTTTTTTTGTAAACACTAAAAGCGGGGGGAGTTTTTCTATGGAGATAGGTTTGCAGAAAGCAAAAGTAGCCAAGATTCTACAAAGAGGGTTAGTTACTAAACTAAAGGTAGATACAGACAAAGGTCAGCGAGAGGCTCTTTATTACTCCAGGCTTTTGGGTGAAGTTGAAGTCGGTCAGGAAGTAGTCATTAATACTACGGCAGTAGATTTAGGTCTTGGAAGCGGAGGCTTTGATTTTGTTGTTGTTAATTTAGATAATCTCCCGCTTGAACTTAAAGGACAAGGTCATATAATTAAACTAAGGTATACCCCGCTACAGTTAAAAGTTTTAGCAGAGGAAGAAATTAGTGAGCTACCACTAACTATCCATAATCCTGTTATCTTGGCTGAACTACATAGTATGTTGGTACCGGCTGCTTTTGGAGTGTGGTCAGTTAATCCAAGCCTCAAAATAGGCTATATAATGACTGATGGAGGGGCCTTGCCAATTGATTATAGTTTAGCAGTTTTGAAGTTGCAAAAAAGTGGCCATGACTTTTTAACATATACAGCTGGACATTCTTTTGGCGGAGAAAAAGAAGCTGTAAATATCTATAGTGCTTTAGCGTTAGCCTCACAAGAATGTGATATTATTATTATGGGTATGGGGCCGGGAATTGTCGGGACCAATAGTCTTTGGGGAACAACTGCTCTGGAAGTTGGCACAGGCATTAATGCGGTAAACTCCCTAGGAGGAAGAGCCATAGTTATTCCCCGTATTATGACCTCAGACAAAAGAAAGAGGCATTGGGGATTGTCTCACCATACTATAACTTCATTAAAAAGGATTGCGCTTGGTTTGGCAGAAGTAGTCTTTACCAACTCTAAGTGGCTTACAATCGATTTAGAGCCTCATAGGATTGTGATCGAAAAATACCCTTGCCTTGACTACGCTGCTTTGTCTCTTAGTACCATGGGGCGTAGTTATAGCGAGGAGAGCGAATTTTTTCAAACTGCGGCAGCTACAGGAGCGTATGCCGCTAAAGTCTGTCTCAACTAATAAAAAAGGTTAAAACCAAATGAGATTCTGTTAGTGGTCTTAAATCAGAGTAGAAAAAAGAAACATTAGAATACCCAAAGGGGAGGGTAATCACATGAAAAAACCATTACTTGCCGCAGTTGTTTTTTTGTTTTTTGTCACAACTGCCTTAGCCTCTTTTTACTATGAAATAGAATGGCAAAACGAAATATTAGAGGTAAGCACTCAAGGTAAGATCCTACTTGATAAAGAGTTTTCTTTTAAGGTATTGCCAGAATCTACTGAAAATGGTACTGAGATCTGGGTTGGTTTGCCAACTAAGGGGACAACTGTAACTTATGCTAAGTATCTCAAAGACGGTGTTTATTCTTCTTTGGACTTTAAGGTAAAAAAAGGAGATGACATTCAACAAGTTATTTTCAAGGATTTTCCAGCTATTCTTCCTGGCGAAAATCTAGTGATCCATTTTTATGCGGAGATACCAGATTTGATCTACTGGTTTGATAAACAGCAACCGGATAAAGAATTGAAAGACCAAAAAGTTTCACTTTCTTATATTCCAGCCTGGTGGGAAAAGAGTCAAGTGAAAGAATTAACACTTGAGTTTAGATTTGCTCCCAAGCTCGATCCATATAAAATCGGTTACCTTAAGGGTGAACCAGATTCTATACAACGGTATAATAATATGTCGGTGGCGGTTTTTAAATATCACAACGTAGCTAAAAATACCAAACTAGCTCATGCGTTACAATTGCCCAGAGGTTATTTTAATGAAAGCTTTAAACCGCAAAAAAACTGGCTTAGTACCACTCAAAAAGGTATAATAGCTATGGTTGTAGGCGGAGTTATCCTTATTTTGGCTCTAATAATTACCTGGTCTTATAAACAAGCCAGGTACATGACTCCAGCAGCCTATATAACCGGCAAAGAGGCCTGTACAACTTTTGATCCCGTAGAAGCAGCTTTGTTTTTTAATGTGCCTGGGGATCTGCTTATCAAGCTTATCCTTATGGGTCTTATGGACAAAAAGATTGTTAAAATGACCAGTGAAAATAAGTTAGTTAAAGTACCTTCATTAGAACGAGTTACCTGGTACGAAGAGCTTTTTATAGATGGCATTGATGAAAATGTGGAATTGAAAGAAGAAAAATGGCCTGAACTATATCAAAAAATGGTGCAAAAGTTAAAGGAACTCCTGGGTGGTTATTGTGGAGCCCAGACAAAAGCTTATTACACTACTTTATTAAAAAGTCCTGAACTAGCAGAACAAAAAGATGCCATCAGGTGGCAGGTTCTTAACGATTATTTAGATCGCAAGATACCAGATAAACCAATAACCGATGTAAGTTATGAACCGGGATATCTGCATGGTTATCTACCATTGTTTTATCTGAGTTTTCTCAATTCTAACCAGGAAAAACAAAGACAGGCCACTTTTAACAACACTTTTACCACAGCTGCCGGAGGAGGCAAAACTGGTGGAAGTAGTTGTGCTTGCGCCTGTGCCTGTGCCTGTGCCAGTAGTGGGGGATGCACTTGATGAATAGAAATAACAGTTTGGTTTTTTATGAAGTTGAAGGTGACAATTGGCACCTCCGCCGTGAAAGCGACGGAGGAGTTCTTATTATTAATGGAAGTAAGGTAATAGAATTAAATAAAGCCGGTTATCGCTATGTAGCTTTATTTTTAAAAAGCGGTGCAAATGATAGCAAAACCGTCTGGTCGATGTTAAGATATGGAGTTAATCCCATAAAAGCAAAAAAAGACTGGTTAAAGCTTAAGAGGAGTTTAGTCACAGCTGCTAAAGGCTGTTGTGCAGGTTCGGGTATAAACATCCAAGTAGGAGAGAGATGTTTTCAAGCTCCCCTAAGGGTGGATTTAGCTTTGACTTATATTTGCAATAACGACTGCTTTCATTGCTATGCAGGTGGGAGTCATAAAACCGAGGAACTTACTACCTTAGAATGGCAAAATGCTCTTGACAAATTATGGCAGTTTGGAGTGCCTCAGGTGGCTTTTACCGGGGGGGAGTCTTTGCTTAGGGCTGATTTACTTGAACTAATACAATACGCTAAAGGACTAGGAATGATTACCGGTCTGATTACAAATGGCAGGCTTTTAACCTCCGAGAAAGTGACAAAACTAGTGGAATCCGGCTTGGATTATGTACAGATAACAATTGAGTCTCATCTCAAAGAGGTTCATGATAGAATAGTCGGTATAGAAGGTGCGTTTGAGCAAACTCTAGCCGGCCTAAAAAATGCGCTGGCATCAAGTCTTAGAGTAACTACTAACACTACCATGACAAGTCTTAATGAAAAAGAGATAACTGATACTTTAGATTTTTTACTTCAGCTTGGTGTAAGTAGGATAGGCTTAAATGGCCTGATTCGTTCTCAAAGAGGTAAAAACAAAGAAGGTCTCCCAGCTTCAAGATTGAAACTAATTCTAAATCATGCTAAGAAAAGCTGTGCCATTTCTAGGGCTGAGTTAATTTGGTTTACACCAACTTGCTATCTAGCTTTCGACCCTTTACAGGAAGGCTTTGGAACAAAACGCTGTGCAGCAGCGCAAACAGTTTTGGCTATTGAACCAGACGGAAGAATTATTCCTTGTCAATCTTATTTTGACGGCTTAGGTAATATAAAAACCGATTCGTTAAAGGATGCTTGGAATCATCCTTTAGCAATGTATTTACGTGAGAGGAAATGGCTAGATAAAACCTGCCAAGGTTGTACTCATCTTATGGCCTGTGGCGGTTCTTGTCCCCTTGAATATGAAGAGCGAGCAGTTTTGTAAAAGCTAGGGCTTAATTTGGAGGTTACACAAAGAAATGAAAAAAGTAAGATGGATATTTATTGTAGTTGTATTATTAACTACAATAACTACTATAGCTGAAGAAAGTCCAGTAGATGCTAAAGTTAATCCCACAGACAATCAGTTACAAACAATAATTCAAAAAGAGATTCAAAGTAAGGATTGCATCACCTTGAGAATCAATACTATAAAACTTCCACTTACGATAAAAGGAAAAAACGACTTAGAGACTGTTATCGTAAAACTGCTTACTAGATCTCCTAAAGGCATAGCTAACCTAGAGATAGTCTATGAAATTTTAAGTGATGAACTATGGCTTGAGATTGACTGGTCTTTGCTAGAACAAAATGCTAACGGCCTAGAGATCAATATCGAAATGCCAGAACATATGGCTTTAGTTATCTGCCAAGCAGAAAAAGATGTTTTTGTTTCTCAAATAGCTGGCTTGGATATTAAAACCTATGGAAATCAAACCACCCTTTTGGCTGTTAACGGGATGGTTAGAATACGTGATAACGGAGGTAACTTAGTACTAAAAGACATATTGGGTGATATTTGGATTAGTGATCTTGGTGGAACAATGGTAGTAAAAAATGTTGCAGGGTTTGTAGTTATAGATAGTGATACTCTTTTAGATTTAAAAATGGAAAATATTGTAGGTGATGTAACTATCTCGGCCCAACAAGGTGGTTTGGCTGAGATAAAAGAGATTAAAGGGAATGTCTCTGTTTTTGCAAGAGCTCCTATAAAAACTATCTGCTCCGCTATTGAGGGAAATTTGCTTTTGCCATAACTTTTTCTCATCAGGTCATTTGGCAGGAAATGGCATAGAAGGAAATGGTTTAGAAAAAGAGAATAGAAAGTATGATAATAGTTAAGCGTTTACCCAAAAAAGGAGGAGAGACAGGATGACAAAGAGATTGGGATTTTTCGTGGTTATGGTTTTGGTGTTGGTGGCTGTTAACCTTCAAGCTACGACTCTTACTGCTCAGATATTACTTCCAGACGGCAATAGAGCACCATTTGCTAAAGTTCAAATCGCTAATAATGTATTTGAAGCCGATGCCAATGGTGTTGTAGTCTTAGATGTCCCTCAAGACAAAAAGGTAGCGACTGTAAACTGGTTAGCATTAAGTGCTGAATTGCCAATTGATGAGCAGATGAAATTTAAGAACAAACTCTATTTTGGAGCTCCTTATAACAAGGATGATTTTACAATTCAAGGGGAAGATATTTGGGAAATTAACAAAAACGAGATTCTGGTCAAAGAAGGCTATGAGACGCAGCTTTTTTATGATGATAGTTTTGCTAATTTTGTATTTCGGGCTAAATTTAGTTTGGATAAGGCTAAACTTTACAACTACCTACGTTTCTTTTTCCGTTTGACCGAGCCAGGCTTTCATAGCTATTGCCTTAGTTTTCCCGGTATCTCTGGTGCCTTAAGCTATTTTACAAGATTTGAAGGTAACTGGGATAAACAGTTTAATATCCTTGAACCCAAAGAAATGTTTATTGCACCGGGAGCTAAAGCAGGTGTTGAGTATGAGACTGTAATCTTTGCCAAGGAAGAAAAAATAGTTATCTATTTTAGAGCTACCAGCGACAATGGTTATAAAAAAATCATGGAAGCCCAGGATTTGAGTGAGGGTGCTGTTTATGATGGTGGTTTTGGAATAATGTCTAGTTTCCTAGCTGCTAAGATTACCGAACTCAGCCTCTTTTCATATTAACTAAAAGCCTTTCAGTGTTTGGAAGATTATTTTTGTTAATAAGATTGAATAGGAGTAGACTATTATAGATTATTCAAGACCAAATAAGAGGAAATAAAATAGATGACGAGAAATATTAACAGAGACATTTACCAGAGTAAATTTTAACTAAAAATGTGTTAGGGAAAGGCAACCGGGGGTGGAAGGCTATGTCTCGGGTTGATATTAAGGAGAAATGGTTGGAATATCCTCTGCTCAAAAAACTGTGGTTATCATTTGCTACAGGAGCTATAGTAGCTTTATTATTTGCAGCAATATTTTTAATATATCTCTTAGGAGCCTATGCTTATAGAGAGTTTATTTGGGGATCTTTGGGAATGATTCCTAAGGTAAAAAACAGTGAGCTAATAGCTGATCTAGTGTTTAAGTTTATTATTCTTACCTTAGTCTCAGGAATACTAAATTTGGTGCGAGAAGCGGTTGGCAGTGCTACGTTGAAAATACTTAATATCGAATTAGCCTATAGCTATGCTAATGCCATAATCGCTATTTCATTTGGTACAGGAATTCTATTTTGGTTGCAAAAATATAACACCGATACTAGGTCTTCGCTTTTAATTTGGTTGATTACTATTATAGCTACCTTGATTTGTACTGCCATATACAGTTTCCTTTGCGAGACAATTAGAAATACTTTTTTGTATAAAATCAAAAAAGCTAAGCGGGTTAAAAACCTCTAAGTGGGTTAACCCGCTTTCTGTTTTCGATTAGCAGCTGGGGGTGAATTTTGTAGATGAGTGTTTTAGAAGCGAATTTAACCAAAATAACTTTCACCTATGACAGGGATAATAATTGCTTTACAAAAACCTGTTTGGATAGTGATTTAGCTGCAATTGCTAATAAATTCGCCTTTTCAGCTGAAGATTATTACTGGCTTAATCAAGAGAGGGTCTCCCTTGAACAAGCAACGAGTTTTTTAATGATTGCTTCTACTTGGACAAGAAGGTTTAATAACCTTATTAGCATTGAGGCAGAAATAAAAAAAGCTATTAGCCTCGATTTACTAGAGGTTACCGAAAAACATTTGGTTTTTGATCTTACATGGTTCTATCCAATAGAACAAATAAAAGAGATCTACTCACCAATGGGTTTTGTAATGGTAAATTCAGATCTTTTATCTGGGATAGCATCGGAATACCTCTTTTCCGATTTACATGAATCGGGTGTCAAGATATTCCAGGGCTTAAGATTGAGAAGGTTTTTAGAAAAAGAATGGCCGTTATTAAAGCCTTTTATGACCACAAAAAAAGAGGATTTAAAGACTCTACTAGTAGAGCCCAATGGCATTGAACTTAAAAAAGATGAAAAGAGCAATTTCTATTTAGCTATTAAAGACAAAAAGCTCACTGTAGATGAGCTTCCGGTGGTATATGATCGTTTTGGTTTTGTCCATACAAAAGTCGGTCTTTTGCATGGAGATCAACTTTTTAATACCGGTATTAGATTTAACAGAAGCTATTTTACAGGTTATTCTTTATCAGACTTAGGTGCAAAAGAGAAAACAAATGCTGATCTTATTAGTGTGACTAGTCCTGATTCCTGGTTTTATTACGCAGGTTTTAACTCCCAAAATGCAAGTGATATTAATCTGGCTGGCCATAGCGATTTTATCTATTTAGCTAGGCAAACAATTCCATCTAACGCAAAACCGGATGTAGTAAAAGTAATACGAAAGATCAAAGAGATTGCTAATCAAAACAGTACCAGTTCATTTCAAGACTATCTAAATTGGCGGGATAATTATTTAGCAACAGGTGAAGCCGGTACCAAAGCCTTTTATGCTCTTGTTTTAATGCAGGAACTAATCAATGAGCTAATTGAAATCCAAAGAGAAGAAAAGTATCAGCTGTTTTGGCCATTGTGGAAGTGTGTAGCAAAGTATGGTTCCAGAGAAGAAAAAGGCCGATTTATCGAGGCAGCTCTGGATTGGTCCTTAATTGAAGGCTACTATGGAATTTATGGTTATATCTCTACCCTTAAAAACGGCTATATACACAATGCATTACTCTGGGAAGCTTTTATGCCTGATAATAGAGATGTGCTTGAACCTGAGCTCTGCGCGGAACTCGCAGTAGAGAGTTTAAATCAAGGTGTTTTTGCCGACAATCCTGAAAAAAAGGCTGTTATTTCCAAGGCTTTCGGTGCTATCGACGATTTTTCTCGAGAAAAAACCGGTACGACTTTTCTAGCGAGTTTCCATCCTACTCATTTTTCCAGTAGAGAGTATGTTCCGTATAAAGATCAGCTCTATGCTGGTTATTGGGATAAAATTGTGGTAGCGGAACTTGAACCTTTAGTGTTTCATCAACCCCTAATTAGTTTTTGTAAGTCTATCTTTTTAACTATAAAGACTATTCTGTCTCCGCAATCTAATAAGGAAGAGATTAAACTGCCTGAGTTCATTCTTGAGATAATAAAAAATGTTGTGGGTTAAGTCAACTAACAAACAAGATTAAAACTGGTTTAAGGTACAGGAGTATGTTAGTATATAAGCAAAGAAATAGTACACTAAGCTGGAGCTTATACTTCGTGCTTAGGGAAAAATGTAGAGATTCTTAGACTGTTTGGAGGGATATTTATGTGTCCCACTGTCTTGCAGTTTCGCATAGACATGGAGGGGACTAAGCCAATTCAATGGCGAAGAATTAGAGTTTGTGACAAGATGACAGTAAGAGGTTTTGTTAACTATATCAATTTACTTTTTGATCTAGAAATACAACCACAAGATCATGAGTTGCCAATTAATAATGTTACTAAACAAGATAACGATCTAAAGGTGGGTATAAAAAGACGACTAAAGCATTTAAAGTTACAACCGGGTACAAAATTTATTTGGGAAGATTATAGAAAGAAGACGCGCTTATTAGTAAGGGTAGAAGCCATTTTAATGTCAGAAGCGGGAGTTAATTATCCAATCTGTTTGAAAAAAACTTATAAAAGTTCCTACAGGAAGGATCCAAAATTAGAGCCTAGGGTTTTAAATAACTTTTAGCTTTGCTGTGATACGGAGGACTGTGCCGGTGGTTAATCTAGTTGTCTTTTTAATAATTGCTATACTGTTAATAACTATTATTGCTACCAGTAAATATCACCAACCTGTAGCGGGCTTAATTTCCGGTTCAGTCTTTGTACTTTATGGGAGTTGGCTTTTTTTCAAAAAAGCTGAATTAGCTATAAAGAGAACTGCTAATATCTGGGAGATCGAAAGCATAAAACTAAGTGGTTTCTGTTGGCCTATTTTAATAGTTTTATTAGGGATAAGTTGTATAATAATTAGTGTCATTGTGTTTAGTTTACAGAAGATCAGCAATTTAGAGCGAGACGAGATGGAAAAAACAACAAATGAAGATAAAAGTGATTGTTAGTTGGGAGATATTGTCTAGCTACCCTACTGGGCTTTTTATAAAGAAAAATAGTTACTTATAGCATGGTTTACAAAAGTTTTTGAGAAGTTAATTTTTTTGAGTACTAAGAAGAGATTAAGATCCTCCTTAATAAAATTAACCTAATACTAAGATTTTAGACTCGGAGAATATTTTAGGAAATTAATTGGCTGTTATGATTTTCATAACAGCAATTTTTTATGATGTAGCAAAAAAATCAAAAAGGTTTAAATAGGTGTTTGATAACAAAGCTTACAAAGAGGCAAATCAAGGACTTAGGTCTGCCATGAAGAATACTATGATAGTCAATTCTTGTTACTTTTTGAGATAAACGTAAGGTCAACCATTAAGGGATTTCAAACTACCAAGTTATCTTAGTAAGAATATCTTAAAGGAGCGATAATTATGGTTGTAATTCTTTCTTTAACAATTATCATTAAATTACTAACACAAGCTATTCCCTTAAAATCTCGAATAAAAAGAAGAACTTTTAATATTATTTTAGCCTTAACGTTATCCTTAGGTGTTATAATCTGGCTTTTCCCAGAAGCAATAGAGATGCTTAGCTGGCTTAGGGATGTGGGTGAAAAAACAGGGGAGGAGCTGCCCGATGCTTTTAATGACTTCCTCCTAATATGGGTTTTTTGGCAGTTTATCCCAGTATTGCTTTTTGTTCTCTGGGATTACAATCCCAATACCGAGTGGTTAGGAGGAAGGCTAGCAATTATTTCAGATGGTTCTTTGGGGATTAGGCATACTATTTTGGTAGATAGAACATCAGGGCAAACCCTCATTGTTGATATCGACAGAGCACAAATGATCGGTGATAAAATCTATCTTACAGCTTCAGGACACTATTTTTTAGTTGATTTAAAAACTATGAAAATAATAGCTTATAAAAAGGGTAGAGATATTCCCAGTGAATACCGTAAAGGTTTTAAAACGATCTGTTGGCCTCTGATTTAAATAAATTGCCAGTAGCATTAAAAAAAAAGAGGCGTTCATATTAAACACCTCTTTTTTTTTTTACGGGATTATTTTTTCTTATTTAATTCGTTAATAAAACGGGTATATTCTTTTTGCTTGCGTGCCATTTCTTGATTAGCTAAATCAGCAGCTTTAAGCATTTCTGTTTCCGGATTGGCATTGCCAATAACTACACTTCTAGCAGCATTAGTAAGATAGCGCTGACTTACAACCAAACCTAGGGCAAACAAAGGTGCTTTACAAGCTTTGGTCTGCTCATTCATTACTTTAAGATGATTTTCCGGGATAAAGCTGAGAGAATTATAGGCTTCCATAGTAGCAGGTTGATAGATTAGATTTAAGTGATCCCATTGTCGTTTAGCATACTCTTTCTGTATATCCGGTTGAAGCCACCACTTAAGAAATTCCCAGGCTGCTTCTTTGTTTTTGGAGCCTTTAAACATTACATAAGGGTTACCACCAATGTAGGCAGAATGGTTAATGGTTCCGTCTTTTTGTTTGGTCCCGGGGGTAAGGCAGAGCTCCCACTTGCCTTTAAGATTAGGAGCACCTAAATAGAGGTTGGAATAGTCCCAACTGATACCTACAATTAGAGGATAGTCGCCACTGCTTATACTTGAAATAAAGGGGATGCTTTCTTTTGGTACATTGTGTTTGGTAAAAAGCTCACAAAACTCTTTAAATGCTTTAACAGCTTCCGGAGAATCCCAGGTAGTTTTGGTGCGTTCAGTATTTACTTCACGCAAGCCATTTTGCCACATAAAAATATAGGCACCAAACCAGTCCGGAATAAGATACCAGACAGAAGACCCTAGGTTCATTTTCTTAGCTTGCATTTTGGGAAGTAAAGTTCTTACATCATCCCAAGAACGGGGAACCCCCCAGCCATTTTCAGCAAAAATGTCATTGCGATAATAGGTGAGTGTCTGTCCAAAACTTACATTAAGTCCAAAGCCTGTCTTATAGTAATCAAGTGACTGATTAAGTCCGGGAAAAGAAAGCTTGAAAAGCTCATCATATTCTTGACCAAACATTGCTTTCATATCAACTAATCCACCACGGATACCAAATTCAAGCGGCCATTCAGAACCAATAATAGCAAGGTCTGGAGTATCATTGGTAGCCATGGCTAAAAGTACTTTATTCCATTGTTCGGTTCCACCTGGCATAGTGTTTATTCTTACCTCAATTCCAGTATTAGGTGTGAAATGTTCTTCAATAAGAGTTTTCATAATTTTAATTGATTCTTCCATAGAAGCCTGCCAGATTTCAATAGTGGCTGGCTTGGCCTGCACAGATAATGCTAAAATAAGAATTAATAGGAAGATTTTGGTCATTTATTATCTGTCCCCTTTCAAAGATAATTTTTCAGCTTAAATTGAAACATTCCTGCTGTATGAGTGTAATAATTCATAAAGTTACCCGCTAGAGACGAGATCTTAGACCATAAAAAATAAGGTGGCTTGTTGAGCCTATAAATAGTACTGGTTTATTCAGCTTATTCTTTTTAGGATATGAATTTCTACTCAGGCTAGCCAAAAGCTAAAGGATGCTCGCTAAATTTCCGATATCAATGGATATGCACGTTTTATCACTTGTTTATATTAATACTCCAAGACAGACTTATGATAAAGTAAGTATTGAAAAGATAAACAGGCTAAAAACCAGTTGAATTAATTTCGATGGATTGGCAGGTGTTATTTTTACCAAGGTGAAATTTTATTTTAATTGCCACTGTTCCAGAGCTGTTAGCATGAGAAAAAAAGATATTAATTATTTTAGCTATAGGGGTGATGTCTATGTTAGCGTCAAGTGAGTTTTCTTGGAACAACGATTATCTTTGGCAAAGAAATCCACATGGTTTTAGTACCAAAAAAATGGGTTTTGCCAATATCTCCACCGGTGATTTGAGCTGGGTCGATTATAGTTTAGAGATGGATATTTTATTTAGCGAATTTAGCCAATGGGGCAATTTACGTGTTATGGTTAGGCAAAATGGACTTTTTGACTGTTACTGCCTAAATATCGATCAGAGGGGCCTTTCTCTTTGGCGTTATGATGGCCGTTGGGACATCGGTGTTAAATTAGGAAGCTACCAAGAACCGATAGGTATTAATAAAAAATACAAGTTGATATTAACTGTTAGAGACAATGAAATTGTAGTCAATTGGAATGGGAAAAATGTTATCACTACTCAAGATAAAGATGATAGATATCCTTACGGAGGAGTTGTTTTACGTACCGAAATGGCCTTAACAGAGGTTGAAAACATTAATATTAATCTTGTTAAAACAACAGAGGTTAAAAAAGCTACCCAAGATATGTGGGAAAGAGCCAAAAAACTTTATCCTTTGCCTGAAAGGTGTAAGCCTTTTAAAAAAGCAGCAGAGGTTGGCTTTAATAATATGATGTTAATCTATACCGGCTATTATAGTGATGGTAAAGGAGAATGGTCTTTTAAGGATGCACTGCCTTATGCAGGTTATTTAGATCGCAACTTAAAGGTAGCAGATACATTTTTTGATGCTTTTTTATTTCTGGGTATTGAGTCTCCATACGGTCGTAATTTTGGAGCTGTAATTGGAGGTAACAAAGCGACAGCTAATAAGTTAGAGGACTGGGTTTGGTATCTTGATAAATTGTTTGAGGGGAAAAAGCAACTGGCTGCTTTTGATCAAGCTAAAGAAAGTGTTAACAAAACTTTAAAAAACGAAGAAAATTCTAAGGCCAAAGTAGTTATTATGATTCCTAATCCTTTAACAGCACAAGATGACTTTGGCGAAATAGATGGAGAAAAGCTTTCATTTAGTATTACTAACCAGAGTAGGGAAGAATCTCAAAGGCAAAGATTAAAAGCCATTGACTGGTATGTAAAACGAATCGAAACACTTTGGCAAAAGGAAGATTTTAAGAATCTCGAGCTTATTGGCTTTTATTGGATGAGTGAGGATATTTATAAAGATTATGATAAGGATGTTGTTTTAAAAACCTCTGACTATCTACACGCAAAGGGCTATAAGTTTTATTGGATTCCTTTTAACAAAGCGCCTGGTTATAATGATAACTTTAATTTTGATGCGGTTTTTTTACAGCCAAACTATATGTTTAACAAACAGGTTGCTCTGTCAAGGTTTTGGCAAACTTATATAGATGCTCTTACTTATGGGACCAATTTTGAAATCGAAGGCGAAAATAGTGTGCTAAAAGATCCTCTTGCTCGTGAAAGATATTTAACTTATCTTAAGGCGGGAGTGACTCTGGATTATATAAATTCAGCTAAAGCTTATTATTTTGGCTCAAAAGCACTAGCTACCTGCGCAGTTGAGGATCAAATAGAGTTAAGAGAGATCTATGATAAAACTTATTTGTTTGCTAAGGGTAAGTTTACGGAAGGATTGTGGGACTAGAATTATATAAGGGGAGGTTTTTAAGTGTTACCAAGACCAGAACATCCTCGTCCAGATTTATATAGAAAAGACTGGCTGAATTTAAACGGCTATTGGGATTTTCGTTTTGATTTTGGTAAAAGTGGCATTGAAGAAGACGCCCCTAAAGGACTTGGTTTTGATAGAAAAATAACAGTGCCCTTTGCTCCTGAAAGTGAACTATCTGGTATAGCTTATACCGGATTTATACCCAGTGTTTGGTATAAAAGAATGATTGACATACCTAAAAAGTACCAAGATCACAGAGTGATCTTACATTTCGGTGCGGTTGATTATTATACCTCTGTTTTTATTAACAGCTATTTGGTTGGAGAGCATAGAGGTGGGTATACACCATTTCAAATCGATATTACAGATTATCTTTTGGATGGAGACAACCTTTTAGTTGTGGGTGTCAATGACGACAATCGCAGTGGCCTTCAGCCAAGAGGCAAACAAGCACAGACTTTGTATTCATCAGGATGTGACTATACCCGTGTAACCGGTATTTGGCAGACTGTGTGGTTGGAATTTGTCTCTCCTAACTATATTGACGAGTTAAGAATAATACCAGACTGGCATAATTGCCAGGTAATAATCTCTGGTTTAGTAAGAAAGAATAATCAGAACCGAAACGGCAAAATTGCAGTTGAGGTTAGTTACGACAATGAAATCGTAGGCGAAGGGTCTCAGCTTACAAACTGGGGCAGGTTTTATCTACCAGTCTCACTTAATAGGAAAGTCTCCTGGGAAATAGGTCAAGGCAGCCTATATACAGCTAAGCTTTATTATGAAGATGATAGTGGATCTAAAGATTTTCTGCAAACCTATTTTGGTTTAAGAGCCATAGAGATCGATGGTAATAAAATTCTCCTAAATGGGCGGACAATCTTTCAACGTCTAGTACTAGATCAGGGTTATTACCCCGATGGCATTTATACAGCCAGAGAAGACGTTTTATTAAAAAAAGATATTGAAATGGCACAATTACTTGGGTTTAATGGGGCTAGAATGCACCAGAAAGTTTTTGAACCTCGCTACCTTTACTATGCTGATAAACTAGGTTACTTAACTTGGGCTGAATTTGGCAGTTGGGGTTTAAAGCTAAATCAAGGTGAAGCTTGGAAAAACATTATCCCCCAATGGGGTGAAGTTATAAAAAGAGATCTAAACCACCCTTCAATTATTACCTGGTGTCCCTTAAATGAAACTGAAAAAGATCAAGACAAGGAGTTGCTAGAGACACTTTATCAGGTAAGCCATGATCTAGATGGCACCAGGCCTGTAATTGACACTAGCGGTTACATCCATGTTAAAACTGACATTTATGATACACATGATTATATACAAGCTATAGGTAATTTTCGTGCCCGCTACAAACAAGAAGATCTACCCGTAGTATTATCTGATTTGGAGAAGTATACCAATCAACCTTATATTGTAAGTGAATATGGTGGGATCTGGTGGAATAGAGAAAATCAGGAGAATAATTGGGGCTATGGGCAAAGACCGCAATCTGAAGAAGAGTTCATGGAACGTTTTCGGGGTTTAACACAGACACTGCTTAACTCCTTAAAAGTTAGTGGTTTTTGCTACACTCAACTATATGATGTAGAACAAGAAACAAATGGTTTATTATCATATAATCGCAAGCCAAAATTTGCTTTAGAGACGATTAACGGAATAATAACCCAAAAAGCAGCTATTGAAAAAAAAGAGAGTTAAGCTTTAAGCTTAACTCTTTCTTACTATTTAATATGCACCACTTTGGTTCGAGGCTTAAGTTAAGTTGGAAGATTAAATACTTAAGAATAGATTCGGGAAGTAAATTTACAAAGACTCCCTTTTACAACTGTCAATTAATAGGTGAGTCCTAGTCTAAAGAGATCAATAAATCTGGCGATGATATGTTGAATTTCTAGTAGTTTGCAAGATTCTGGGATACTATCATCTAGAATAAATTCCAGGTAGGTAGAGCCATGCTGTTTTTCGATATAGTCTGGAATTAATTGGCTAAAACGGTTAATAATAAAACCAGTAAATTCGAGATCTAACTCTGACCTTAAAAGGTCATTAGCTGCGGCATATTTAATAAATTCCGTCATAAACTCATCGCTTAAATAAGCAATGGAGTTAGGAAAGCTACCTAGAAGGTCAGTGTTTTTTTCAGTAAAAATATTAAACAAGAGCTTGCTTTTAAGCGGATTTTTTAGGTCAAATTTAACATTCAAAAGGAGCAAAGAATTTAATAATTCGTAGAAGTCAGAAGGATAGTCAGGTAAATTATAAACTATATAAGTAAATTTTTCTCTAACCGCAGTTTCTACCAAGAACTGATAGAGTTCTTTTTTATTATCAAAGTACTGGTAGATACTACCCTTAGCAATTCCGGCTACATCAACAATTCGATTTAGCGAAGCCGAATTGTAATCATATAGAGCAAATTCTTCAAGGGTCGTTTTAAGAAATCTTTGACGCTTTTCTTCGGAGAGGTTGTAAAATGTCTGTTTGGGCACAGATTTCACAAGTAAACCGTAAAACTATTAGCAAATCGGAATAATTGTGGTTTACTTGTTTGCCTCCCTTCAGTTTACTTTACTTTTATTACATATATAACTAGTATAACAAAAAACAGCTAACCAAGAAAGCAGTTTGCGCTTACTTACGGAAAGAACAACTAAACAACCAAAATAAAGACTTGTTGTTAACTCGGTAAAGATAGATTAGCAATCATTAGCTCCTAGGAAACAAGGAGATTTAGAAGAATAGTTGCTATGTAAAACAATATTAAATTCCTCCAAAACAGAGGATTTTGACTTGGTAAGTAAAAGTATGTTCAGGGGGTATCTTTTAGTAGGGGTTTGATTGGTTTTTAATAGCAGGTGTATTTTAAGGAGGTACTTATTCTTGAAAAAAGTGCTGGTCTTACTGATGGTTCTATTACTATCTTGCAGTCTTTTTGCCGCTCAGAAAGTGGTTCTTTGGACCTGGTATGAAGGAGTATTGGGAGGAATATTAAGAGATCTGATTAAAAACGACTTCACCCCCAATACAGGTATAGAAGTCGAGGTAATCACGGTACCTATCCAAGATATAACCAGCAAATTAATCATGGCTCATATTGGTGGTGTAGCTCCGGATCTGGTAGAGATATACTCTAACCAGGCCGTGGAGCTAGGGGTTAGGGGTGCTTTATATGATCTTAAGGAGTTTAAAGATGCCGAAACGGCAATTCAAGCTGTTTACCCACAGTTTTTGACACAACTCTCATATGGCAAAGCTTTATTTGCTTTGCCAGGAGAAATAAACTGGCTTTGGACATTTTACCGCAGTGATTTATTTCAAGAATACGGTTTAGAACCACCAGAGAGTTGGGATGATGTAAAAGTACTAGCTAGTAAATTACTAGCTAGGAAAAGGTGCATGTACTACGATCAAGTAGGTGATGCTTCCACCATTTCAGCAACTAAATTTTTACCATTTTTATTTCAAAACGGCAGTGATCTTTATAATGCCAAAGGTGATGCATCTTATCTGGACACACCTGCAAGCCTAAAAGCCTTTAAAGACTTTTGCTCCTTGTATACAGAGAGTAAGATGCTTATGGAAGATCCGATTAATACTACTTTCCCTAGTGGAGAAACGCCACTTTTGTTTGCTCAAGTGTGGAGATATTCTGTTTTTGAAAGAATAGCGCCTCAGCTACAAGGCCAATGGTCTGTTATAGAATTTCCAGGAACCAAAAAAGACGGTAAGATAGATCATACTAATACTAGTCATGGACTTTCTTGGTCAATGACGGCCTCAAGTAATAATAAAGAGGCTGCTTGGGTGCTTCTTAAATGGCTTGTCTCGTCTAAAACCACAGGCAGATTTATGCTTCTGGCTAATCAATCCACAGAAAAGTGGCGTCTTTTTTTCGCTTCTAAAGATACTCTTGATAATGCCCTTTTTCCTGAAAAACACCTTGCGGTAGCCAAAAAGGGTATGGCTAATTGCCGTATTCAAAGGGCTGTTATCGGTGGTTATGTTGCCGATCGTTACCTTGATTTTGCTTTTCACAGGGTTGTTATACAAAAAGAAGACCCTGAAACTGTACTTAAGCAAGCAGCAAAGGAATCTACTTTAGAAATACAAAAGAAGTTAAAGGAGTTTGCCCGTTTTATTAACAAACTTTAACAAGGCTGCTAGTGCCTAGCAGCCTTGTTAAGCACTCTGGTGGTGAAAATGTGAAATTAGTGACCTTTGGAGACAGTATTACAGCAGGTGTTTTTGTAGACAGAAAAGACAGTTTCCCTAATTTGATTGAAGAGGTTACCGGTATTAGAGTTATTAATAGTGGGGTGCCTGGTAATAGTACTGCTGAAGCTGTTAAAAGGATAGAAAAAGATATTTTATTATATAAACCTAACTTTGTAACCATAGGATTTGGTATGAATGATCATTATCTTATTAATTCAAATGCCCATATGGTTTCTCTGAAAGATTATTCTCATAACATGATGCACCTAGTTAACCTAATTAGAGACCATAAAGCTGTGGCTTTGTTATTAACGCTGCAGCCGGTTATAGAAGGTGATCAGGAATATTACTATTACAGCCGCCATGACTGCAATTTCTATAAACCATATGGGGGAGCAAACAATGTAATTAGTCTTTATAACGAGAGTATATATGTTTTAGCTCAAAAAGCAGAGACAATCTTGGTTGATATCTACGCTGCATTTATGCAAGCCTTAGAAGAAGGCTACATCTTAGATGATTTATTAGTTAGTTTAAAAAACTCAACTCAGGCAGATGGTGTTCATCCAAATAAAAAAGGCCATTTGATATATGCCTCTCAAGTAATAAAAAGCCTGGCAACTCAATTGGGTAGCAAAGCTGAGTTTTATAAAATGTTTACCCTGGTAAAAAATGGCAGCATCCGACTAGAACTATTGCTTCCCGGTACCTATATAATGACTTTCACCTCTTCTAATGCCAACCAAGAATTAGCCCTCAGAGATCTTGTACAAATAAATGGGGAAGGCTATAAACATAACTTTTTCCAGAAAGGATTGAGTTCAACAATCGACTCGCAGCTAACCTGTTTTCGCATTATGGAGATAGAAAGGCCTGAGATAATTACAGTAAAAGCTTTAACAGATAATGTTATAGGTAAGATAGGTCTTATAAAAAGCAACTAAATCTTGCTGATATAATTACTATAATAACGTTTTGCCCAGGAATAAATTCCGAAAACGATCAGATAGAGGGAATTGGTGGTAAAAGAGAGAAATTAAAAAATGCATATAACTATTACATAAAGGGAGTGCTTTATTTGTGGAGGGGAATATAAATACATCCACAGAAATAGAACCTAAAAGAGTACATTTTGAATTAATCTATGCTGCTTTTTGCCTATTTATCAGTTTTGCTCTAATTTTAGCGGGTAAGTTTCTTTTTTCAAAGGCTTTCCTTTCCGGGTGGGTGGCTTTTTTTGCTGGTTTATTAAGCTTTGCTCTGCTTTGGCTTTTTGTTTCAACCTTGTTAAAGCTACTTAGAAATACTCCGCTAATATTGACAGGAGGCTTTTTAGCTCTTTTTGTTATAAGTGGTGTAGGTCTTATTTTTACACCAAGCAAATTTAGTATAGCTGATATCTTAGTTGCGGTGCCATTTATTGTTTTACTAACCTTACTTTATTATTTTAAGTCAGTTTATACTACATTTAAGATTAATAAGGATAAACCCAACTATTTAGTCCTGGCTTTGTTTTATATAGATCTAATACTTTTGCTTTGGTATAGCTTGATTTTATTTGTTCCCGGAGATGATTCATACTTAAAAAGAGTTGAACCGGTAAAATCAAGTAGGTTAAGTCAATTTAGCGAACTAAGTAAAGAAGGAATATATAATTATAGTATTTTAAAATTTACATCTAGCAGTAAAAACAAAGGTAAACTTGGTGTTTTAGAACCTTTAACAATAGATCTGTCAAAATATCTAGGTGCTTCAAATAACAAGCAAACAAATACTGAAAGTTTGCAGAGCTTTTCTAGATATGGCGAAATTTATCTTCCGGAAGGTGAAGGGCCATTTCCCTTGGTATATATTAACAGCGAATTCATTAAGGCCAACGAATTAGGTTTTGCCTATCTAGGTAAACATTTGGCATCTAAAGGTTTTCTTGTGGCCATATTTCCGGAATTAGACATCAAAAAAGCCAGTGTTATGCAAAGTAAAACTGATTATTACTGGTATCAGGGAGTAGTTTTACTTGAAACACTTATAGGCTTAGAGCGATCGTTAAAGGATATTAGGATAGATTCCGAAAAAATCGCTTTAATAGGTTTTGGAGAAGGGGTAGGGACTATTGCTGCAGCTTGTTATATGAATCAGGAAAACTGTTATCCTTTAGATGGTAAGATCAGTTTTCCCACTCATTATAAGATTGTTTCCTTAATAGCTTTAGCTCCGCCTAATAATTATGTTATCGACTACAACCTTTCTGGGATTAATTATATCTCGGTTTTTGGAGGACATGAAGTTGCAAAACATAGTTTTTCCGATCCACTATTTAACCCGATAAAATGCTCGGGTGAAAATAGTTTTAAATCTCAGATCTATATTTACAGAGCTAACCAAAACTATTTTCTCAATTCTAAATCCGACTTGGATTTTCCCGGCGGACTTATAGTGAATAAAAAACCTTTAATGACAGCCAAGTTACAAAAAGACATTACAATTTCAATTGTTACAGCAGCTCTAGAGATCTCGTTAAATAATCGTTCCAAGTTTAGTGAGCTTTTTTATAATCAAAACCTAACCCAGCTTTGTCAAGATGAGTATCTTGTGGTAAGGACTATAAGTTCGAATGATACACTAATAAGCGATTTTGAAAAGGGTTATAACTATAGAAAACTTAATGTACCTAATGTTAGTTTAAAATTGAGTGATGGATTAAAATGGTTTGTCAAGGATTTAGGGAATAATAAAGCTTTGCAAATATCAATTCCGAAGTTAGAAGAAGAAACTAGTATTTCTTTGTCTCTACCCAGAGATTTTAGTAAAAAAGCAAATCTCACTTCTAAATCTGTATTTTGTTTTAGCCTAGCAGCACTAACAGAAGAAATACCCTCAGAGCTCTTTTTACAAATAGAGACCTTAAGAGGGGAAAGTGAAAAAATTAAGCTGAGTGAAATAAGTACTTTACCTCAATATGCACCTGTTAAACGCTTCAAATTAGTTAGCTTAAATCGATTTTATTCACAACCTATAATCTTACAAACCTACTCTCTACCTCTTTACCTGTTTTTTTCTAGTTTTGATTATACTCCTTGGCTAGACTTAAAAAATATCAAATTAATTATTCCCGAAGGCTCTCAAGGTCAGCTTCTTCTTGATGATATTGTTTTTTCTAATTAAGTTAAAACAAGTAACTCTAACTCTTAAAAAATAAACTACCCCTAGGGTATGTTTATTAGTCTTAGGGGTAGTTTTATATACTTCACTATGTGATAAAAATGCACACTGATAGGCGTTTTTACATGAGCTTGTGAATGTAATCTATCTATTAAGCGATAAACCCTGGGGATAAATTCGTATAATTTGAACTTCCTTAAAATTTATAATTCTAGCTTGCTATAGTAACTTAAGGTACGAATAAAACTGCTGGTTGGTTTCAAAAGGCATAGCTTTTTGAAGCTAATGTTTATTCATACACCATAAAGGGTTAATCTCTTAAGATTAAGAAGTATTGGAAATAATAAAAGTTTAGTTATCAAAAGAGTTAATGTTCTGTGTCAGAATCAGATAAATCAAATTCGTTAAGAAGTGCATTTTCAACGATTAAACTAGCATTGGTTTTTCTTTCGTTTTGAAAGTAGACAGCTTGACCGGTTTTAAGATCATAAGCAGTGGTATTTGAATAGGCATTACCATATGTTTCAATAATAACTGTTTCCAACTCAGTATCACTTAACAGACCAATGTCGGAGATATGCACCACTTCTCCGGTTATAGGATCAGTATCAATCACTTGGTCTTTTTTTAGGCTAGATAAGAATTCAGGAGGGAGCCAATAGTTTTGTCCTTGATTTTGTGAGGAGTCTATAATTTGAACTGGTTCATCTGCTAACTCATTGTAATAAAGCTTTTTTTCGTAGATGACATAGTTATCTTCTTTAGCGATCACTTTTAAACTTAATCCATAATCAGAGGTGCTAACGACTATATCATCTTTTATGAGAACAGCTTTCCCCTTATAATTAAAGAAATCATTTGTATTAAGTGGTGAGGTAAACATTGTCCATGGTACATATTTTTTCCTTAAACCAAGGATATTTTCTGTTCTGAGTAGAACTGTTTTATTATCCTGTTGTACTATAGCTTCTGCAAAACGAAGAACTAAACCAGTTTCAGCTTCTAGAATATAAAATAGATCACGGGTTGGATATTCATAGATGATTAAAATAACGGGAATATCTTCTTCTCCTAAGGTAGCTGTTGTTCTAAGAATGTTTGCCTCAGTGGCGGTGTTTTCTAAATAATTAATTACTTCGGGAGCTAACCAGAACTTTCCAGCTGCTACCAAATCATCAACAGCATAGACATTTGAAGGAGAAAGATCCCCATTTTGGTCGGAGAAGTAAGTGGTAATATTATTGAAGAAAATGTCGTTTATTTGAGCACAAAGGTCATACTGCATGATCAAATATTCAAAGTTATGAAGCATCTCCTCACTTACAGACATATGTCCTGTTAACAAATCGGGGGAATAGTTATCTAGATCAATTAAAAAAGAAGAGACTTCATAGGTAACTCTCAAACCGGGTTCAAGCCAGTCAGGTTTAGTAAAAGTCTGTATTTCATTAAATTGCTTAAGAAAGATGTTTTCAGCTGCGACTAAGTTAGAAAAACCAATAAAAAAAATAAGAAGGAAACAGATTCTTCTATGCACTACAACAACCCCCTAATATTTTCAAACATATTAATTAATTATACAACCCAAATTGCAATTTCAAGTTGAACTACCGTCCAAGATAGTTTTGTGTAAAGATAAGGTTGGCTAGCCAACCTTTGTAGCTTCAGCTATA
>JAHDNZ010000084.1 GCA_018435125.1 Bacillota bacterium | reverse complement strand
TAAATCCATAGTAATATTGATTTGGGTCATTTCTTAGACATCCTTTCCGATATGTTTTTCACTCTAAAAACATTGTATCGCAAGGACTAAGATAATGGCCCTTTTAATTTTCCATTTTACACAATTATACGGACATAATCCCCTGATCGAAGGAGTTAAAATTCCTTTTATTAATATGGAGTAGATTAAAATGGGGGGAAATCAGAATGAAAACGAAACATAGTCTGGTTATCGGTTTAGTACTGGTATTATTGTTTAGTAATATTGCTAGTGCAAAGCCCAAAATTACCGTCTGGTTAACTTATGGAGGAACGATAGGAAAAGTTATCAGTGATTTAATTCATGATGACTTCACACCCAAAACCGGTATTGAAGTTGAATATGTACCTATGAAAGCTTCTCCTTTTGAATTAATGACCAAGTTAATTTTGGAGATTTTAGGCGGTTCGGCACCAGATATCTGTTTTTTAGAAGGATATCAGGTTATTGAACTTGGTATGCGTGGAGTTTTAGAAACCATGAATCAGTTCAGCGATTATAAAGAGATCGTCAACCGTTTTTATCCGGGTTTTAGCGGCCAGTTTATATATAACAATAAAGTATATGCTATTCCGGGTGAATCAGGCTGGACACAAAGTTATGTTCGTACAGATATCTTTAAGGATTTAGGACTTGAACCGGCAGTGTTATGGGACGATTTAGACAAAATAATTCCTAAGCTAAAAGCTCGTGACAAGGATTTTTATTATGAAAATGCCATGGGTTATCCTAGAGCTTATATGGCTTTTCTCTTTCAAAGAGGAGAAGATATTTTTACAAAAGATGGCTTAAAATCCAATTTAGACAGTCCTGAGGCAATCAAAGCATTTAAAACTTATACATCGCTTTATACTAAGAACAATATACCGGTTGCTATGCCCGACATCCAATGCTTTGTTTCCGGAACAGTGCCTTATATGGTTCATCTACACTATATTTACGGTCTTATTGATAATATAGCTCCACAAATAAAGGGGAAATGGGCTCCTGTGCATACACCAGGAACTAAAAGAGCCGATGGTAAAATCAGTAACGCTATTCCTACCTCTTCTTTTGCTTATGTAATACCTAAAATAAAAGGTCGTTCCAAAGAAAACAAAGAGGCAGCCTGGGAATTCTTAAAATGGTATACATCAGCGGAAACCGTAGCGAAAATTCAAAAAGGCTTTTTTGAAGGCCCCGATAAGTTTATATTAATGTTTGGAACAAAAGAAAGTTTTAATAGTGCTAAATTTTTACCGGAGCATCGCAATTTAATAAGCGAGGTTTTAGAACAAGGCGTGAAAATGACATCTATACCCGGTGGATTTTCTACCTATCGTTATATAGATTTCGCTTTTAACAGAGTAGTATTGCAAAATGAAAATCCCGAAACGGCATTAAAAGAAGCAGCTAAAGATTCGACTCAAGAACTGGAAAGAAAACGCAAGGAATTTGCTCGTTTCCTAAAAGATATGTAAACAACTCTTTTGCTAAATATCTATGGTTTAGACGGTAATTATTCTGAATCCCGAAAACTAGGAAGAATTAACTACTGGCAATATATTTTTCCTTGGAAGCGATAGATTTAGCTAATTGGCTTTGCTGTTGAGCATTCAAAGTAGTGTAAGTGTTAAGTAGTCTCCAGCTTTTATTCAGGGTGGAGACTATTTATCACTTACCGAAATATGGCTTAAAAAAGAGTCTCTTATTTGTAGGTACTAAAAGCAATATAACTAATATAGGAATAGAGCGGATATTATAGATTGGGCCTTGAATTTTCTACTATCTTTTATTATACGAAAAAGGAGACCGTAATGTGAAAAAGAAAGCCTTTATTATTCTGTTATTGTGCTTAGGAGTCCTTTCGATGACAGTATCAAGTAATCTTATTTGGAAAAATGAATATGTATGGCAACAAAATGCAAATGGTTTTAGTACTAGAAAATTGGAATTTGGCAATCTTTCCACAGGAGACTTAAGTTGGGTTGACTATGAATTGGAGATGGATGTCAAATTCAATCAATTTACCCAATGGGGTAACCTTCGGGTTATGGTTAGGCAAAACGGCCTCTTTGATTGTTATTGCCTGAATATCCTTCAAGACGGCTTATCTTTATGGCGTTATGATGGAGATGGCAGTACCGGAGTCCAACTTGGTAGCTATTATGAAAAAGTAGGCACAGGTAATAAGAACAAATTACGAATTACCGTTAAAGGCAATAAAATTGAAGTTGTTTGGAATGGGAAAGCTATTTTTAAGGCTCAGGATAGAAAAAATAGGTACCCTTATGGTGGAGTTATGTTTCGTACGGAATTAGCTTTAACAGAGATTGAAAATATAAATATTAATCTCTTAAAAACAATTGATATTGAACAAGCTATCAAAGAAGTGTGGGAAAAAGCACAGGAATTCTCTCCGGTACCTGAAAATGCCAAACCACTTAAAACCGCTGAAGAACTTGGCTTTAACAATATGATGTTAATCTCTAACGGCCATTACGATGATGGTTCTGGAGAATGGTCCTTTATAGATGCCTTACCTTTTGTAGCTTATCTTGATCAAAGTTTAAATATAGTAGATTCATTTTTCGATGCCTTTTTATTTTCTGGCGGTTATTCGCCTACAGGTCGTAATTTCGGTTCTTTAATTGGAGGTAAGAAAGAGAGTGCTACTAAGAAAGAGGATTGGGTTTGGTATATAGATAAGCTATTTGATCCTCAAATGCAATTAGCTGGGTTTGATAAAGCCAAAGCACGAGTCAATCAAACCTTAGACCGAGAAGAGAAAGCCAAAGTGGTAATCATGATTCCCAATCCCTTAACAGCCCAAGATGATTTCGGCGAAATAGATGGAGAAAAAATCTCTTTTAGTTCCGAAGGACGAAGTCCTGGAGATGCTCAAAAACAGCGATTAAAGACTATTGACTGGTATGTGAAAGAGATAGAAGAGCGTTGGCAACAGGCCAGTTATGAGAATCTGGAGCTGCTTGGCTTTTATTGGATGAGTGAGGATATTGGTAGCAATCAGGATAAAGAGCTGGTTTGTCTAACTGCCGATTATCTGCACGCTAAAAACTATAAGTTTTTTTGGATTCCCTATAACAAAGCACCAGGTTATAATAGCAGTTATAAATTCGATGCTATTTTTCGTCAGGTCAACTACATGTTTAACGATCAGATCAATCTTTCCAGATTTTGGTATACCTATATAGACGCACTCACCTATGGTTCCAATTTTGAAATCGAAGGAGAAGTTACCGTATTTAACGATCCTCTTGCCTGTGAAAGATATCTCGATTATTTGAAAGCCGGAGTGACTTTAGGCTATATTAATTCAGCCAAAGCTTATTATTTTGGTGCTAAAGCTTTAGCTACTTGTGCGGTATCCGGCTGTCAAGATATCAGAGACCTTTATGACCAAACTTATTTATTTGCTAAAGGTAAATTTAATCAGGGTTTGTGGGATTAATCCCAAAGTCAGTCAGCCTACGGAAAGACCATCATTATATATCCAGGATAGATTTTTTGCTAAAAGCGTTTAGTCTAAAAAGAAGCCTCAAAGGCTTCTTTTTTTATTGGAATGTTCAGACGCTAAATGTATTATGCGTTTGGAAAATCATCTTTACCGTGCTTTATTATTTTAGGGTGCATCGCTTTCAACTATGAACATAATGATACTGTTTAAGTTTACGGAAAAAAAGGAGATAGTAACAAATTACAATCCTTGGTTGGATAAAGTATTACTGACTAATCTTTTGAAATTATTGATAATAGATTTGCTACATAAAAACACAAACCGTAGGATTACAGAAGCTTCTTAAAAAAAATCGGGTTGAAAGTAAGTTATGTTCTTATAAACACATACCAATATGGCTTTCTTCCTCCGAAAGTGTAATCTCCGCTTTTCCACTCGATGAAAAGATACTCTACACTGTCAAGAACTCTAATCTCATAAGCTTCTGCGATTTCGTTTTTTTTATCAAGCAAGAAGCCTTTCGTCCAGAAAAGTCCATAGGGAGCTTTCTGACCATATAATGCGATAGCGCTTCCGCCTTTTTTGAATTCCACCTGCTTAAAAAACAGTCCTTCTTCTGGAAAGTTTTGCTTGGATGAGTCAAATGTTTCAGTGGTTAAAACGAAATCGCGTACTTTCCAAGTTCCAAGAACAGAATCATCAAGAAAAAACGGTATGTTGATATTGTCACGAATTTGGATCTCATCTTTTACAAATGCCTTATCAGAGATCTTCTCATAAACCCAAACTGTTGGCATTCCGCCGCGAAGCTCATGGTCATAGTCTTTCATGTGAATAAACATCAGCTTCTTATTGCCAAGAGTCTTTATCTGATACTTGTTTGCATATGTTCTTTTAGGGTAATCAGTTGAAGTAAAAAGCCACCCTTTTGTCCACCCAGCGACTGCCCAAAATTGTTCGCCATTTGGCAGGAAATAGAGGTCTTGAAGCCATACACCCTGATTTGACTTTTCATGTCCGTAATAAAACTGTTCTTCACTTGGTACGACATCAAGGAACTTCCATCTACCAACTGCTTCTACATCGTTTTCAAATGGCAAAATCATATTGTCATTTTGATGCTTATTTACAACTGTAGACAACTTGCAAACTGGGACTTTCAATTCAACCGTTTTATCGTCGTGATATACTTCGTAATATGAACCGATGATTTGACACGAAGCTTCTTCTAGTTGCTTTATCAATGCCTTATAGGCTTCTTCCAATTCTTGTTTTTGGCATATCAACATAGCTACATCAGGTGGCAAAGCAATGACTTTTTCCTCATATTCGCTGTCAAGGGGGAGTCTTCCGGTAATTTCAACACAACATCCAAGGTCAAAATTGTTTTCACGGTATTCAGTTTCGTAATTAATGATAATCTCTCTTTTACCTAGTATATTTTTGGGCAACTTGTTTTTGATGCTTTCGATTTCAGCAAATGCTTTTTCTTTGCTTACCCAGATTTTTCTGCTTATGGCAACACGCAGTGTATCAGTGCTTCTGATGATAACATCAAACATCATTTCTTCCCCCTTAATGGTTTTTTTAATAGCTTCAAGGTGTTTTAACCGTAACTCGGTTTGTATAATAGTGTTTTTTAACTCAGCCTGTTTTTTTTCGATAAGTGCGATAACATCTTCTGTAGAGTTAGCTTTCATACGTATTTTGATCTCTTCTAGTGTAAAGCCAAGCTCTTTAAGGACGATTATTCTATTACATTCGGCAAGTCGGGAGGCAGAATAATAGCGGTAGCCTGTAAAATGGTCAACTTCATCAGGAACAAGCAGCCCTACGCTGTTATAATACCGCAAGGTTTTAACCGGAATTTGGCATAGTTTCGATAGTTCGCCAATCTTATACATGGTTGTAAACATCCTTTCTGCTAAAACTTGTTTTGGCGACATTTCTCGCAGAAGAGAAACAATGTTAATTCCTTTTAGCAAGCTAAAGATATCATTACAGTCAACAGGAGAGTCAAGAAAGATAACTAACCAAATCAATAGAAAACTAAGAGAGGATATCTACTATTAATTAGGAAATCTAAACATACAGGGGTTAGGGGTATGAACATGAAAAAGGTAACATCAAAATGAATGGAAGAACCTTTTACAGGTGTAATAGTCATGAAACAATTTTTGGAACTGAAAAAAAACAAAGACCTATAAATAATGTTGATATTACTTTTCAAAGTAAGGAATTCTTAGATCGATTAGAGGCTTCTAAACCTGAAGGACCTATGGGTTTAATAGAGACATATGAATGGATATATGAACAATCTATAAGTGGTGTAATGGATCAGAAGAGAAACCTCGATAAGAATACCCTATATCTTTTTAATAACACACTATTTAATAGCAACGAGGCTGGAAATATAGTCTGGGGAGCGAGAATGTATAAGTTTGGCTTTAATCTATGGAACTCTAAAGATTTAGCTCATTGTGCCAGGTTTTTTTCTGACCAGAAGAAGTTCGATGAGGCTCACGACCAAAGAGCTATTGAGACTGGCTGGGGTTGGGCCTATATGCAAGATATAACCAGATGAGAGGGAGTGAGTACAATCCTAGGTAAAATTCTGAAATGGTTTTTTAGGTTAACACTTTTACTGGTAGTACTCTTTATATTATTAGTTATATTTTTTGTGAGGTACAATCAACCAATACCGAGTAAGAGAGAAACTATTCGTTTTTTTCACACCAATCAAGAATCTTTACAAAAGATAGCTGATCTGGTACTATACTCCGATCTATTTAAGGTAAGGAAAATGTCTTTCATACCTTATTCAACCTTCTATTCCATAGAATACAAAAACCAGGAGAACGATGTGCGAATAGTTGATATTCATACCCCTGCTTTTAATGAAGACCAATATTGGGAATGTGAGGATGCTAAAATACTAATTGAAAAGGTTTCCAAAGAAGCTGGGGTGTCTAGAGAAGATTTTGATTGGTTACTAAAGTTCGTGAAATCACAGAGGCAAATATTTGTTCTTGAATATAATAAGGAGGAGTATCATTATGTTGAAATATTACGCACTCCTTCTTGTGGGTTTTATTATGAGCCTTTAGAAGAGCGAAGAGATTTGAACCGCATTCAACAATATGTACGTGAGCTTTTTGTGGATTTAGGAGATGGTTGGTATCTAGCTGAATTTAGCTATTAATGTAAGCGTGAACGGTATCTGGCCAAAAATAATAGTTATAGAGAGTATTAAATGACCGTAAGCGTCAAATAGTAACCACATTCTTGCGCCAATCATTTGAACTGTTACCCCTGGTAGGTAAGTCGGTTTTAGTTCCTTCACCAACGAGAACTAATTCACTTAAGCCAGTACTTTCTTTAACAACTACCGTCTTCGTAGAGTCAAGTTCTCGCTGCGTTATTCTCCCTT
>JAHDNZ010000054.1 GCA_018435125.1 Bacillota bacterium | reverse complement strand
ATTAGGCTATACAACGAACGAAGAAAGCACAGTAGTTTGAGGTATAAGTCTCCAGAACAGTTTTACAAGGACTTTCTTCAAGAAAGTCTGAAAACTAAAGGTACTGTGGCATAAACTCCGGACTTAGGGTGCCAAACCGTTACCCTATGGATTTTGAATCAAAATAAAAAAGGCGGCAGTTACCGCGGAAGAAGCCTCCGCAACCGTAAACATGAAATTCTCTTTATGGATTTACGTCAATGGACAGAAAATCCTGTTAAGGGCGAAAACAAAAAGAAAGTCCGTCTGATAACGGAGCAGGTTGAAAAAGCAGCTGACATTTACCACACATGGCAAAGCGAAGGAACAGATGGAGCGAAGTACGAAGTGCCAGAACTCTATCGAAGTGTTGGAATAGAAGAGATTGAAACCCAAAAATGGTCGCTTACACCAAGTAAGTATATTGAGTTTATTGACCATGATTTGGAGATTGACTATGAAAAAGAGATGACTCGTATTCAAACTGAAATGCGTGAAGTGATGAAAGCCGAGAAAAAATCCCAGCAGATGTTGGAGGATGCATTTAGGGGGATTGGCTATGGCATTGACTAAATATAAGCTTGGAGAATTGATTGAGCAATGCGATGAACGAAACAATGATGGTAAATACACAGTTGCAGATGTAAAAGGCATATCAACTGGAAAATTATTTATTGAAACAAAAGCTAATATGGATGGAGTAAGCTTGGTTTCCTATAAAGTTGTGAAGAACAACGAATTCGCATATGTTGCCGATACATCAAGACGAGGGGATAAAATCGCATTGGCATACAATGATGATAAAGAAATTTTAATATCTTCTATTTATACTGTTTTTCGCGTGCAAAGACCTGACTTACTTCTTTCAACTTATCTTTATATGTATTTTAACCGTCCTGAATTTGACCGTTTTTCACGATTTAACTCATGGGGGTCTGCTAGAGAAACTTTTGACTGGGCCGATTTTTGTGACATTGATATCGAACTTCCATCTCTCCCAATACAGCAAAAATATGTGAATGTCTATAATGCCATGCTTGCCAATCAGCAGAGTTATGAGCGTGGGTTAGAAGATTTGAAGATTTCATTTGAAGCTCTTATTGATGAATATAAACATAAAGCACCAAAAAGAACCACAGGTGATATTTTAAGAGAAATTGACTGTCGAAATGTTGATGGAACGATTACAGAAGTTCAGGGTATTAATATAACCAAACAGTTTATGCCATCTGTAGCTAATATTCATGAGGTTGATTTATCCAAATACAAGTTGGTGCGGAAAGGACAGTTTGCTTTTTCAGGGATGCAGACAGGGCGAGATGAATGTATTCGTATAGCCTTATATAATGAGGAGTTTCCAATCATTATTTCTCCTGCATACGCAGTATTTGAAACAAAAGATGATTCAGTCCTTTCAGAGTATGTGATGATGTGGTTTTCACGAAAAGAAATTGACCGCCTTGGATGGTTTATGAGTGATGGTAGTATAAGAACAAATTTGGATATGGATCGTTTCTATGAAATAGAAATACCTATTCCAGACTTAAAAGTTCAACAAGCAATAGTAGAAATATATAATGCATATAAAGTTGTCAGCGGTCAAGTAAAAAGTGCCAAAAACGGACATTAATTTTGAGCCACTTTATAATATTGTTTCGCGATGTTTCATCCTGTAACTATCTCCGGTCAAGTTGAATATTTCGCATTTATGAACTAGGCGATCTAAAGTAGCTGTTGTGATTGTAGCGTCGCCAAGAAAGTCTATCCATTCTTTAAAACCTTTATTTGATGTAATAATAATCGATGTTTGGTTGTACATTTGAGAAACAAAATTAAAGAATAGATTGCTTTCTTCCTGCGAGATAGGCATAAAGCCTACCTCGTCAATTATAATCAAATGTGCTTTTAAGATGGTTTTTAACCGACTTTTGTATCGTCTTGTAATCTCAGCATGCTTGATTATCTTAATCAATTCATCAAAGTTAACAAACGATACTCGATACCCTTGTTCAATCGCTTTTATGCCTAATGCAATAGCAAGAAATGTTTTACCTACCCCTGGAGGACCGAGAAACATTAAATTAAATGCAGATTCAATCCATGTCATGTCAGATAACTTTTGCACTTGAGCCTTAGTAATACTCTGTTGGAATCCAAAATCAAACTCTTCTATTCTTTTTATAAAAGGAAAATTAGCTGCTTTAAGGCGGGCCTCATATGATTTGTGTTCTTTAAGTTGTACTTGTTGGGATAAAAACCGTTCAATAACCTGTAAAGGACTTAATTCTTCTTTTAAGTTTTCGTTTAATAAATTATTAAGGTCTATGGGCTCCAGTCTTAATGCTTTTATTGTTCCTTCAATGTTTGCTAGGTTAGACTTCATAGTTCTCACCTGCCAGCTCACAATAGAGATTAATATCTCTTTTAACGGTATCAACTGTTAGAATCTTTTCTTCTAGCGCCTTGGGCTGAAGTTTAACTTGATTCTTATTCGGTCCTTTATCGGTTTCGTTTAGATTTAGAAATACAATAACATCGCTTATGTCTGTAACATTTGTGATGCGATTTTTTATACAGTAGTCAATTGCCTTTTGAACTTTTCTTAGTTCATGTTCTTGTATCAGCTTACGTATGACTTGGAATTGATCCCTTACATATCGGGGCTTTAATCGGTATATTTCCTCTAAAAACGGACGATAAGTCTCTCCTAGTTCGCAGACCATGGTCTCAAGTAATTCACTGATCTTCTGACTATAATCTCGAAGATGGTTTTGGTTTTGAATAAGTTTGCCTTTCTCAACTGATATTTTGTGTTTAGCAATAAGTGAGGTGGTTTTCAAATCATGGATAAATAACATCCCATTTTCATCATCAACTTTAACTTCGACCAATTTCGTTTGGTTATAAGTTCCTAAGGGGACACTGTACCGATTAGACTTAAACCAAATAGTGTTGTCCTTATGGACATTTCTTGTTAGAATATAATCACAAGTTTTAATCTCTTGTATTGGTGCTGGTCGAAGGCACTGTTTTTCTATGGCGAGAAAAACATCGGCTGGCACTATTTTTATTGTATTATGAATGCGTTTATTGGCTGTTCTTTCTAACCATGATTCAAACTGAACTTGGTAATTTGATAATTCATCGAATAACCGATTCGGCATAAAACTGTTTTTAATATAACGTACTGCACCACTTTCAACGATACCTTTGCTTTCAGGATCACTTTTACGGCAAACAAACATTTTAAGCTTATTTGTTTCTATAAAGCGCTCAAATTCATAAGTGTAAATAATATCTCCACTGTTTTCTGAGACAACCATTAATTTATCTTGATCAATTGCTATCTCTTCTGGTAACCCATTAATGTAGGCAAAGTAACGCTGAAACGCCAAAATCAAATCAGGGGTTCTGAATGGCCTGTCTAAAAAAGAAGCATACAAATATTTAGAGTGAGCAAGAATGAATGCAGCGAAGTAGAGTGTTATTTTTTTACTACTTGCTCTTGTTACAGTTTTACTTCCAAAATCAACCTGCACCTGTTTACCAGGTGGAAGCAATTGAAGTGCTTGATAATCACGTGGATTAACGAGTTTCTTTATTTCATACTCTTCTCTTAAAGTGCTTATATGTCTTCTTGCGGTTCTATCGTTAATATCTCTAACTTTGTAATACTCTTTTAGCCAATCTACTACTTGTGCAGCTGACATGTCGGGATATTTTGTTAGCCATTCTATAATAATTTGATCATACCGGGTTAGTTTCTTTTCCCTTCCCTGAGAACACAATAGATTGTTAAATGTTCCAGCGTCCATATTCCAATATTTCTTTACAGTGTTACGGCTAATCCCTAGATACCTAGCTGTTTGTCTTTGAGTAAACTTTAATGCTTTCTTCTGCATAATTTCTGAGTACATTTGCCAATCCGACATCTCCTATCATTCCCTTCACAAAATACCCATTAAGGATACCATGTGAAGATTCATTTTCTACCAAGGTGGATCAATTTTATTGGCCGGATTTGGCTCATTTCTACTGTCCGAAAATGGCTCACTTTATTATACCGTTAACAAAAGTACGCCAAAATGTCAACGAGACCTTAAAATCTCAAATTAAAGACATTTGTCCAATCCTAATAAAAGGTTCTATCGAAGAGGCGAAAAGATCAAAGGAGGCGTAATCTATGGCTAAGTTAAAAGACTATAATGGTCGTTACTGTGAATCTGAATATGAGTATGCTTTCCTTGGCTTTTTGGAAGCTGAAGGCTGGCACTATTCTTCCGGCAATGGCATTTCACGAATTACGAAAAGGGATGTTTTAATTGCAGAGGACTTTAAATCATTTATATCGAAAACAAATCCTGATTTGACAGACGATGAAATCAACCAGATATATGATAACGTACGCCTTGTCGGTAGTGAAAGCGATTTTGCTACCTTACATAAGGTGTATAACTGGATGGTCTATGGTATTCAATTCACGCCACAAAACAGCTTGGCACGAATGATACCGTTGATTGATTTCGAGAATCCTGATGATAACATTTTCCGTGCTGTTAATCAGTTTACTGTTGAATACACCAATAATGGTCAGAAAGAGAATCGCAGGCCTGATGTGCTTCTCTTCATAAACGGTATGCCACTCTGTGTTATTGAGCTGAAAAATCCTGCTGATGCTCACGCCACTATTTTTGATGCGTGGGAACAAATCAACATTCGTTACTGGAGAGATATACCACACCTATTACATTATTGCCCATTGGCTTGTATTTCTGATGGTGTAAAGACTCGGCTTGGAACGGTTCGAACACCATATGAGCATTTTTATGCTTGGCGTCGTGTGAATGATGGTGATTTGATATCTACTCTTCCTTTTGAAGAAACCGAAACGATGATAAAGGGCGTTTATGCACCGGTACGTTTTCTTGAAATATTCAGAGATTATATTCATTTTCAAGACAGCATTTACGATTATGATGAAAAAGAAATTGTATGCCGTTATCCACAGTTCTTTGCTACGAAATTGCTAAAACAAAGTATCATTAACTCCATTGTTACCAAGAGCGGTAAGGGTGGAACGTATTTTGGTGCTACTGGTTGTGGAAAGACTTATACAATGGCTTTTCTTGCTCGGCAGCTTGCACTTCGATGCGGTGATATTCCTGAAATTGGTTCACCTACAATTATCATGATTGTTGATCGAGATGATTTGCAGAAACAAGGAGCGAAACTTTTTACAAAGAGCAAAGAATTCTTGAACCTTGGTGAGGTGTCAATTGTAAAAAACAGAAAACATTTAAGACAAGAACTGGGGGCAAGGGAAAGTGGTGGCTTCTATATATGTACCATCCAAAAATTCTGTGATCGTGAGGATGATAAGATAGGACTAATTAACGACCGTCAAAATATTATATGTTTTTCAGATGAAGCTCACAGAACGCAGATTGAACATGCTAAGAAAATACAATTTACTAAAGATGATGATGACAATATGAAAGCAATGGTATCAAAGCCATATGCAAAAGTACTAAAAGAGGCATTCCCGCACGCAACTTTTGTTGGCTTCACAGGAACGCCGATTGCTGAAACCTATCAGACCTTTGGTGACGAGGTAGACCGCTATACAATGGATCAGGCAGTCGCTGATGAATTGACAGTATCTATAAAATATCATCCACGTATTGCAAAAGTTCTGCTCGATAAAAAGAAAGCCAATGAAATCGAGCAATACTATAAAAAATGTGCCGATGATGGTGCGACATATGAAGATATCGAGGCAAGTAAAAAAGCGATGAGTTCGATGGAAGTCATTCTAGGCGAACCTTCACGCTTGGAACGCCTTGCAGTAGATATACATGACCACTATGTATTATCGTGTGCAGGGGATCCTGACAGAATACAAAAAGCTATGATTGTCTGCTCCAGCAGAGTTATTGCATATTCCCTATTACAAAAATTTAAAGATAAATATCCAGAGTGGTTTGAAGAAAAGAAATCCCCAGATGATGTTGCTGTAACGGCGGAAGAACTGAAAGAGTTAAAACCTATGCCATTCATGGCTATGGTTTCAAGTGTCGGTAGTAATGATGAAACAGAGATGTATAATTATCTCGGTGGTGTCCGTAATGACAAGCGTTCTGAAGACTTGGATGCTGCTTTCAAACAAGAAAAATCAAACTTTCATATTGCTATTGTTGTGGATATGTGGGTTACAGGATTTGATGTCCCCGCACTTACATATTTATATAACGATAAGCCACTTAAGAAACATATGCTAATTCAAACCATTAGCCGGGTTAACAGAAAAAATCCGGGCAAAGAATATGGCATGATTATAGATTACATTGGTATTCGAGATAATATGCGTGAGGCAATGAAGGTTTACGGGGGTGACACTTCTGTTGCTCCCACAGCAGATGATGTTGAGCAAGGGACTCAGATTTTCAGAGAGGAATTGGAAATCTTAAAAACGCTGTTTTTAGATTATGACTTGACTCCGTTCTTGAATCCAGAGTGTGACCCAGTGTTACGATATAAATTGCTCGCTAAGGCTGCTGAGTATGTTTTTGTATCAACACAGGCATTACAATCCGAAGGAAACGGCGGGACACAAAAAGTATCCTTTAAAACATACTTCTTAAAGACTGTAAAAAGAATGAGAACAGCATTTGATGTGTGTCAGCCATCAGGCGATCTTGGCGAAGAAGAGTCTGCTCTTGCACAGTGTTTTATGGCAATTGCAGGTTTCGTTCGCAAAATGAGCGGAACAAGTGATGTTGATGCTGATACCATGAATCGTGCAGTTTCAAAAATGGTAGAAGAGGCTTTAAAATATAATCAGGTAGAAAGTGTTCTTGAAAGTGGAGAGGATGAAGACATCTTCTCTCCGGAGTACTTTGAGAAACTTTCTGACATCAAAATGCCTGCAACCAAGCTTGAACTTCTGATAAAAATGCTTCGCAAGCAAATTAAAGAATACGGGAAAATAAATCAAATAGCAGCAAAATCATTTCAGGAGATGCTGGAAAAGACAATCGCAGAATATCACGAAAGACGGAAACATCTGACAGCTGAAGAAGCTGGTGAGACACAAGAAAGAGCCTCTGAGGATATTATAAAAATTGCCACAGAACAGGCGCTATTAATCTTACACCAAATGCAGGAAAACAGAGAAAGTTTCCGTAAAATAGGTCTTACATTTGAAGAAAAAGCATTTTATGATATATTGATTGCTCTACGAGACCAGTATAACTTTGAATATGGTACAGAAAAAGAAATCGATGGCGTGATTGTAAATGATAAATGCAAGGAATTAGCTAAAAAAGTTAAAGAGATTATAGACACTAAATCTTCCTTTGCAGACTGGCTAAACAACCAGAATGTGCGAAACCAGTTGAAATTAGACATTAAGATTTGTCTAGTCAAAAACGGATATCCGCCACAGTACAGTCCAGAAGTATTCACAAAAGTTATGGAACAGGTCGAGAACTTTGAGGAGAATTCAGATGTGACGCTAGAGCCTTCAACTAATAACCTATCAATGGTGGCAGAATCAAAAACGCCATACGGAGAAAAAAAGACTGATTAAACGCAGATTGAGCGTGGGGGAAATGCCTACATCTGAGAAATTATGTGGAGGATCCTATGGAAGATTTATATCGTGACAAAGAAATCCAGGTGCTATTGCAGTGCTTATATGAGGAATTTTCTCAAGGTAAAAGCGAAATATCTGTGTCTGCTCCCAGCTATAAGCAAGGACAGGTTGATGTACTGGTAGCTCGCGGGCTAGTAAAAAAGCTCGATGCAAGTACCCTTAGTGGCTGGGGATATATCCTCAGACCGACACATGAAGGAGAAACGTTTTTCAAAAGACTGGATGAAAAGAAAAAAGAGAATCGTAAGCATACTATTACTGAGACGGTCAAATGGCTTATACCAACTATCATTTCAATAATTGCTTTAATAGTGTCTATACTTAAATGAGAAATCTATGTATAAGAAAAAAGGCTGTGTCGAAAGATTTCGCTTTTCAACATAGCCTTTTCTTTTTGAATCGCCGCTTGAAGAGAGTCGATCAAAAATTTACTTGTTTTCGTAAATCCCTAAGTTGAACTCCCTTTAGGGCGCCTTTTACTTAGAATGCCGCAACTATAGAACCTTGATACTCTTTTTCTAAGAAATCTTTGACTTCTTGTGAGGTAAGCAGTTCGACTAATATCTTGAACTCCAGCCTTTTTAGGTCTTTGGTTCTGACAGCTACAATATTTGCATAAGGCGACTCACTGCCTTCCATAATCAGAGCATCTTTGGTTGGAACTAGGCCACCTTCTAGGGCATAGTTGGTGTTGATAACTGCCAAATCCAGATCTTGCAAAGACCTAGGTAGCATAGCCGCTTCTAGCTCTCTGAACTTGAGATTATGAGGGTTTTTTACAATATCCATCACACTAGGTGTAATACCTGAATTTTTGTTGACTTCAATCAATCCTGCCGTTTGCAAGAGCAGTAAAGCACGCCCGCCATTGGTTGGGTCATTGGGAATACCTACCTGAGCACCTTTTTTTAAGTCCTTAAGGGAATTAACCTTCTTGGAATAAGCTCCCATGGGCTCTACATGGACTGCAACCAGAGAAGAAAGATCAAGTTTACGATCTTGGCTAAATTTATCCAAATAAGGCTTGTGTTGAAAGAAGTTGGCATCCAGTTCACCTTCAGAAAGAGCTAGGTTTGGTTGCACATAATCGGTAAATTCTATTATCTTTATCTCTAAACCTTTCGCTTGGGCTAGAGGTTTAATCAGTTCTAAGATCTCGGCATGTGGCCTAGGAGTTGCACCTATCTTTAGCAAAGCTGCCATAGTAAATCCTGCCACCAAAAACACAGTCAAAATAACAAGGATCCCTTTTTTCATTTTAATTTTTACCTCCTTTATTTATGCTCCAGACTTTTGGCGATTAAATTGCCAATTGTCTGAACAACCTGAACTAGTATTACCAAGACAATTACAGTTAGAAGCATAACATCACCACGGAATCTCTGGTAGCCATAGCGGATGGCTAAATCCCCTAAACCGCCACCGCCTATGGCTCCGGCCATGGCCGAATAGCCAATTAAATTAACCGCGGTAATAGTGATGCCTAAAACTAAAGACGGTAAAGACTCCGGTAATAATACCTTAAAAATAATTTGACTTGTTGTGGCTCCCATAGCTAGTGCCGCTTCGATGACACCTTTATCTACCTCTCTTAGAGATTGCTCGGTTACTCTGGCCACAAAAGGAATTGCGGCAATCGACAGAGGTACAATGGCCGCGGTTGTGCCAATTGAGGTGTTTACCAACCATCTGGTAAAAGGGACGATTGCCACTAAAAGAATAATAAAAGGAACGGAGCGGCCAAAGTTAACTATCCAACCAAGAATGCTATTTAACCACTTGTTTTCTTTAATATGGTCTGGTGCTGTAATAACAAGGAGTATGCCCAATGGTAAGCCGAATAATACCGCAAAAAACGTTGATGTAGCTACCATATATATGGTTTCTATTAAAGCATCTTTTAACATCATTAGGACTGTAGGATTAAACATTTTCTATCACCTTCACCTTTAGCCCCTTTTCTTCCAAAAAGGCCTTGGCTTTGTCTTGTTCTGGTCCTGTTAGTTTTAGGACTAACATACCAAAGGTAACATCTCTGATTTGATCGATATTTCCATAGAGGATATTAATGACTACATCGAATTTTTCTACCATCTCGTTGATTAAGGGTTCTCCGGCTAAACTCCCTAAAAATGTTACCTGCAGCAATTCCCCACCATTTTGACTTTTAAGTCTAGCTGCTACCTCGTAGGGCACTTCGGTTTTTACAACCCCTCGCAAAAACGTCTTAGCGGTCTCGGTTGTTGGGTTAAGTAAAACCTCGCTTACAGGACCGACCTCGATTATCTCACCCTCTTCTATTACAGCTACACGATCACAGATCTCTTTAATGACATTCATCTCATGAGTGATAATAACTATGGTAATACCGCGTTCTTTATTGATCTTTTTTAAGAGCTTTAGAATACTCATGGTTGTCTGGGGATCAAGAGCAGAAGTTGCTTCATCGCATAGCAGAATCTCCTGGTTGTTAGCCAGAGCCCTGGCAATCCCGACTCTTTGCTTTTGTCCGCCTGAAAGCTGAAAGGGGTATGCTTTGGCTTTATCACTTAGACCCACTAAATCAAGCAATTCATTGACTCTTTTGGTAATCTCTGCTTTTGGTGCTCCGCTAAGTTTAAGCGGAAAAGCAATATTATCAGCCACTGTTTTAGACGCAAGTAGATTAAAGTGCTGAAAGATCATACCAATCTTTTGGCGTTCTTCTCTTAATCTTGGCCTAGAAAGGCTTGTCATCTCAACTCCATTTACTTTCACGGAGCCGACATCCGGCCTTTCGAGGAGATTTATTGTACGAACTAAGGTTGACTTACCAGCTCCTGAAAGCCCAATAATGCCAAATATTTCGCTATCATTTATCGTAAGATTGATATCTTTAAGAGCTACTACTTCATTTTGTCCCGGGCCTTTATACACTTTAGTTAGATTTACAAACTGAATCAACCAAACTCACCTCCATAAAAAAACCTCTTCGATAAGAAGAGGTAAAAGTATAAACTTCACCCCTTTCTCATCTCTCAGACAGCTGTCTGCTGGAATTAGCACCCTTGCCGTAAGGCCGGTTGCCGGGCTTCTTCGGGCCAGTCCCTCCGCCTCTCTTGATAAGAAAGTGACAGAATATGTTTTTTTAGACGCAATGATCCTAATATTTGCTTATGAGTATAACATCACCTTTAATTCTTGGCAAGAGTAAAAAGAAAAAAAGTAAAGAGAGGTGAGTTTAGTTTACCTCTCTTTTTATAAATATGATATAAGAACAGAGCCTAAACCTATACAAACTGCTGTTAAGGTAACAATAAAAATAATTGTCCAATTTCTATATTGAATCCTCTCAGAAGGAGTGATAATTCTTTGCATGCGTCTTTTTTGTTTAATATTATGATAGAGATAAATAAACTTAACTATAACATAAATTGTTGCGATGATGCATGCTGCGACTAAAACCTTAAACAATTTTTATTGCCTCCCTGTGTGGTCTCTAGTTAGTTCAAACGGTCACCTACCAAGTATAACATTAACATAGTTAAACTCAAGATTTAAATAGGTAAAGAGTACCTAATTATAGCCAAAGATAATGGTAATTAATCCCAGTCGTTTTTAAAAATGGCTGTTACTTTATGGTATAGTTTTTAATGGCTGTGATTACGCTTTGAAATACTTCTTTGGCAGTCAGCTTTTTATCTGGGTCAAGTTCCTCAAAACTATATCTTGCATCCTAAAAATGCCTGGTAAGACTGACAATCTATGACGTTTTTTCAGGAAACGGTTCTTCCAATACTATACTATACTCTCCGACTGTTTTATAAGCTCTCTTTCAAGTCCTTTTTTTAGCCTCTTATAAAAGTCTGGCATAGAGCCTGCTAATTTCATTTAGCTGGACTTGATTGTGGGTAATTTCCCGCCTGTTAAACATTTTTACTATCTGTTCGGTAATTAGTCGGCCTTGTTGGCGCTTTACTTTTTCCCTTGCAAAAAAGTTTCTTAGCGTTTGCCAAAAATAACCAAGTACTTGAACAATCATTTTTAGAAACTTAGGCCAAGCTCCAGAGTTGACACTAAGTTTTTTCAGTAAATGGTAAAGTATAAATCCAAATATTGCAACTAGCAAAAAGCCTTACTGAAGTAGCCATAGCCATCTGTTTGGATTGGCGGCGCCAAAAAAGTGTAACCTTACTCCAGATAAAATTAAGGGGTAAAGCCATGGCAGAGGTAAAAGCAAGAGCGATAATGGCCATAAAACATGGCAAAAGCCAATAGGCCAGCACTCTCTCTTTGGAATTTTCTTTTAAGGCCATGTGCTTCACCCCTCTACAACCAAAAGTCATCTGGGGTTTTACTTAGTATGATCTTAAGGTTTAAACTGGCGATTCTTTTTTTCGGGTGTAATTTTTTATAGCAGTTATAACCGTATTGAAGATCCCTTTAGCGGTTAGATTTTTATCTTGGTCAGGTTCTTTATAATTATATCTGGCATCCTGATACAATTCAGTAAGACTGACAATCTCTGCTATTCTTTCAGGAAACAGTTCCTCTAATATTAAACCAAACTCTCTGGCGGTTTTATAAGCTTCTCTTTCAATACCTTTTTCTTTGGCTTCTATTAAAAGCTCAGCATAGAGTCTGCGAATTTCATTTAGTTGAACCTGATTGTGGGCGATTTTTCGCCTTTTAAATAGTTCACCTAATTGTTCGCTAATTAACTTGCTTTGCTTTTGAGATCTTAGCTTACTTTTTTTGAAGAGACCTTTAATCAAAGCCCCAAAATAGGCCAGAGCACGCATTATTTTGCGTAAAAATGAAGGCAGATCATCGGCATTCTCCTGAATGATCTTATAAAAATGGTACAAAACCGCTCCCAAAATAAGGAGAAAGATAGCTATCCTTATTGATACAGTAATAATCATGTACAATAAGCGGTAGTCTTTAACAATGAGTTCTCCCTCTTCGGGAATAAAATCAGGTCTTGGTAGATTCCTTGGGTAGAAAGATTGTCCCCCTAGCTCATTATTGGAATGGATAAACGGCAATAAGGCCTTGATGGCATCGGGAAGATAAAAATAGACAGGTGAGAGATCGTCTGGTAATATAGCTGCGACTAAAGAAAACAGCAGTACAAAAAGTAAGGTCCAAGCAACCCATTTTACAGCTAAATCCTCATCAACTGTAGCGTTTTCTCGGTCCCAATCACGGGTTTTTCTAAGATAAAGCATCATATTAACTACTGCAATCGTCGCCGCAGCTAACAAAGCCCCGAAGAGATTGATAGCCAAACGCAAGTATGAGGCTGCAGCCATTTTTTCTTGAAAGCTCTGTTCTGTAACAATAACACCTAGCAGTAAAAGCAGCATCGGCAGAAATAAAAGTTTAACCAGATTGCGACCAGTTATATCTACTTTCTCAGCTTTACCGACGTAGGAGTCATCATACTTTCTAAGTAGATCTCGATCGATGTAGGAGGCACTAATAGTAGCGGCCAGTTTCCCTACTTCCCTTGCTAAACGCCAGACAAAATAATGCAGCACAAAAGCAAAGACAAAATTGGCTTCCAGAAAATTACGTAGTTTTAGATGGGCAAAAAACTCCTCCGGAGGCAAGACAAAAAAGGTATAGATTTTACACAAAACAATTAAAGCAAACAGTTCCGGTATCAAAGAACGCTTTTTGCCGGGTTCTTCGGGATGAGCGGTAGAGAAATAACCGATAAAAGAGATGATGATGGTAAAAAAGCCCAAATAGTAATGTAGTTTAAGATTAGGCCAAGCAAACGCGAGTAGCTCAGAGATGGAAGCGGCAAAAGCAAAGGCCACTACCGCCAACAATAGAGGTAACACCCAGTAGATCAGGTTTTGCTCATGCTTCTCTCTTACGTTCAAGGACACTTATCTCATCCTCCTCCCTGACTTGATATAAAACTAAAGAGGATGTAGCCGATTTTGTCAGATACTCCTTATATTTGGTACCTTCTACCGCAATAATAGCTACCTTGAAACCACTGTGTACTAAAGACTGAGAAAAATTCATGATCTCTTCTGAATCTCTTGGCACAATCAATACCACGGTTGAACCCCAAGGTAGTCTTGCTTTAACACGACCGGCCAGTTTCAAAAATGGTTCGGCCTTTCTGTTTCCTTCAATACAAGCCAAAATCTCCAGCAGTTGTTTGCTCTGTCCTTTCCGGGGAACGATATTTTCCAAAGGCTCTGTATCGAGGATTTTAGAATCGGAATAAGCAGAGGCTTCAGCTACGGAAACTCCGTTAGTAGCTAAACCTATTGCTTGCCTTTTATGATCTAAATGAGCTGCCAGAGATGCCGCTATAGTTATAGCCAGTTCTTTAGTAGAGTCGTATCTGCCGGGGAAAAAGTCGTTGATATCTAAATCAAGAATAATCATTGTATCCAAGGTCATGGTAGCCTCATACTCACGCACCATTAACTTTTCCATTTTAGCTGAAGACTTCCAAGAGATTCTTTTTGGCGGATCACCTGGCTGGTAATCTCTAAGCCCTGCGATTTTTAGAGGATCTTCATAGATCTTTTGCGGATGCCTTAGATTCCCTTGCGGTTGGGTTGAGGTTAATCCCAGTTCTTCAATGGATTTAATCCTGGGGTATACTGTTATAAGATCAAAAAGCTGTACCTCAAGCTCTCTTTTATACAAACCAAAAATATCGCCTAGTTCTAACTTTACCGGTCCGACACGGTAGGCCCCTCGCTTACCTCCATAGAGGTTATATTCCAGAATACGGACCTCTTTGGGTTTTAGAGAAATAACCCAGCTAACACTGGTTTGAGCTTTAGGTCCAATCTGCCTTGGACAGGCTTCTTTTATTTTAAGCCAAACCAAAGGGAAATTGCTGTTATTTTCCACTTTGATTTTAACCTTCATTCTCTCACCGTAGAAAAATGCGTCGGCTTCAAGCTCGCGAGAGATACGAAGCTGTGCTTGAGTTTTTCTTAGAAGAAGAGGCGGTATCAGCCAGATCATTACAAGCAGGTAAAACATAAAATAAATAAAGGGACCTCTAAACAACAAAGCAGCGAGTCCTGCTATTAGCAATAGCACTTTCCAGTCAGCCACAGTTTTCTTTTGCAGCCCGGCTTAGAAGCTGGCTCTTACCAAGCTGCTACTCCTTTCCTAGGTTTTGCCAGGTATTTTTTCTTAACTAATTAATTCTAACTCCACAGGTACACTCTCTAAAAGATCCTGTAAAACCTTTTGGGTGGACCTTCCTCTTAAACTGCTTTCAGGCTTAAGAATCATTCTATGCTGCAGGGTTAAAGGAGCCAGGTATTTTATATCGTCAGGAATAACATACTCTCTGCCTTTTAAGGCAGCATAGGCTTGAGCAGTCTTATAAAGGGCCAGTGAGCCCCTAGGTGAAGCTCCCAAAGAAACATCATTATGAGTCCTAGTCGCCTGAACCAGACGTACAATATATTCTCTTACCGATTCTTCGACAAAGATTTTTTTGACTAAGTCTTGTATCTTTACCAGTTCACTGCTGTCTACAACACTTTCCAAACTATCTACCGGATGAGAGTATTGCAGCCTTACCAGAATTTCGTTTTCTTCCGATTCGGTAGGGTATCCTAAGGCGATACGCATTAAAAAGCGATCTAATTGGGCCTCAGGTAAGGGAAATGTTCCCTCATATTCCACTGGATTTTGAGTAGCTATAACTAAAAAAGGATTAGCTAGTTTCCTGGTTTTGCCGTCGACTGTTACTTGTCTTTCCCCCATACATTCTAGGAGTGCGGACTGAGTTCTGGGCGTTGCTCGGTTTATTTCGTCGGCTAATACAATTTGGGCAAAAATAGGTCCCTCTTTAAACTCAAATTCACCGGATTTCTGGTTGTAAATTGAAACACCGGTTACATCAGAGGGCAGAAGATCGGGAGTAAATTGGATGCGATTGAATTTTAAACCTAAAGTTATGGCCAAAGCTCTGGCCAACATAGTTTTGCCAACCCCTGGCACATCCTCTGCTAAAACATGACCGGAACAGATAAGAGCCACTAGGACTTGATCAATTACATCTCCTTTGCCGATAATGACCTTCTCCACATTTTCTCTTACCTTTTCACAAAACTCTTGAATCAAATGTACTTCGGTTGGGTTAATCTTTTCCATGACATTCCCTCCTACTGACGAGCAGAGTTTAGGATAGACGTCTATAATAACGCACCAGAGGATACTTTTCCAACCACTGTAGCAACTCATAACCGGTAGCTTTTACGATAACACCAAAAACTTGAATGCCATTTTTTTGAATATACTCCAAGCGATCTGATAGGTTAGGATCAATGCCCGTCAAATATTTTTTGTAATCTGTTAACATCTTCGTCCGTTTGCGGACTTCGTCCTGCACAGAAATATCAAATTCTTTAATATTATTTTTTAATAACCACACCGGTAAACCCCAGGTGTCGATAAAAGACCAGCTAGAGACCTTTGTGCTGTCTCTTGTGGCAATACCAAGCCAGAGAAGTTCGACTTCGGTATTTTCAAAAAGCAGCTTCAGTTCGGATAAGTTAACAAACCTGTTAAAACTCAGGGAAAACTGAGCCGGCTCATCGATCTGAATCATGATATCTTTTGATATTGTACTTGGCATGGGCGTATTTACATCGGGATAATAGATTTCGGCAAAAACATCGATAAACGGATATATTCTATCTAAAATAATTGAATCGTTAACCAAGCTCGCTCGATAGATGTATTTTAAACTCTCTTTTTGCCCCGCCGAATTAAACTGCTGGAGCTCAAATTTTAAAGCGTTACGACTATCTCTATTTTGACTGGTTCTAAAAAAGCCGGGGTGAAGCATCTCTTCAGCTGTGGCAGCTGTAGTTAAAATTTCATAATGAAGTAGATTGGGCCTTGAAATTATAGTAGCAAAGATAATAACACCGATAAGACCTACTAAAAAGGCCCAAAAGGCTGGTTTTAAAAGGTATTTACGCATGGAACGATACCATATTCTTTTGCCGGAGATAGCGTCAACCCGATTATCTTTAATAACTTCTCGAAATAACTGCTCTCCTTCTAAGGAATCTTCCCATAATTTTCGACATTCGGGACAGTTTTTTAAATGCTCGTCGATAAATCTTTTGGTACCAACCCTAAGATCCTCATCCAAATATAAAGGTAGTAGGTCTTGGACAACATCACATATATCATTCATGATCTTTTCCCTCCTTTTTGTCTAGAGCAGTGTAGAGTTCTCGAAACTTGGCCCGAGCTCTAAAAAGAGTCACCTTGACTGTTGTTATAGATTTTCCTGTTGTTTCAGCAATATCCTCATAAGAAAGTCCTAGGTGATCTCTTAACAGAAGCATTGAACGATAGTTTTCTGGTAGCTTTTGCAGTACATTCTGTACTCTTTTTTGGGTCTCAAGCGACTCTAGGTATTTTTCCGGCAGTTCCATGGGACTGCCAAGGGGTATTACCTCTAAAGGTTCATCACCAACTAAACGGGTTCGGTGTCTATATTCATCGATATAGAGGTTGTGTGCGATGCGAAAAAGCCAGGCTCCTACCTTATCTCCCTTAAAAGACCGGAGCTTGGTAAAAGCACGGTAGAAGGTCTCCTGAGTAAGCTCTTCTGCTAGCAGAGGATCTCCAGACATACGGAGCAAATAATCATTTATCTTGTTGATATAACGATCATAGAGATCCTTAAAATCATCCGGATGCTTCTCTATGAGGTTCTCCTTTTGCTCCATATTTCCACCCCATTTCTCTTACCCTTTACTGGCTTTTAAAAGAGCGATCTCAGTGTCTTTTAAACTCCTATACCCACCCCTAGGTAATTTCCTATCTAAAACAAGCGGCCCAAACTCTGTTCTTTCTAAATAGATTATAGTATAGCCTAAAACTGCACACATCCTTTTAACCTGGTGAAATTTACCCTCTGCAATAACAAGCTCACCTTTTTTTTGATCTAAAACCTTAACTTCCAGAGCTGTAGCCAAAAAATCACCCAAGTCCACCCCTTTAAGTAAAGGATCTAAGCTTTTGGCAGTCATCTCCTCAAGAGTCTCAAAATAATATCTTTTGGGAACCTCATTACTGGGTTTAGTCAACATATGGCCCAAATGTCCATCATTTGTAAGCAATAAAAGACCTTCTGTATCCTTATCGAGTCTTCCTACTGGAAAAAGATCCTTGCGATAGTCTTTGGGGTCTAAAAGATCTAAAACTGTCTTTTGATAGTTATCCTCAGTGGCTGTAATATAGCCCTGAGGTTTATTTAACATAAAATACACATAACGGGTATAAGTTATTATCTTGCCATCAACTTCGAGCAGATCCCTATTAGGATCAATTTTATATCCCGAATCAACCACTTGGTGATCATTAATTTTTACTAAACCTGCCTTGATTAAGGCTCTTACATCCTTTCTTGAACCCATGCCCATATGGGAAAGGATTTTATCTAACCTCTCCAAAACTAAATCATCCTCCATCCTTTGGGATAGTGGTTTTTAAGCATTAAATTACTAACCTTACCCCAGCCCAGAGGAAATTCATCTAGAAAGATTCCCCTCCAACCATTTTGTTTATCTACTTTTATGGTCTGTCCTCTTAAATATGAATAAAGCTCGTGATCCTGAAGGGAAAATGACATCTGGTTGACTACCTGCTCTTTCTTTAGGGCCATAATTAAGGCTTGGGAAGGTTCAAATCTTTTAACTTTTAACTCTCCTATAAACCAGCCTGGACGTGATACTTTTAAACCGTCCAAAGAGGGTAGAGTTTTAGCTGTTAAAAACAAATGATTTCCATATGCACTAAAATTATATTGGCTGATATCAAGTAAGAGGTTTTCTTCGCAAAACTCTAAAAATAGTTCGGGTAACTCTCTGGAAGCTTCTTTGGGGATATTTTTCTCTGCTTTTAAACCTTTGCGTGCGATTTTGGCTATAAAATGACCCTCACCTTCAATCTTATGTGGCCAAAGCCTCAAGGTATAGGGTTTTGTTCCATTTACAAGGCCAGAGGTTTTTTGCAGGTCAAGGCCCTCAAAGTCTTGATTACTTTGTAAAAAATCGTTAACAACTTCTTCGTTTTCTTGCCTATTAAAAGTACAGGTCGAATAGACTAAAACCCCTCCGGGTCTTAGAAGTTTGGCAGCCTCCTCTAAAATACCGCGCTGTCTTCTTTGGCAAAAAACAGGTGGATAGTCTTCCCAGCTTCTAACTGCCCTTTGATCTTTACGAAACATACCTTCACCTGAGCATGGTGCATCAATTAAGATCTTATCAAAAAAGTTAGTAAAACTACGGTTTAGGTGTTCAGGTGTCTCATTTAATATCACCGCATTTTTAATCCCTGCCTGTTCAATGTTACGGGTTAAGGCCTTTAGTCTATCAGGGTATAGATCATTAGCTACTAAAAGGCCCTCTCCCTTTAATCTGGCAGCAATTTGCAGAGATTTTCCCCCCGGTGCACTGCAAAGATCTAAAACAAACTCACCGGGTCTTGGATCTAGCACCGTAACTGGAGCCATGGCCGAGGGCTCTTGCAGATAGAATAGGCCAGCGTGGTAATATGGATGTTTTGCGGGGCGGGCATCTTTGGGATAATAAAACCCTTCAGGGCACCACAAAACGCGCTCTAAAGGCCAGGGGCTCAGCTTAGTAAACTCCTCAACATTTATCTTTAAGGTGTTTACCCTTAGACCGGGTCTGGCAGTTTGATTTTGCAAAGCCAGAAAGAATTCCTTGGCTTCATCGTTTAGAATCTCTTGCATCTGTGTTACGAATTCCTTTGGTAAATACATTATAATCTTCCTATCCTATTTTGTTTTTCCGTTTAAGGGGTTTTAGCTTAGAGCAGGTTTACTCTTCTGTATGGCGAAATTAACGCTGGAGGTGTGCCATTTGAAATCTGACCTGTTAGAAAACTTAAATCCGGAACAAAAACAAGCGGCTATGCATTATGAGGGACCTCTTTTAATAGTAGCGGGAGCCGGCAGTGGCAAGACAAGAGTTATCACTCACCGCATAGCTTACTTAATCGCTCATTATCATGTCCCACCTTATAATATACTAGCGGTTACCTTTACTAACAAAGCCGCCAGCGAAATGAAAGAAAGGGTTAGAAATCTCGTAGGACCTCTCGTTGAATATATTTCTGTTAGTACTTTTCACTCCTTTTGTGCCAAACTCCTTGGTATCGAGGGAGAAAATATCGGCCTAAAAAAAGGTTTTACTATCTATGACAGTAACGATTCAGAACATTTAGCCCGCAGGGTCCTTACCGAATTGAATCTTGATTCCAAACGCTTTCCTGAAAAAATGATGTTAGCGGCGGTTTCAGAGGCCAAAAACAGCTTGATCTCTCCCGAAGAATATCCCGCCTCTAGTTTTAGCGAAGAAAAGATTAAGCAGTTTTATACTACTTATCAAAACAAACTTGTTGAAAGTAATGCGGTGGATTTTGACGACCTAATCTTTAAAACTGTTATGCTGTTTCGCAAAAATCCTGATATTCTCCAAAAATATCAAACCCGTTATCAATTTATTATGGTAGACGAATATCAAGACACCAACCATGCTCAGTATATCTTAGTAGCTCTTTTAGCTGCCTCTCACAAAAATATCTGTGTTGTAGGTGATGATGATCAATCTATCTATAGCTGGCGCAACGCCGATATCAGAAATATTCTTGAGTTCGAAAAAGATTTCCCAAATGCAGTGGTAGTTAAACTAGAGCAAAATTACCGCTCTACCGGTAGTATTCTTCAAGCTGCTAATACCATTATAACTAACAACCTTAACCGTAAAGCCAAAAAACTCTGGACAGCCAATTCCGAAGGTGAAAAGCCACTTCTTTATGAGGCAGCCACCGAAAGAGACGAATCCCAGTTTATTGTAAATGAAATTAACCGGCTGACAAAAAAAGGGTTTCAACTTAAAGATATGGCCATTTTATACCGTATGAATTCCCAATCGCGCATCATTGAAGAGGTTTTCCTGGCTAACTCCCTTCCTCATATTATCTATGGGGGTATTCGCTTCTACGAAAGAGCCGAGATAAAAGATATTTTAGCTTATCTTAGACTCCTTGCAAATCCCTATGACTCGGTGTGCCTTAACCGCGTTATTAATGTACCTAAGCGAGGTATCGGCAAAGCGACCATGGAAAAAATTGAATTAGCACACCTAAATAATAAAGGCTCTTATCTAGATACTCTGCTTAAGGCAAGTTCAATACCTAATTTAGGCTCAAAGCTTAAACCTCTTAGTGAATTCGCGAAACTCTGGTATTCTCTTACCGCTTTGATCGACAATGGCAATATCACCAAACTAGTCGAGACTATCTTTGAAAAAACAGGCTATATGGAAAGCCTCGCTCGTGAAGGCACAGATGAAGCGCTCTCACGCATCGATAACCTGAAAGAGTTTCTAAGTGTCACCAAAAACTACGAAAACCGAGCTGGAGCTGAAGCTAGTTTAGAAGGGTTTCTTAGCGAAATCGCTTTGATAACCGATATTGATCGTTACAGTGATACCAATGATGCTGTTAGTCTAATGACGATCCACTCAGCTAAAGGATTAGAATTCCCGGTAGTCTTTATTACCGGATTAGAAGAAGGGCTCTTTCCTATCTCTCGTTCACTTTATGATGAAAACCAGCTGGAAGAAGAACGGCGTCTTTGTTATGTAGCCATAACCAGAGCTCAAAAGCTATGCTATATGACTTATGCTCAAACAAGATTCCTATGGGGGCAAACTTCTTTTAACAGTGTATCAAGGTTTGTAGAAGAATTGCCGGAACAAATCGACTCTTATTCACCTGTAAAAAAGGTAACACCCTCGCCAGTGACATCGACTCCGCAAAAACATAACAGCTGGGAAAACTGCCAGTTAAAAAGCGGCGATAAAGTTTTACATGCCACATTTGGACAAGGCATAGTAATTGAAGTCAAGGGAGAAAACCATTCTGAAGTCGTGGTGGCCTTTCACAAAGCAGGTTTGAAAAAACTGCTCCTAGAATATGCCAAACTGGAGAAGCTCTAAATAAATGGCAGAGAGACATTTCTCTCTGCCATTTATAGCTATAGACTTTTATTTCTTTGAGGATAAAAATATCTATCTATGACCTGTCCTACTATAATACCATCACCTAAAGCAAAACCAGCCATCACGGTTTTTTTCTCTTGACCCAAATCAGCGGCATATAACTTACACAAGTCCCGGGCTGCCAAAATGGCGTAGGTCATTCCCAGAATATACTCACTTAAAAAACGAGATTCAAACGGCAGTTTATCGATTTTTTCTGCCCAAAAACCAAGCAGAGGTGAATGGGCTAGATGATTTGCCGGCAAATATTCCGGTATGCCCGGGCCACACATGTTAAATCCTATTTTATCTTTTTGACTATCTCCCGCAAAACAAAAATCGATAATATAGTTATTGGCAGAGGTAACTTCACATACTAAATAAAACCACAACACTATAAGATCGAGTGGCGGCTTAAAATCAGATAATATGCTACTCATCCAATCATTTAAGTGTTTCTTTTCTGCTTCAATTAAAGGAATATTAATAAAATCAGTATAGTCTTCGGCGGTAAATTTATATTGACAGTAATAGATGGCCTTTTTAAGTCCTAGAGCAAAATCTACCTCTGCATCTAGGAGTCCCAGTACATAATTACAGGCTACCCTGTAAGCTTTGCTGGTCATTTGTTTAGGCCTCCTTGGTGGTTGAACTCTTTTTTTACATCACTTTTATATTATTTCCAGCACTAAGTCCATAAGTCCTGCTAGATGGGGATTAATAATAAACACCACAAACTATTTTTAAAAAGTTTCCATTTAGGTGTAACTTTTAGTAACCCTCACCGTTATATATGTGAAAGCTAAAAAAACCAACAACCAGCATTTATATACCCCAACACCCTTTTCATAGGATGCCGGCCACCCCCGGCATCCTTACCCCCTTTAGTTGCATTTATTATTAATTCATATATTCTTTTCATACTTTTACTCCTTTTATCGATTGGGAGAGCTGTGCTCTCCCCTGCCCGAATTTTAATAATTTTAGATATAATCCCCAACACCCTCCACCCATATTGAAGGTAACTGGGTAAATAGGTAGTAGCCACCTGCCTAACACCCGCCATAGTACCCAGTCCTTCCCTATAGAAAAGAACACTCGGAAACCGAGTGTTCTTTTTTATAGTTATTTTTCTCGGCGTTTAAGCTCAGAAGCTATATCCAACCAATTCAGACCTTTTGCTTCTAAAAGAACACTTAAATGATATAAAAGATCTGCTGTTTCATAGATTAGCTCATCGTAAGAAGGGTTTTTAGCTGCAATTATTACCTCGGCACTCTCTTCGCCAACTTTTTTTAAAATTTTATCTATACCTTTACTAAAAAGATAATTAGTGTAGGAACCAGCCTTGGGGTTTTCTTGTCTTTCTTTTATTGTCTTTTGTAGATCGTTTAGAGTTGTACCTATTCTAGCTTGATTACTTCCAAACACCGGAGTGTAAAAACAAGTACGATTACCTGTATGACAAGCTACTCCGATTTGATCTACAACCAGAAGAACACTATCACGATCGCAGTCAAGATAGATGGCTTTGACCATTTGAAAATGGCCGCTCTCTTCACCTTTAACCCAAATCTTTTGACGTTTGCGACTATAATAAGTCGCTCTTTGAGTTATTAATGTCTTTTCAAAGGCTTCCTGATTCATATAAGCCTGCATTAAAACGGTGCCGTCTTTTTCGTCTACGGCAATAGCTGCTACTAAACCTTGGGCATTATAGTTGGGTTTGAGTCCTTTAATTGCCGAAACTAAAAAACCACACTGGGCTAGATATTCTTTACACTCACTGAGAGAAAATTCTGAGAAATGAAAGATAGAGGCAGCTAAAAGTGCATCGGCACCCGCCTCTAGACCCTCTTTAAGATCGGTTAAACTACCGGCTCCGCCTGAGGCAATAAGTGGTAAGTCTACATTTTTTTTGATTGTTTTTATAAGATCGAGATCATAACCGGTTTTTTTACCATCTCGATCTTTACTGGTAACAAGTACTGAGCCGGCACCAAGCTCTTTTACATCGCTTGCCCATTTTATAGCATCCAAAGCGGTAACTTTCTTGCCGCCATGTGTTACAACTAGCCACTGTGAATCTTTTTTAACAACATCAATAGCGACAACAATTCTTTCACTGCCAAATCTTTGTGCAGCTCTAGCAATAAGATTTGGGTCTTTTACTGCTGCCGTGTTTAATGAGACCTTGCTGGCTCCTAGATTTAATATGTGATCTATATCTTCAAGAGAGGTTATGCCTCCGCCAACACAAAGAGGAATGGTAATTGCCTTGGTGATCTTTTCTACATAATCCAAGGCCGTTTTCCGCTCATTTTCAGTCGCGGAAATATCTAAAAAAACCAGTTCGTCTGCACCTTCGGCTTCATAGTGTTTAGCTAGAGTTACTGGGTCTCCAACATCTTTTAGGTTTAGAAACTCCTGACCTTTTACTACCTTGCCTCCCTCAAAATCCAGGCAAGGTATTATTTTTTTTATATTCATGCTAAAACCTCCAAAGCATCCTCAAGCAAAAATTTTTCTTCATATAGTGCTTTACCTACAATTACACCTGAAAGGGGAAGTGATTTTAGCTTTTTTAGATCAGCTAAACTAGAAACTCCACCAGAGGCAATAACTTTTACCGGTAAGCTACTTAATTTTTCATAGATTGAAAAGTTAGGTCCCTCTAAAGTACCATCTTTTGAGATATCAGTGTAGATTATCTCATCGACTCCGATAGCAATCATTTTTTGAATTAACTCAAAAGCATTTATTTTCGACGTTGAAAGCCAACCTCTCACTTTTACAAAACCATCTAGTGCATCTACTCCGACTGTAATCCTACCCGGATACCTTTTTAGTGCTTGAATAACTATCTCAGGCTGCTCTATGGCTATGGTAGATAAAACAGCTCTCTTTATACCACCCTCTAAAAGCTCCTCAATATCTTTTAGAGAACGAATGCCACCACCTGTATCTAGCATTAGTGATGTTTGTTTGACCATCTCCAAAATAGTCCTGCGATTTGTTCCATCACCTTTGGCACCATCTAGATCTACAACATGGATTCTTTGGACACCACTTTTTGCAAACCCGTTAGCTATTTTAAGAGGAGTTTGGCTATAAGCTTTTTCTTTATTATAATCACCCTTGTAAAGGCGCACCACTTTGCCGTTTCTTAAATCGATTGCCGGTATTAATAACACTTGCAAATACCACCTTAAAATTAATCTATAACCCCTTTAGTTGAAGGAACTAAACTGCCGGTTTCTATTTTAGCTTGATAAAGTGCCTGACCAAAACCTTTAAATAGCGCTTCAGCCATATGGTGATTATTGGCACCGTAAATTATCTCCATATGAAGGGTTAAACCGGCCCACACACTCAATCCTCGGAAAAACTCAGCTATCATTTCAGTTGATAGATCGCCAAGCTTTTCTTTGGTAAATTCAGCCTTAAAAACCAAAAAGGGGCGGCCGGAAATATCTAAAACGACTCTTCCGAGAGCTTCATCCATAGGCAAAAGAGAAAAACCATACCTAGCAATTCCTTTCTTTTGCCCAAAAGCATCCCTTAGTGCTTGACCTAAAACTATCCCCACATCTTCTACTGTATGATGATCGTCTACCTCAAGATCACCTTTTGCTTCCACACTTAAATCAATTTTGGCATTAAACGCAAAGAGAGTTAGCATATGATCAAAAAAGCCTACTCCGGTAGCAATCTTGGATTTACCGGTTCCGTCTAGATTGAGATTAACTTCGATCCTGCTTTCGGAGCTTTCTCGACTTAAACTAGCTTCCCGCATATTTTTTCCTCCTTAAAATCGCTTCTTGGTGAGCATCTAAACCTTCTGCAGCAGCTAAAGTTGCTCCTTGGTTAAAGATCCTGTTAAAGCCTATCTTAGTTACCTTTAGTACACTGGTCGCTTTAAGAAAAGTGTTTACTGAAAGGGGTGAAGCGAATCTGGCTGTACCTGATGTCGGAAGAACATGGTTTGGGCCGAGAATATAATCACCTAGCGGTTCAGACGCATATTCACCTAGGAAAATTGCTCCTGCGTTTTCTAAATACGGCAAAAGCGTCTCCGGCTCGCTAACTTGGACTTCTAAATGTTCAGGTGCAATCTTGTTGGCAATTTGAGCTGCTTGTTGTAAGTCATTGACAACAATTATTGCGCCGTGGTTTTTTAAGGAAGCTAGAGCGTAATCTTTACGAGGCAAATCAGTTAACTGTTTTTCAAGTTCCTCGTTTACCTTACTAGCTAAATTCTTATCGGTGGTAATTAGGATAGCAGCCGCATCCCTATCATGTTCGGCCTGTGATAACAAATCGGCAGCCAAAAGCTCTGCTTTGGCATTACTATCGGCAATAATGAGTATTTCACTAGGTCCTGCCAGCATGTCAATGTTAACCAAACCATAAACTTCTTTTTTGGCTAGAGTAACAAACAGATTGCCGGGACCGGCAATTACATCAACTTTTTTAATAGTTTCTGTGCCATATGCAAAAGCGGCAATAGCTTGGGCACCGCCAAGCGGAAGAACCTCGCCGATTCCTAATTCCAGGGCAGCCACCTCGATTTCAGGTGCTAAAAAACCATTCCTTACAGGTGTAGCCACACTTATCTCTTTTACACCTGCAATCAGCGCTGGTACAGCTGTCATAACCAATGAGGAGACTAGCGGTGCTGTGCCTCCGGGAACATAAAGGCCAGCTCTTTTTACTGCTTTAAGGCGATAACCTAAAGTGATACCTTCTTCCTCAGAGAAGAAGCTTTGTGGGAGTTGTCTTTGGTGAAAGTCTTTGATCCTTTTGATACTTAGTCTTAAAGCTGTAAGAAACTCAGGGGATACTTTTTTATAAGCGTTAGAATTGGGGGTGATACATAGACTATCACCCTCAAAATTATCCAAAACCTTTGCAATCTCTCTTAATCCCTGATCACCCTCGGCTTTTACCTTTTGTAAGATAGCTCTAACAATTTGTTCGGGTTTTAGGGCTTTGCCAAAAAGAGGTTTACCCCAGTCAGATGGTGGCAAAGAATCTGCCAACTCCATCAGATCAAGCCTCTTTATTCTGGCTAAATATTCGCTCTGCTTATTACCATCAATTATAGGAACTATCAATTATATTACCTCCTCTAGGGCCTTAACCATTTCACGTAAACTATGGTAATGGATTTTATAACTTACTTGATTGGCTATTAGGCGTGCAGAGATAGGAAAAACTTCAGCAATTATCTCTAAACCATTTTCAGCAATAGTTCTTCCGGTTTCAGTGATATCAACAATAGCATCTGCCAGTCCCACAATAGGAGCTAACTCTATCGAGCCGTTTAGTTTTATTATTTCAGCTTGAATACCATGACTGCGAAAATATTCCGTGGTACAGTTAGGATATTTACTGGCTACTTTAGCACTAAAGCCTAATTCCTGTACCTTGTTAAAACCAGAACCACTCTTTACAGCCACAATCATTTGACATTTGCCTATGCCTAAATCGAGTAATTCATAAACAGCTCTTTTATTTTCTTTTAAAACATCTTTGCCGACAATACCTATATCAGCCACTCCGTATTCCACATATGTAGGTACATCGGTTGGTTTGGCTAAGATATAACGTAAATCAGCCTTATTATCTTCAATGATTAGCTTGCGTGACTCACCATAGTTAGTCGTTTCAATAATTTTGGCTCTGTCAAAGAGCTCTAGAGCTTTATCCATAAGCCTGCCTTTGGGCAAAGCTACTGTTAGCATAAACAGCTCTCCTTTTCTACTTTATCTTGGTAAAGTATTAACGTTGTAAACATATTACCATGCTTCTAGTTTGATGTCAAGAAAAAAGAAGGCCTTAATAGCCTTCTTTATAACTCTAAATATTTCTTGGCTTGGGGAAGATGCGGGCCTTTTTTAGCCAGCACAACAGCAAAACCTGTCTGACGCTTTTTTTCAGCTTCTATTACAGCCTCTTTATATTGGATTTCAGAGTATACCAGACATAGATCGGGTATATCTAGGAGGCTTTTTTGGCTGCTTGGAGCTAAAACCTCCATGATTTCATCTATACCTATAGCCAGACCTACAGCCGGTTCCGAATGATTAAAATTAGCTAGCAGCTGGTCGTAACGTCCACCCGTACAGATTATACCGGCAAGGCCGGGAGCATAACATTCAAAAAACATGCCCGTATAATAAGATAGATCCTTAACCATAGCCAAATCAATGTTAATCTGTTTATAACCATAAGGTTTTAGAGCTTTAAGAATCTCTTCGATCTCTCCTAAAGCTTCTTTGGCTTTCGGTGAAGCAAGTTTTGTTTTGGCTATCTCTAAAATCTCTTCTTGTCCTCTTAAAGAGGGTAATAATAAAAGATCATAACCGGTTTTTTCTTGTTCAACTAAAGCCTTTAAACCAGCGTAATCTTTTTGTAAAAGCAAAGCTTCAGCTTGTTTTTGGGCCTTTTTAGACAAAGCAGAATCTTCTAAAACTCCCTGAAGTATTTTACGATGTCCAATATCCAAGCCCCAATCTTTAATTCCTAACTCGTCAAGAGCAGACATGGCAAGAGCTAATATTTCAGCATCTGCATATCGGGAGCCATCACCGATTAATTCGGCCCCTGCCTGCCAAAACTCACGTTTATCTCTATGTTTGAGGCGGAAAAGATTACCCCTATAAAAGAGTCGAAGTGGTCTAATCTCCTCAGCTAGAGCAATACTGGCAATACGGGCAATTGGCGTAGTAAAATCATTTCTTAACGCCAGAGTCGCTCCGTTTTCACTTAAAAAACTAAAATAGTCTAACCGGCTTTCTTCCCCCTGAGAAAGAGTAGTTAAATATTCATAAGATGGCGTTATTACTTGTCTATAACCCCAGGCTCTGAGTTTTTTCTGTAAAAGATCCTCAATCTCGTTTTTCCACTTAGCTTCGCCTAGTAAAAAGTCTTTTGTTCCTTCGGGTATTTCAAAAAGCATTAGATCTCACCCTTTTGTTTTAATCTTTCTAAAACCAAATTATACCCATCGGCGCCGTAATTAAGCGAACGTTTGACTCTACTAATTGTAGCAGTACTTGCTCCGGTCTCTTTACTGATTTCAGTGTAGGTATCGCCTTTTTTGAGCATCTTAGCTACAGCGATACGTTGACCCATAGCCTTAATTTCAGCTATAGTCAAAATATCTTCAAAAAACTTATAGCATTCTTCTTTATCCTTCAATGTCAAGATAGCTGTAAACAAAAGTTCAATCTGATTGTCTTTTATCCTTTCTAAGGTACTCATTTTAGCCCTCCTCATTTCTTTACTAGATTAATTCATTAAACTAAAAAAGGCTGAAATTGTCCCCGGTTTCTCCGGGGACTTCTTGTTATTCGGTAATTGTGACTGGTAAACTAATTAAACTGCTTTGCTTGTTAAATGAAGTGTCTCGGTAGGTTAATTTACCGATAATCCAAAACTCCTTTATTCCCAAATCAGGTACCTTTACTTTAAAACGCACCAAATCGCGTTCATAGGTATTAATAACCATGTAGCTACTGGTTTTAATTAAATTTAAGCTCTCAATGCCCGGATAAGAAACATAGACTTCCAAAGCGACATTATAGATTGCTTTATCCGGATTTTCTACTAATATTACACCCAAGGCCTCTTCACCTATAGTTACTTCTTCACTACGAGCAAGTTTAAGACAAAAAGTCCTTTGAAGGTAATTAAACCATTCACTTTCTAATTTAGTTAGACTAATATCTAGATTAGTAGCAATATCTTCTAGGTTTATAACTCTACCCCAATCGAGATAGTTATATTCTTCCAGAATATAACCAAGAAAAGACACCCAAGCATCCCATTCTTTTTCGTCCAATGCAGTACTAGATTTAAACCCAAAGCTACGCAAAGGCGGTAGTTCTTGAAAATTAAGCCAGTACTGTGCTTTTTGATGAACACCGTTAAACTCTGGCAGATAGTATTTGGCTATGCCTTCAAGTAATTTCCTTTCCATATTCGGATAATTAAAAGCCAAAACAAATTCTAATATTTTGGGGAGATCTTCACCCACCAAGTGTACTTCGTTGCCCATCGATACATAAAAACTGTCTGTATAAGAAGTCACCCGCAAAAGTTCCTCTCTGCTTGGATAGAGATAGATAATAGTCTCCGGAATCTCTAGTCTAAGAGCAGTAGCCATTTGAGTAATAAGTTTAGAGATCATTTCTGCTAAGGTCTCTTCGCTATATTCCTCTATCCATTCTCTGTGTTCTTCGCTGTTTAGTATTAAGCGTTTTTCTAACTCGATAGCTAGAGTTTCATAGATGGCGGGAGTATCTTTATGATAATTTAATTCCACTGACCCAAAAGAAAGCTGCCTGTAATCTTCTAACATATCTAGCCAGTTTTGGGATATAGCTACTGCACTGAGCGAAATTAAAAGTAAAGCTGCAATAATAATAAAAGTGTTACGCATGGTAACAGCCTCCTGATCTAATTTAACCTAAAGCTTTTAGGAAATGTTTATTATATAGATTACGTTTATAAGAGCCCTCATTCCTGCTAAAAAGAACCTCTTTTAGATCACCTTTCTAAAATTAGCTGTTTTTTGCCTGTTGAACCAGCTTTGCAGGATAGCAAACAGTTTTATCTCATTTAGTATTTCAGTATATGCTTAATTATTCTCGCTCCTTTTACTCTCAATTAAATCAATGACATTTGATCTGCAATTGTTCTAAAAAAACAAATTATTCTTACTATGTTTTCCCCTTTGAATCACAACAAGCTAAACAAAAACGGCATAGCTTTAAAGCTACACCGTTTCATAAACTCATTTATATCTCAGTGGGACACCTCTTGTAAAAGGTACCCCCAAGGGGCTTTTTTTATTTAAGAAAAGCAAATTTTAAAATAAACAGTACTGATAACAGATACATCAGCCAATGCACATCTTTCCCTTTGCCAGATAGCAGTTTAACCGCGGCATAAGCGATAAAAGCAAAAGCAATGCCGTTTGAAATACTGAAGGTAAAGGGCATAATTGCGATGGCAGCGAAGGTTGGCAGTGCTTCTGACATATCATCCCAATTAACATCTTTAATACTTTGCATCATCAAAACACCGACAATGATAAGAGCGGGAGCGGTTGCAAAACCGGGAACAGCTTTAACAATCGGAGAGAAAAAGAGACCGAAGACTAAAAAGGCTAAAGCTACTGTAACTGCTGTAAGGCCTGTTCTGCCACCAGCTGCTACACCTGATGCACTTTCAACATAAGTAGTAACCGTTGGTGTGCCAGCTGCAGCTCCAAAGCAGGTACCGATAGCATCGGCCATCATAGCTTTGTCCATCTTGGGGAGATTGCCATCTTTGTCCATCATATTCGATCTCTTGGATACGCCGATTAAAGTACCAATAGTATCGAACATATCTACAAAGAAGAAAGCAAAAATAACCTCAATTAACCCCGTAATACCAAATTGGCCAAGACCGGCAAAATCCAGTTTCAAAAAAGATTCGCTTGTCCAAGCTCCGAAATTCGGCCAGGCAAAAATACCCTCCGGCATTGGAGCAACTTTTGTTACCCAGGCCAAGATCGTGGTTATAAACATACCGATTAAGATACTGCCTTTAACATTTTTCACCATTAAAACTGCGGTGACAATTAAACCTACCATAGCTAAAATTGTTGGTGCTGCTGTCATATCTCCCAAAGCTAAAAAGGTCGCAGGATTAGAGGCAATAACACCAGCACTTTTTAAGCCCAAAAAGGCGATAAAAAGACCGATACCGGCACCAATACCAGACTTTAAATTATTAGGAATAGCTCTTACTATAGCTTGTCTAGCACCTGTGGCTGTAAGCAGAATAAAAACTACACCGGAGATAAATACGGCGGCTAGCGCTTGTGGATAAGTATACCCCAAACCAAGAATAACAGAATAAACAAAAAACGCATTTAAACCCATTCCAGGAGCTAGGGCAAAAGGATAGTTAGCCAAGGCTGCCATTAAGAATGTAGCAAATGCTGATGAAAGAACAGTTGCAATTAATGCTGCATCAAAGCTAACTGCTCCTGTCTCATTCAATAAAGACGGATTTACCACAATAATGTAGGCCATGGTCATGAAGGTTGTAAAACCGGCAATAATCTCAGTCCTAGCATCTGTACCGTGCTCTTTTAATTTAAATGTTTTTTCAAAGAAACCCTGCTCTTTAGAAACTTGCTTTTTTGAATTTGCCATTTCAGGTCAAATCCTCCTCAGTTGTATTTGCAACAGATACGTGCCCTGCTTGTCCTACCCACAAAACAAGGCTGGTGTCATCTTCCGCTACCAAACAGAAGAGCACGTCATTATCTTAGCAAAGTTGCCAATTATCGTCAAGCTTGCCAGTTTTTGTAATTTCTCTGTTTTGCTGGCTGTATTTATTTTTGTGGACTTTGTTTAAGGTTAAAGGGATATTGCACCTGTTAATGAATGATCATTTTAGCAAGATAAATGAGGTGATTGTAATGATTATGTCCGTATAATTGTGTAAAATGGAAAATTAAAAGGGCCATTATCTTAGTCCTTGCGATACAATGTTTTTAGAGTGAAAAACATATCGGAAAGGATGTCTAAGAAATGACCCAAATCAATATTACTATGGATT
>JAHDNZ010000018.1 GCA_018435125.1 Bacillota bacterium | reverse complement strand
ATATTCCTTATTGTTCTGTCCGGAAGCTTGAAGGTCTTGTTCTAATTGATAATATTCTTCGAGTGTCATGGCGTTTTACTTTGGAAACAAATGTAAAGAGTCCATGCTACTCTTACAATATGTGTTTTATCGGATGCTTACTTTTATCGGATGCTTACACACTTGATGCATCACGCTGACTTTTAGCATTATAACAAAATAGCTCCCCCAGGGGAGCTATTTTGTTAATCCATTGTGATATAGGGCGATACATCAAGTGTACGCGGTACTCATTTGGGCAAGAGGAAGTACCGTTATACCGTTGCTTCTGTCTTGTCTTTCATCTCCCGCATAAATTACCCATCCTTTTTTCATGCCAGATATCTTTAGCCAGGAGGAGATTGATTTAAAGTAATCTTCTGTTATGGTTTGTCCTGATTTTATTTCTATCGGCAACAAAGTGTCAGATTCTTCAGCTATCAGATCAACTTCAGTTCCCAGGCTGTCCCGCCAAAAATAAAGATTATTGGTTTTTCCTCTGTTATAACGGCTTTTCAAAAAATCAACAATCACCATATTTTCAAACAAACTGCCGCGAAAAGGATGTAAGGCCATCTGTGCTGCATTCTCAATCCCCAGCAATGCAGATGCCACCCCGGTATCGTAAAAATACAGCTTCGGCATTTTTACTATACGCTTATTAAAGTTCTTATGATACGGCTGCAGACGGAAAACCACAAAGCTGGCCTCCAATACCGATAACCACGCTCCTATGGTTTTATTGTCAACTCCGGTTTCTACAGCCAGACTATTCATATTGAGCAGCTGACCAATACGCCCCGCACACAATCGAAGAAATCTCTCAAAAGTATATAAATCGGTAACGTTTCGTATCAGCCTGACGTCCCGTTCTATGTATGTGCGTATGTAATTTGTATAATACTTACCCACATCAATTTGTTCTTCTTCCCGGTAAAGAGATGGATAAAATCCTTTGTGCATAAGCTCATTGGCCGATAACCTCTTACCCGGTAACTCACCTGGCAAATCACCTGGTAACTCGTTTATTGCCAGAGGCAGCAGATACAGGTAACCCACCCTTCCGGCCAGACTTTGAGATATGTTCTCCTGGAGAAGGAAATTGTTTGATCCGGTAAGGATAAACCGGCCTTTACCCTGGTTTTCATCCAACACCTGCTGAAGATATGAAAATATGTCTGGTGTGCGTTGTATCTCGTCCAGAATGGCACCATTGGGATAAGTGGCAATAAAACCACGGGGGTCTTCTATGGCAAAACGCCTGGTATCAGGATTTTCCAGACTAACATACGCTTTGTCAGGAAATGCCATGCGTACCAGCGTGGTTTTGCCTGATTGCCGGGGACCTACAACCGCCACACTTTTAAACTGCCCGGCTAATGACTTTAATTCTTTTTCTGCAATACGGGTTATCAGCATAATGCAAATATACAATTTTGGAATTGAAATCCAAAATTGTGATTGGGTGCGTTGCAAACATTGTTCGTTTGCCTGGATACTAGACTGTTACGCGTTTCATACCCCCGGGGGTATGAAACGCGTAAGTAGCTGATTATAAACCAAACGAACAATGTTTGCGGGGCACTCACCAGGTGCATCGCACCAAGTGGTGCTGCGAAGCAGCATGATAATAAGCGCCAAAGAACTTTGGCGCACCGCCTTGGGGTACCGCGTACTTTTGATGCATCCCGCTGGTTTACAACATACTAACAAAATAGCTCCCCGGGGGAGCTATTTTGTTAATCAATTGTGATACAGGTCAATACGTCAAGTATACGCGACACAATAACCCGCGAGTGTGTTGTTCACTTCCCGGAGGTTGAAATAATTGGGATCAAAGTTATCTCCCAGCCAGACAAGCGTATCTTTATATTCACTGTGAGCGGGATTTCTCAATATTTTCAAAATCTCATGGTATCCATGAATTCCTCCGCTATCTTCTGCAGGGCACCGTCTCTCTCCGGCAAGGCATTTGAGGAAAAAGGGCGTATCTCCGGCAGCAGCAGGAGCAACACCACCGGCCTCGGCCCGGATTGGAATGTCTTTGATTACCTCCAGCAGCTCAACAGTGTGTTTCCAGCCATCTCCAAAGTCGTACAGGTAGACAACGGAATCGCCACAGTCTGCAATTAAATCGGAGACTTTCATTCCCGAATAGTCCACATAGCCCCATTCATCCCAGGAGTCATCGGACTGGTATCTGAATGTGTACTCGACACCATTTTTCTGAAACATGTGCAAATGGCTGTTGGTCCAGCCCATCACCGTTTGTATCACTACATGAAGGTTTACGAGCGAGAGGTCCGAGGGGACCACAAATTCCCGCCAGATGGCCGGCTGTGCGCCATTGAGCGAAATGCGCAACCGGAAAAGCGGCACATCTGCCTCTACCCCTGGCACTGCCCCTGCCTCGGCCTCGGCCCGATAACTGATTTTCCCAAAATTCCGGTCAATGGCCAAAAGTTTGTCAAAGAGGGGTGTTTTTGCGACAGTTATTTGCTCCTGCTCTCCAAAGCGATGCCTCTCATCGTAAGTGATCAGTCCCAGGTTTTGCATGAAACGTTGCAGGGTCCTCACAGCGTAACACAAGTGTGCGTATTTGTCACTACTTCCATGGGAATTGTGGTAGAAGTATCTTTCCGAGTAAAAGCGGCTGTCCCTGGGCTCGTTGCCATAGTCTGCCATCAAAAACAGCGACAGGCCAAAGCCCCGTTGCCCGAGCCAACGGTTCTCAAATAAGTCAAAATACGCCCAACTGAATTTGTATCCAAAAGTGACCAGGATGGATTTTAGCAATAAATGCTTGTCTTTCAATACTCTTTCGCCCTCTTTTGTAAGCGTTAAGGCATTGCTCCGCTTTTTAATGAGCCCGCCCATTTCTGCCAAATTCCTGGTCAGAGGCACTGTGTACCAATCGGTTTCCTTCCGTAACCGTGCAATATTCTCCTCAAAATAATGTTCCGGTATGCCGAGCCTGTAAATCCCATGTACTAAGGCCCTTGGGAGGTTGCCGGTAGCCGTGAGTTTGAGCGTTTTCGCTGCCCTTACGGTTTCACACAGGTATGCAACCTGCCTGAATAGAGGGATCTGCATATAATCCTCATCATCTGCACGTTTCAAAACAATCGGCCCGTCCTCCAAAAAGGTCTTGTTCTCAATCAATTCCTGAATATGCGGTTGATACAACCAGTCACTCAACGTGGTATCAATATACTCTTTCATTTCTGTGTCCATAGTAGAATAAAGTTTAGGTGGTGTGATAATATGTGCAACTCAATATGATCCGGACCACTTTGTCACTGACGTTGGGCATGGAGTAGTTGGTCCACGTTGGCCTCGGTGTCTTTCCCCTGAACGTACTTCGCCAGATTGGCCACTTTCCCTTTGGTCTTATAGACTGCCAGTTGGTTTGCCGAGTTGATCAGCGCCAGGCCCGCACTGTCATAGCCGCGGTATTCCAGGCGTTTGAGGCGTTTCAGGAGTATGGGAGCGGCCTGACGGGGTCCTACGATGCCGCACATTTGTGTATGATTTGTGAGTTAAATTTAATATATTTGCCATTATTACGTGCGTATAACGTGATTATATTCACATAAAATACACATAAAATGAAAATTCGGCGTGACATTATTGGGCAACTCAAACAATGGAAAAATAAGGAAATTCGCAAACCAATCCTGTTAAAAGGAGCGCGACAGAGTGGCAAGACATGGATTATGGAAGAGTTCGGAAGAGAATGTTTCGATTATGTCGCTACATTCAATTTTGACAGGACCGAAGAGTTGACAACCGTCTTTGAAAAAACCAAAGATATTGAGCGGATCCTTAAAGAACTTGCATTATTCACTAATGTCCCCATAGAACCAGGAAAGACACTCCTGATTTTTGATGAAATACAGGATTGTGAAGGCGCCCTCAATAGTCTGAAATACTTTTGTGAAGAGGCCCCCCAATATCACATCATTGCAGCCGGTTCGCTTTTAGGGGTGGCGGTACGCAGGAAAAAAATGTCTGTTCCTGTTGGAAAAGTTCAGCTCATTGAGGTATATCCTGTTACATTCAAAGAATTTTTGCGTGCTTCAGATCCTCAAACGTTTACGTATCTGGACAGCATAAAACAGAGTGCGCCTTTACCCGAGATCATTTTCCATAAATTGGCCGTGGAATATAAACGTTACCTTGTATGCGGCGGTATGCCGGAAGCGGTAACAGCTTTGCTCGGAAACGAGGGAATGCAATCAGTAGAAAATGTTTTACAAAATATTTTAGACCTGTACACGCTTGATTTTTCAAAATATGCAGCTCCGGTAGATATTCCACGTATCAATCGTTTATGGCGCTCCCTGCCTTCTCAGTTAGCAAAAGAAAACCGGAAATTCATCTATAAGGTTGTTAAAACCGGAGCCCGTGCCCGTGAATATGAGGATGCATTGCTTTGGCTGGAAGAAGCCGGACTCATCTACCGGATTTTCAATGTCTCCAAACCAGGAGTTCCTTTAAGCGCTTATCAGGACCTATCAGCATTTAAAGTATATGCATTGGATTGTGGTTTATTGAGACGTCTGGCAAGACTATCGCCTGAAGCAATTTTGTCCGGCAATGCCGGCTACATTGAGTTCAAGGGCGCCTTAGCCGAAAATGCCATTTTGCAGGCACTCGTGCCGCAATCAGATGGACTACCAAATTATTGGAATTCAGGAAACAGAGCAGAAGTCGATTTTCTGCTGCAAGAGGGAACAAATATTGTTCCGGTAGAAGTAAAAGCCGAAAAAAGAGTTAGTGGAAAAAGTCTGTCGGTTTACTCGTCAAAGTTTGAACCTAAGTTAAAAATACGCTTTTCTATGAACAATCTTAAAAAGGACAACGGATTGCTAAGTCTGCCATCCTGTCTTGCCGATTGGACATTCCGGTTCATACGACAGGAATTACATGATTCTTAAGCAGTTTCAGCCGGGCCTGGGCACCTGCTATTGCCAGTCTTCCAGGTTGATTGTTGGCAGCTTCACCATTGACCGGGGAAGTAGTTGTTAAAAGCTATATTCTGCGCCAACAAGCGTTTTCTGTATAGTTCATATGGATGTTTCTTGACCATGAATCATCTAAACGCTCGATTAGGCTATTTGAAAATTCATCAATCATTTTGCTAATCACACTGTGATAATATTCTGTTCTCCAATTATTTTGGTGCTCTGGCAGGTAAACCTCACTGTTATTTTGAATCAAATAATTAATAATTGTATGAGCATCGAAAATACATCCTGGTCGTATTTCGTTGCGAATGATTGATTCAATAGTTGCTTTCAATGTTTTTTTTTAAGTTAAGAGGTAATCTTTATCTTCTTTACATTTTTCAGTTTGGATAAACAGAGTAACAGCGGACGTTGAAATATTTATTCCATATCATCGTCAAACTTAAGCGTGAAGTGCCAACCTTCGTAGCAGTCTCCATGGAACCGGCCGACGAGTTTTGATTTGTGGATGGATTGGAATTAATCAAGAGAAACCTTTTGTCGTTTCTTTTTAGACACATTCCGGATAAATTTTCCTCTAAAGATCTAAAAAGTGTCAGAATATTTAATTTCAAAAGCAATTGCTTAACAGGTACTGGATCATAGGGCGATAGACCCCATTCACTTCTCAACTCACTTGCTTTTATTTCTATGGTATCCGTTATCATTGATTTGATATATAATCCATTTTAAGGTACGATTTAACCACATCCTTAAAATCCATAACGTGTTTCAGGTCTTTGTCCGATAAGCCTTCAATTCTAAAAGAACAAATTAAGGCATCTTTCACTTTTTCCGGATCAGTTTCATAGAAATCGGAAAGATTTACACCATATAAATTTGATAATTTTATTAATATTGAAACAGGTGCTTCACGTGTTCCAAGTTCATAATTGGAAAGTGTTCCTCTTTCAATATCAAGAAAACCGGCCACCCTTTCCTGAGTAAATCCTGCAGCATTTCTAAAGGCTTTTAAATTGTTGGTTGTTTTCATGAATTAATCTCTTTAGGCTCTCCCATGTGTTGCAAATTAATATATTTATATTTATATATGCAATTATTGCAACACATTATTTACAAACTTTTTGGTAGGAGAGGTATTCGTTGTGGATGTCTTTGTCGCGGATTTAGCGTGCCAGGCCGGCTACTTGGTATGCCTCCATGAAGAGCAAAGACATCTTCGTTTTGCTATATTACGACAACCATCACAATTTTATGCTGTCCAGTTCTTTCATCATATAGATCCGGCGTTTATAAATTTGCCTGTACTGATTGACCAGCTGCCCGACGAGCGCAGGTCCACCATCGAACGATTTCATCCGGTTCAACATGTTGGCTACTATTATGTATGCCTTCTTATCTGTAATGGAAGCTTGCTGCTGAACGTATTTAAGATATACTGTGAGAATCTCCTTTTCGTACCGGGGACGTAGATGTTTTTCATATTGACGTAGAAATTCTATGCCCCTTCTCAGACAAAGCTGCCAAAGATCATCCCACATCTGGTGTTCAATGAAAATATCTGCCTTCAATTCAATGGAGCTATAAAAACCCCTCTCAGATAAATTCTGTAATATCCACGACAGCATTTCATGCCATTCTGCTTTTGGTGTGATTTTTTTGATCGATTGGTAACAGGTACGTTGTTCCGTCCCTTGCACAAATAACTTTTTGGTAATTTCAAGAACTTTTTTGCTGTTATTCAACTGCTTATACACGAATAAAAGTTTTTGTAACCATTCACTTTCAATGCCTGTCTCCTTTTTTTTTCTGGCAATTACAATTCCTTCCTGCAGCAATTCAATGGCCTGGTCATACCTATTTTCTTCCAGCATACGCTTTAACTTGATCTTCCGGACTTCAGGATAAAACAGGAACTCCCCGATTGTTTGATCCGCATCCTCCTCCCGATCATTTTCAACCAAGAGGTATATCTTTTCCAACACAGCCCGTTCTTGCTCATAATCCCCGGCATTCGCTATCCGCCGATTAATGATGCGCAGCACACGATCAAAACCACCTACAGCATCGGAGGCAAAATATTTTTCAAACACCTCCAAAGAAGTATTTTGTCCCACGTATTCATGCTTTTTATCTTCAATTACTTTTTCGTACCAACTAAAGATCGATTCTACCTGATCATTCGAAAGTTTTTCATTCAACATCTCTTCCAGCAGATCAATCGCCCTGTCGTATACTTCCGGAACCAGACACTCGTAGTCGAATCCTTCATCCCAATAATCGGGAATGGTTTCAATCAACTTTTGCGCAATGCAAATGGCTTCCTCTCTGTTATCATGCCGGATAAAATAGTGTGCTTTTTCCAACAAATGCTCCAGTTTTTCACTAACAGTGCCGGCATCAAAACCAAAATCTTCGATTCTGTTTCCGTACCTGCTGTATGACTTAATTCCACTTTTTATAAAAGCCTTTTGAATGGTTTCCACATAATCTTCCGATGGCTTCATTCTGGAGTCTGATTTGGGTTTCGGAGAAAATTTTTCCATGAAAAAAGCCTGAAAATCATCGTTATCGTGGGCATATTCCCTGATAAACTGATCCAACTTGCTTTTAGTGGTATGTGCCAATATATCATTCAGAATGTTATCATTGCTCAATTCTGGTTTTGCCTTGATTGCCATTTAATTATCTCAGTTTGTTGTAATACCTGTTACGTTGTTTAAACATCTTCTCAAAGTAATCAATTTTTGAATCCCGGTAATCGAAAATTACAGGAGCCTTACCAGATCGCTGAATCCTGCCAATATATTGAACTAACTTCCCTTCAAAAGCAAAAGGATAGACAATATAAAGGCATTCCAACTCACTGACATCAATTCCTTCACCAAAATATTGTCCGGTGGAAATAATAATTTGAAAATGGCCTTGTTCAATTTGCTCCAGCTTACTTTTGCGACTTCGTTCCGAATCATCTCCAGATATGGCAACAGTTTCGTATCTTTCTTTTAAATATAAATTCAGAACGTTTACATGAGATTTTCTCTCCGTAAGAATTAATATCGATTTAAAACGAGAGATGTTCTCTTCAATATCTTTCAGTATCAGGCTATTCCTGTTTGTATCAAAAATTAAAATCTGCGAAACCGTTTCATAATTATCAATCTTGTAATCGTAAGGAACAAATAAATCAGTTTCACGAATATTAATCTCAGCTTTGGTGTCCTGTGATTCCATCATCTCTTTCTGGGTCATTTCATAGATTGTGTTACCAATATACACATAGATAAGCTTTTCATCGTTGTTCTTCCTCTTAGTGGTCGCAGTTAATCCATAGAGATAAAAGCAATTCAGTTGCGTAATTACTTCCCGGAACGATTTTGCCGGAATATGGTGGCATTCATCTACGATTACCATGCCAAATCTATTTCTTAGTTCCGAATGATTACCTCTGATCAACGACTGAATCATGGCCACCGTAATTTCATTACCTATTGTATTTTTCTGATTGCCAATCTGCCCTATCTGTTTCCTTGGAATGGACAGAAAATTCTCTATTCTGTCAAGCCATTGATCGAAGAGCTGTTTTCGATGAACAAGTATGAGTGTCGGTTGCTTCTTTTGTGCGATCAATTCTAACCCAATAATTGTTTTCCCCGAACCGGGTGGCGAAACGATTACACCAAAATCTTTAGCTTTAGTCCTTTCTAAAACATCCTCTTGATGAGGCAACAATTCTATTTTTGAATTGATCTCAATTTCCACATGTTTACATCGTTCATCAATGATTTTAATTGGAATATTCTCATTGGCACAAAAATGAATCAATGAAGAAGCGAAACCACGGGGAATAATAATGCCATCATCAGTTTCTTCAATTAATCTAATATACTTTTCTACATTATAGGCAGTCTTACCCAAACGCTTTTTAATCAAATAATCTGAATTTAGAAAATTCAGATTATCTCTCAAAAAATCAGTAAGCTTTTCATTAAGTTGTACTCTTTTAAGGTATATCTCGCTGTTGATGAGTATCTCCAACTCAAACTTCGAATCCGGCACATATCTTGACGAGAACACCTCCATTGTCTTACCTGCTAATTGCAGGTATAGCGTTTCGATTTGCTGTTTTGGTATCTTTCTGACAGACTGTAAAAATCTCCATTGATCGGTAACTGGCTCAAATACTTCCGGATTCAGGAAACAAGAATTTCCGTTGGCTAAGGAAGCACCTTGTAAAGGTAATGCAATTAAATTGCCAACACCTTTGCCTGAATGAACATCCTGATTTGGAAAAAGTCGGTCAAAGCTAGGCTCCTTCTCGAATCTGGAGATTATCCCCGCACGAAACAATAATTCAAACACAATCTTTCGACTCATAAAAGCCGGAATATTCTCTTCAAAAAAAAGCCACAAATGACCGCCATTTCCAGAGCGAGAACGTTCTATCACCGCAGGAAGTTCAATTTCACAACAAACAGCATAAAGATTCAATATTGATTGTCTCCAGTTTGTTTCATCAAAATCGGCTGCAATAAAGAAAGATGTGTTATCTGATAATAAGGGATAAATGCCAATCGTTGATTTACCCAACAAATGTTCTTTAAAAGCTTCATCATTGAGTGGTATATATTCTTTCTTATCATAATTGGCAAAGCTTCCTCCTTTTGCCTTGTGTTGATTGTAGTCACTCCAGTCAACTTTATAGGCTGGCATATATCCACACCTGCCATCCTTTTCCCAACGAATGGCGTAAACATCCTCACGTCCTCGGAAAATGGATTTGAATAAATCTATGTTCACTTGTGATATCATTTCTCTAAAATACTACTGTGTGCATCGAAAATACATCCTGGTCGTATTTCATTGCGACTGCAAGTAGTTTATCGAATTGAAAAGTTATCAGAATGAAAAAGCTTCAAGATATTTATTTGCTTCAGAGATCGTGGAAAATTTCAAATCAGCCACCTTGGCTTTTGTCATGCTTCACAATATTCTTGTGGACTGAGGCAAGAGTCATATCCAGAACGCGTCTGGCATAATTGCTACAAAAACACGGTCATATATACCGGTATATACTCCACCCCATTTTCCCTCTTATAATCCTTTGTGTAGATCAAATACTTGTTCATTGTACGATCAGAGAACTTGGAACAGAACACGTCCAATGATTTATGCGTTTTATACCCGGAGGACTTCACCTCAACAGGCGACACCTTATGCTTGTGGGGGATGACAAAATCTATTTCATAGTACTTCTTGCCTTCGGAGTATGGAATCGTATGATAGAACAGGTTCTTTCCGGTTGCTCTCAGCATCTGGGCTATAACATTCTTATAGACATATCCGAGGTTGGTACTTAGCTTATCATTCAGCAGCTTATCATAAATGACATTTTCTGTAATATCACTATCCTTGAATGCAAGAGTGACAAACAGGCCGGTATCCGAAGCATACATCTTGAAGTACTCCTCATTCTTTGTAAGGGCTAATCCAGCATTCGGATCATCTGAGTGGTATGCAACATTTACCGTCATGGAATCCTCCATCTCCTTCACGACATTCACAATCCTTTCCACCTTTTCATCCTTTACGGCTTTACCCACCTGATAACGCAATGCGTTTTTGCTGAGCTGAGCGGGAATGGCATCATACATGGCTTTTGCTCTACCCGAGTCATCCATTTTCCCGAAGTCTTCTTCGTAGAGAGCAATGATATCACGTTTTACCAAATCAACGGCAGTAAAATTGTTCGTTTTAGTATATGCAGCAACGGCTTGTGGCATTCCTCCCACAAGCATATACAAGATTGGATTTCAATTCCAAATTTGTAAACCATCTCAAATGTGAAGTTTGACTGTAGCTCTGATGATCATACCTATTGACCTATGGATCGTGCCTGGTTTGTTCCGGAATGTTGGCCCACTATGGTCCAGAATATCCACCAAGTGCGAAAACCCGGTAAAAGTGCGCCTGGTGGGGGAGTACCCATACAGCACTATCATAAACTCAATTACAGGAGTCGCCTTCTGCAAGTTGTAATATGCACTCATATCACCGGGTGAATAGAAATGGACTCTTTCGTTCATTCTTTATCTTTCTATTTTGTCAAGGCAACAGGCAGACAGCCGTCTGAACTGGCTCGCTTGGACCGCCATCTTGCCGCGTTGGGCAAGATGGCTACGGTAGATGAAGTTATTAACGTTATACGGGTTTTACCCTCCCCCTTATCAATGTGCAGGCTGCCTTAGAACCGGAAATTGCTTGTAAAACTTCATAAGTGTAATGCATTCAGTCCTGAGTTTATGACGAACAAAATTTTTCATCTGATTATCCATTAACTCACCAAGACCATCCAGCAGTCCTTTATCATTCATTGTCTGGAGTGTATCAATACACTTTTGAAGGTAATCAGGCAGAGGCATCCCCATTCGTTGCTCAACTATTGATTTATTCAATGGGGTTTTACTGTTCATAAAAAACCAACAATCAAAAATATCTCTGTTAGTAATGGCTTTTCTATCCAATATTGCACATAATTTATGGGCAAACATATCGGGCTTAACCATGACTTTTACGCTGATTCCAAATAAATTCTTTATTTCATAACTATCATCATAATCTCTTTTTGATATTTCAATTTTTAATTTTCGATTCCCCATACCATAATCCAATACAGATATAATTCCGTAATACTTAATGGCCTGATCGTGTATTGCACCATGTTCAGACAGTATGCCGGTAATTTTATTATATACCTGTTTCTCCTTATCCGGATTTAGTAAATTAAAATCTAGGTCAACAGAAAATCTTGGTAAGCCATAGAAAAACATAAGAGCAGTTCCCCCCTTAAAACCAAGTATACCTGAGAGTTCCTTGTCTTCGTATATATCTTTAAGAATCTGAAAGAGATATAGCTTATGCTTGTTTATATCCAGCATCGTAAAATAATTTATGAACTCTCTTTTGCAATGATATTGACTTATAGGCAGGGATTATCTTGTCAATCTTGTGTTTGTCCAAAGGCTCCAGGTTGTCGAAATAGAAATCTTTATTGAGGTACAGAATGTCAAGAAAGGCTCTTTCAGGCATAGCCATGTTTACATGATGGCTATCTCTGAAAACACCGGCACCTTCCATGATGATGTCTTGCTTAATTCTGCGATAGCTAAATAAACGGTCATCAATTGTTAGTTCTCTTGAAAGATAGCTAACACTGGTAATGCGTGTGTCATATTGAAAAATCACACCTGATATTTGGAGAACGTATTCCAGAGATATATATGATGGTGTATATAGTATGTTTCCTAATTCCAATGGATTATAGTTCGGCTTGGCATAAATCCCTTTTCTTGGATTTAAGAGTCTGTCCGTTTTGACAAAATATCTCATCCGGTCGCTCAAATACCTGCTATCCTCTTGTGGAAAAAGCATGGCAATATCAGCAATCTTGAATACTGTTCTTTGGTCTTGGTATATTACCGGTAAAATATTCATTTGTGTATTCGTGAACTAATAGCAGTAATTATTTCTCCTTTCAGTTCACAAATATAATAATTCCATTCAAAAAAATGATCATTATGATAGGCGGCCACTGGTTGGTGGCAGCAACATTTAGTGAAAGTGTTCTTTAGAGCGCTACAGCCGGTACCCATACAGCCTATCAATCACCTATGTATCTTACGATGCCGCACCAATATTGTTCAAAAAATCGAGTAAATGGACCTGTTTAATTCCGTTGCGTGAATGAACGGCGAATTCATCCATTGAAATAACCATTTTTGGATAGTTATCTTCTATCTTTTCCAAATTTCCGAATTCCCTATCTATAGTATCTTGATTATGTAGCAAATAGCAAACCTGAATATAAAGGTACTCTCCGCCCTTTTTACATACAAAATCAATTTCTCCTGTCCCGGTCTGTCCCACTTTTACAGTATAGTCGTTATATATCAAATGATTATAGACCATGTTTTCCATGATTTTTCCAATATCACCGGGGCGGTATTCCCAAAAAGCATTACGAAGACCAATATCTTCAAAATAATACTTCTGACCGATTTCAAAAATCTTCTTTCCGGTAATATTCATTCTTCCTACCTTATGAATCATAAACGATTCCGACAGGTATCCCAGATAATCAATTACCTGTGAAACAGCCACTTTATTCATTTGCGATTTGAGGTAATCACTTATACTTTTAGCAGAAAACAACTGTCCTACATTGTCGGCAAGAAAGCACATAAGGTTTTCCAAAAAAACAGTATTACGCAAGTCATGCCGCTGGACAATGTCGCGATATAAAATCGTATTGTAAACCCCTTTCAAATAATCATATACGGTTTCGTCTTTCAATTCCAAATTTCT
>JAHDNZ010000090.1 GCA_018435125.1 Bacillota bacterium | reverse complement strand
TTTCCTCCCCTGTAATTATCTTATTATGAAGGGGAGGTGGCAGAGCATGTCTTTTGTGGTCTATGTCGACCTATTAGCAGCCTGCCTGGCTGCGGAATTTTGGCGAGACTTTCTTATCCTCTGGGCGGGAGGTGAGATAGCTAACCGAAAACCGCGTCCCGGCGGGCTTTTTTTAGGCGCAATTTTAGGAAGCCTTTACTATCTTGCTTTTTTACTTATCACTAAAGGTGATATTCCTCTGTCACCTTGGTTTTTAGCCGTACTATCCCTTATTATGCCAGCCTTAATGGTCTTAATAGCTTTTTATAAAAATGATCTCCGCCTGGTTTTACCCATGGTTTATCTTTTAGCTCTTTTAGCAGGTGGTATCGGTTACTGGCTTAGTTCGATGCATGTACCCAGAGTCTGGGTGCTTTTAGGACCACATGTGGCAGTTTTAGTTGTGGCCGAAATAGGTTGGGGTTTACTGCACGAAAGATTTTGGGAAAGTTTTGGTCAGATAGCTTTAGTTATCGAAATCGGAGATAAAAAACAGGTGATTAGAGCTTTAATCGATAGTGGTAACGAATTGATCGAACCAGTAAGCGGCAAAAGGGTAATCATTGTGGAAAAAAAGGTGTTAAAATCACTTGTCCCTGATGATGTAATGGATTCTTTGGAGAAGATGGCTCCGTTTTCAACAGATAGTAGTTATGAAGACTGGGGGCGCCGTTTAGTTTTGGTACCATTTCGTTCGGTTGGCAAAAACAGTGGCGTATTAACCGGCTTAAGACCAGATGCTGTCTATCTTAAGCACAAGGGTAAACAAGTCAAGCTTCCGGGAGTAATAATTGGCCTTGAAAATAATCCCCTAAGTCAAAAAAATGAATATCAAGCGCTGATTCATCCCTCGCTTTTAATGAGTTCAAGCGGAGGTGAACAGCGTGAACTGGCATAATCTATTTAAAGAAGTTAGTTTGTTGAAAATTAAACTCTGGTTAAGCCGTTTTTTAAAAAAACGGCATGCTATTTATTATGTCGGTTCAAGTGAGGTTTTACCACCACCGCTTTTACCGGAAGAAGAGCGGGTGTTACTTAGAAAACTACAGTCCGGTGAAGTTAATGTTAAAAGTACTTTGATTGAGAGAAACTTAAGACTGGTGGTTTATATTGCCAGAAAGTTTGAAAATACAGGTGTAGGAATTGAAGACCTAGTTTCTATTGGTACCATTGGCCTAATAAAGGCTGTTAATACCTTTGATCTAGGTAAGAACATAAAACTGGCAACTTATGCTTCCAGATGTATAGAAAATGAAATTCTTATGTTTTTACGAAGACATCAAAGATCTAAAGAGGTTTATCTTGACGATCCCCTTAACACTGACTGGGATGGAAATGAACTATCCTGGCTCGATGTTCTTCCGGCCTCAGAAGGTGATGGTGTCTATCAGATCTTGGAAGAAGAGACAGAAAAAGACCTTTTAAAAGCTGCCCTATTAAAACTTGAGCCACGCGAACAAGAGATTGTATCATTACGTTTTGGATTGGGATCCGGCAGGGAATTAACCCAAAAAGAAGTAGCCGATAAAATGGGTATCTCACAATCTTATATTTCCAGACTGGAAAAGAGGATTATGAAAAAACTGCGCCGAGAGTTAAAAAGATTTGACTAGAAATTATTACAAGGCCCTTTTTAGGGGCCTTGTTTTTTTAAAAAATTTAGAAACAGGTATATCTTAAGCCTCTACCACCCATACTCTTTATTGAGATGGATGGTAGGAGGGAGAAAGATGTTAAATAAAGTTGAAATATGTGGGGTAAATACCGCAGATTTACCAGTTATAAAAAACGATCGCATGAAAAAACTATTAGCGCAAGTAAAAAAAGGTGATAATAATGCTCGCGAAGAGTTAATTCAAGGCAATTTGCGTTTAGTATTAAGTGTAATCCAACGTTTTAATAACCGGGGCGAAAATGTAGACGACCTTTTTCAGGTAGGTTGTATTGGCTTAATGAAAGCTATAGATAATTTTGATCTTTCTCAAAACGTAAGGTTTTCTACCTATGCTGTACCGATGATAATTGGCGAAATTAGACGTTATTTAAGGGATAATAATCCAATTCGTGTCAGCCGTTCGCTTAGAGATATAGCCTATAAGGCTCTACAGATTAGAGACAAGCTTGCCAGTGAAAAAGGCACCGAACCTACCTTAATTGAAATCGCTGAAGCTCTAGGTATAGATCGAGAGGAGATTGTTTTTGCTTTGGATGCCATCCAAGAACCAATCTCTTTATTTGAACCAATCTACCATGACGGGGGAGATCCTATCTTTGTGATGGATCAGATCGATGACGAAAAAACTAGTGACACAGTTTGGATAGAAGAGATCTCTTTAAGAGAAGCTATTGATAGTCTGGACGAACGGGAAAAAAGGATTCTTAGTATGCGTTTTTTTGAAGGGAGAACCCAAATGGAAGTTGCTGAGGAAATTGGTATCTCCCAGGCACAGGTCTCTCGCCTTGAAAAAGCAGCACTTTTTGATTTGAAACAACATTACTCTGAGGGGGAGGCAACAAATTCATGAAGCAAATAGAACGCATCGGGCTTTTTATTATGGCTATGTTAGTAGTGCCATTGTTTTTAATTGGTTCAACCGACGGTTCACAAGAATTTCTGAGGCTCCATGTGCTTGCAAATTCAAATAATCCTGCGGATCAACTGTTAAAACTCAAAGCTAGAGATGCCATTTTAAACGAACTAAGTACTTTACTTAGTAACGAAAAAGATATTAATAAAGTAATAGAGATAATTGAAGCTAACCTAGGAGTAATTAAAGCTGTGGCAGTAGAAGCAATTGCAGCCGAATATGAAGTTACAATTGAGCTTACCCGGGAAATCTACCCCGAGAAAGATTATGGGAGGCTAATCTTTCCTGCTGGTGAATATCTCTCGCTTAAGGTAAATATAGGCAGGGGAGATGGAGACAATTGGTGGTGTGTGCTTTTTCCCATGCTTTGTTCACTAGAGGCTGGAGAAAATGCGATTGAAGTTATAGATAGTGTTGGTGGCCCACCCATAAAATTTCGCTTTAAACTTGCGGAAAATAAAAAAGCACCTCCTTCTTTAGATGCTGTCTTAGGATTTTTACAGCAGTTCCGCCTTTGGCCTTAAAACCTGAGGCGGTTTTTTTTGTGACAATTGAAACTCCGGTGCATATTTTAATAAAGACCGAAAGGAGGTTTTTAAGTGTCGGCCTTAAATATGCATTATAACGAACTCAAGCAGAAGGAAGTAGTTGATGCCTTAACCGGAGTCAGATTAGGAGAGATTGTTGATCTGGAAATTGATATGCAGACAGGACAAATCACCGCACTAATAGTACCGGGGACTAACAGTATGTGGGGCATCCTTAGAAGAAAAGAGGATGTTGTAATACCTTGGACGAAAATTAAAGTAGTTGGCAAAGATGTTGTTTTAGTTGATAGTGCTCCGGGGATAAAAAGTTTTTAGCTAAACCCCGGTAAAGGAGGCAGGCCTTAGCACGGGGCTAAATAAATGGACGAGCTCTATTTTCAAATGCAACTTTTTGAGGGCATACCTTGGGCGACCTTTAAGAATTTTCCAGCCTTTTTATTTTTTAGTACTAATTACTTTGGGCAAACCAGAGAACAGGCTTTTATAAGCTATTTGGAAAAAGTATTTAAAAGCCAAATTGCCTATCTAAATCAAATCCACGGAACTGAGATCAAACTAGCTTTAAGAGGTGGCAATCTTGGTGATGGCGATGGTTTAATTCTAACTGACAATATCTTAGGTGCAGTATTTACCGCCGATTGCCTGCCAATTGCACTTAGCGACAGCACAGGTATTCATACGGCAATTTTGCATGCCGGCTGGAAGGGATCATTGGCAGGCATTGCTCTTAAGGCTGTTAATCAGCTTAAAAAAAATGGCGCTAAAGAACTGATAGCAGTGTTGGGGCCGGCAGCTCAAGCTTGTTGTTATGAAGTAAAAGAGGATCTTATGGCCCAGTTTATGACCTCTTGGCCACAAATAGCCCCTATGGTTTTTAGGAAAAATAATAAGCACCTTTATCTTGATTTACCTCTATTCAATCAGTTATTATTAGAAGATGCTGGGGTTAGGGTATATTCAAGTCGGATCTGTACAATTTGCAGCAGAGATTATCATTCATATCGCCAAAATAAAACCGACTTACGACAGATTACCCTTGTAGGCAGCAGGAGATTGTCCTAGAATTCCAGAAATTTAAAAAGCATCTATTTCAACTTGCTGTAAAACCCTAAGGAGGTGAAATCTGGCTTAATAGCCAGTGTTTAGTGGTCAAAGAAATTATATTTGGCTTACTAGGTGGCCTTGGACTCTTACTTTATGGTATGAAAATCATGGGCGAAGGTATGCAAAAGGCAGCCGGTGATCGTATGCGCCACATACTGGAAGTCCTTACCGGGAATCTTTTTTCCGCAATCTTAGTGGGAACTATAGTTACCGGTATTATACAGTCTAGTGCTGCCACAACGGTTATGGTGGTAGGTTTTGTAAATGCAGGCTTAATGACTTTAAGACAGGCCATAGGGGTTATCATGGGTGCCAATATAGGCACTACTATAACTGCTTGGATTATAGCAATTGATCTCAGTACTTGGGCTTTGCCTGCCATTGGTATTGGTTTTATTCTTTCTATGGTGACTAAAAATAAAACCTATCGTTATTTTGGACAAACTATTTTAGGTTTTGGTCTTCTCTTTTTAGGTATTAATGTTATTAGTAACTCCATGGCTATAGTTAAAGATAGTCCTAAAGTACTGGAGCTGTTTGCTACAATTAGCAAATCGCCAATTGCAGCCCTTTTAGTCGGTATGGGAGTAACCATATTGATCCAATCGTCTTCAGCAACTACCGGTTTTTTGATAACCCTTGGTAACCAGGGTTTAATATCATTTGATGCGGCACTGCCTATCATTTTAGGTGCCAATATCGGTACTTGCATAACAGCTATTCTAGCTTCTATAGGAACATCACGCAATGCTAAAAAAGCTGCCACGGCGCATCTTCTTTTTAATGTAGTAGGCTCAGTTTTGGCAATGCTGCTTTTACCATCATTTACTCAACTAATCCAATTAATCAGTCATTCCAATAATTTTGGTCATTTAGTGGCCAATGCCCACACTGTTTTTAATCTAATCAATACTCTTTTATGGGTAGGCTTGGTAGGATACTTGGAAAAGGCTGTTAATTTACTTGTCCCGGGCAAGGATACTTTGCCTCAAAAAGCCCCTGCCTTTCTTGACAAAAGAATGCTTAATACGCCTTCTGTCGCTCTTTCTTTAGCTACCAAGGAACTTATTCGTATGGCCTCAATTGCGGGAGATATGATCGCCGATTCAAGGATAGGTTTTTTTGAACACAATAGGAAACGGATTGAAGATACCTATGCTAAAGAGGATGTTGTTGATCATATCCAGCGTGAGGTAGTGGAATACTTATCAACACTTCTTTCTCAAAGCTCCCTAACAAAGCCACAGTCTACTAGAATGGCGGGCTTAATGCATATAGTCAATGATATTGAAAGGGTAGCTGATCATGCTAACAACTTAGCTCAATTTGCTGAATCGGCTCTCTCAGAAAACATCAATTTTTCCGATATAGCTGCTGATGAGTTAAACACTTATTATTTAAAGGTAGAAAACCAGTTTGCGCGTTCCGTAGAAGCGCTGCGTACAGATGATAGGAACCAGGCTAGAGAAGTCATTCGTGTCGAAAAAGAGATTGATGATATAGAAACACAATTAAGAAAAGCTCATTTAAAAAGGCTTAATGCCGGGGCTTGCTCTCCCTTTACAGGCATAGTGTATGTAGAAATGCTAAATAACCTTGAACGTATAGGAGATCATGCAGTCAACATTGTAGAACCGGTTTTAGATGACGAGATTAGAATCGGTAAGATTGAAGTCTAAGCGGGGCAGAACTTGTCCCGTTTTTCTTTGGTAATAATAGAGAGGACAAGCACCAGACAATGGAGAAATATAAGGGTCAGTGAGGTGAAAAAAATGCCAGTTTTACGTACTAAAAAAGTAAAGACTAAAAAAAGCAGTGTTTTTAACGCATATAAAAATGAAGTTGCCAGCCTTATCCTTTTAGCCCTTGCGGTCTTGATGTGGTGGAATATCTTTTTCCCACCTGATGGGCAATTCGGTATTATTCTAAACAAGATGCTAACCCTTACTTTTGGCTCTCTAGCTGGTATTTTTCCAATTATACTAATCTATGTGGCTTTTAGTCGGATGCTTACAAACTATTGGCATCAACCAAATGGACGCGTTGAAGCAGTGCTGATTTTATACCTAACACTTCTTGGAGGAGCACATTTGCTTTTACCTATGGAAGTACAAATGCGTCAAACACCTTGGAGTGAGCTTTTAGCCTATGCAAGCCAAGGCATCGGCGGAGGTTATATAGGGGCTGCAATCGCGGGATTTTTATGGTGGGCAGTAGGGAAAAGCGGTTCTTTTATTCTTGTTGGTCTGGTAATACTTTTAGCCTTACTTGGTATCGGCAGACAACCTCTTTTAAATAAAATACGTATCTACTTAACTTATATTTTTTCACCTAAACGCAAAGACAAGGCCAAGCAGCCTTCCGCACAAAAAAAAGAAAGAAAGCGACTTGTAAAAAAAAATCCCGTAAAATTAGAACCGGGGAAAGAGCAATTGA
>JAHDNZ010000017.1 GCA_018435125.1 Bacillota bacterium | reverse complement strand
CTCCAAATCGATTGCGAAAATGGGACTACAAGCTGTAGAGCGAAACTTGAATAGGCTCAATCTCATTGACTCAAGCACCATTAGTTTAAGCTTAACCAGATACCCCTGGGCAGTGTTTCGGAAAACTAAAAGCGGAATCAAGTTACACCTTCGGGTGCGAGTGCTCGAGGAAGGTGTTTTGCCAGACGAGATAGTCATCACACCAGCAAAACCAGCAGACAGGACGCAGATGGATGCCCTTGTCGCCGAAGATCCTAATGCTATTAATGTCTTTGACAGGGGATATATGGACTACAGCAAGTTCGATATCTACTGCGAAAAAGGCATACGCTTTGTAACCCGGTTAAAAGAGAATGCGGTCATAAAAGTGGTGTCAGAACGAGATGTTGGGAATGAGAGTACCATAAAACATGATTCCATCGTCATTTTGGGCAGGGGCACTAAGTGCATGCAGCATAAGCTTCGCCTAATTGAAACCGAGGATACCGAGGGCAATATCATCAACATCCTAACGAATGATTTCGATATTTCTTCGGGGGAAATCAGCGATATTTATCGATGTCGGTGGCAGATTGAGCTTTTCTTTAAATGGATCAAGCAGCATCTCAAAGTTAAACATTTTTATGGCTACAGTGCGCAGGCTGTGGAAAATCAGCTGTATATCGCTCTTATCACCTTTTGCCTGTTAAGTTTAATCAAAGCTGAGAATGACTACAAAGGATCATTGTTAGAGCTTAAAAGATTGTTGATAGCGTGCCAGCACCTTTCCTACCAAGAGTTTTTGAAAAGGTTGCGACGAAAACCTACTCGAACCTCTCGGGGACGTGTTAGACCAAGGCACGAATTGATTTTTAAGCAGACATATCACCAAGTGATGGCTGGAGATGTTGATTTCCTGTATGACGAGACTTATGACCCAATAATTTTATAATATTCAAAAAATGTGGAAAAGGACTGCCCTCTATAGCCTTTAGTCCTTTTTCCCACGGCTCGGGATTTATATGTCTGAATATTCTGACTTATAGCAAACAGGCGTCTGTTTGCGTGGTTTGACATACAAGCTCAAGTTTTATGCAACGCTAGTGATAAGGCTTAAAAATTAACCTTAAAAAGGGCTGACTATTCAGCCTTTTTTTTGGTAAAAAAAGGATAAAATAAGCAAACAGCGAAGAATTTTTAAAGACAAAAAAATTACCGACTAAGGTGGGAAAGGTCTTTTAATTTTTAGGTTATTGCCTAGTCTAAAAGAGGGGGAGATTGAGATGAAAAGAGGTTACCAATCCATATTTTTACTGGCAATTTTCCTATTGGGTTGTTTAGCCCAAGCCGCTCCTGCAAAACCAGTTACTTTGCAGATCTGGTTTACCGAAGGTAATGAACAGTTTCAGATAATAAAAGACCTAGTTGACGAATCTTTCACTCCAAAAACCGGTATTATAGTTGAAGGCTCTGTTATGACATATGATGACCTTTGGCAAAAAGGCCTTTTAGCCATGGCATCAGGTGAAACTCCTGATGTGGCCAGTTTTGGTTCTGAATGGCCGGCTGAGTTTGGAGTTCGTGGTGGCTTAATTGATTTAAAAAAGACCTTTGGTAAGGAATTTGACGAGCTAATTACCAAGGTATTCCCCAATCAAATGCGGGCAGTTGAGTTTTTGGGAGCTTATTATGGTATACCTGTCAGATTCGGTTTTGCGATTGCCTATTATAGGACCGATATCTTTAAGCAAAATGGCTGGGAATATCCCAAGACTTGGGATGAGGCTAAAAAGCTCATTCCTAAAATGGTAGTAAAAAATACCACCATTAGCGGTCCGGACTGGTATATTGAGCCTAGATGGCCAACGATAATGCAGTTTGTTTGGCAGCATGGAGGAGAAGTGATCAAAGAGGATCACCTTCACTCTGGACTAGACGAACCTAATGCTATTAAAGGATTTAAAACTCTGGTTGAGCTTTATAAAGATTATAAGCTTCCTCAATCACCAACACCTATTCAGGCTTTTTCTACCGGTGAGATGTCGTTAATGGTAGCTGGAAACTGGCGTTATACAGCACTTCAGGCTGCTTTTCCACAGCTAAATGGCAAATGGAAGATGGAGCTTTTACCAGGAGCAATGGTAGGTGGTAAATTAAATCGCAGTGCTTATAATGGTGGTGTTCCTTTTGGTATTTTTACCAATTCTAAATATAAAAAAGAGGCTTGGGAGTTTATTAAATGGTTCTTCAGCGATGAAGTCCAAATTGAATATTCGAACCGGGTAATGCAAAAAATACCACATTACTTCTTTTTCTCAGCCAATATGAATGCAGCAGCCAAGTCTCCTTTCCCAGAGGAAGATGTTAAAATATTATTTGCCCAAGCCGAACAGTCTATTGCACCACGAGCCGGTTTAGGAGCAACTATTATTTGCCGCAGATTTATGGATAACGCAATTATGCGCTGTTTATTACAAAACGAAGATCCCGAAAAATCCATTAAACAAGCTGCCAAAGAGTCCAACGATGAATTGCAGAGTAAATATAAAGAATTCAAACGCTATATCGAAGCCAATTTAAAACTTAAATAACCACTAATTGAGAGAAATCAAAGCTGCTGGTTTAGATAACAAACCAGCAGCTTTTTTTAGTTTATATAAGATTAAAGCAACTAACTAAATAGCAAAAAGGCTGAAGGTGGATTTAACTAATAATATAGTAAGTTTAATTACTAGGCACACTTTTTAAAAAATAGGGGTGGTTAGTTTAGGTGGAGTGAAAAAGGAGAAAAAGTAAAATAGATAAAAAAGATGTAAACACAAATAAAAGATAAACTTGTAAAAATGGAGAAAAATAGTTGTAAAAAGCCATAAAATTACAGAGATTTTACATTTTCTTGTTAATGAAGGTAGGGTAAACTAATATTACATCATGTTGGGGTAAGACTGTTAGAAAATACTTGGGGGTGAGGAAGGGGTTATTTTAGAAGAGGAAGGTAGCGTTATGGTTGAGTTTGGATTAGCACTTCTAGTACTATCAGCTGGGATTTTAATGGTGTATTTTTTTGTTAAAGATGGTATCTATTCATGGCACCGAGGAAGAATGTTAACCATTATGCTAAGTTGTAAATGAATTAATAAGGAGAGAAGGCGCTTGAACAAAGGAGCGCTCTTAAACAAACTGTTGGCTGATGAACAGGGACAGAGTTTGGTTGAATATGGTTTGCTGTTATTAGTCATTGCTACAGCCGTAGTAGTTAGTGCTCGAGCTTTGGGTGGCAGAGTGAATACTATCGTGCAGGAGTTGCTTGGGCAGCTTTCTAGATGATTGCAATGATAAAATATCTACTGAGAGCAAACACCTGCGAGATTATAATATTAAAGCAGGCTTACCCAAACATCAAGAAAAAAAATATCGGCAGCTGTATACAAGGGGAGCTTAGCTCCCCTCTTTTATTTAGTTATGAGGAGGCTAATTAATCTTTGATGTATCTGGCTTTAATGATTGCTCTTACAGGAGGTCTATGGGATGCCTTTACGGGTAAGATTCCCAATTGGCTCACCCTAGGTTCGATATTTTTGGGCCTTATAGCGAGTTTGATATTAGGGGATCTAGCCAATTGCGTTGCAGGCCTTCTTATAGGGATTGTAATCTATTTGCCTTTTTTTGTCTTAGGTTATATGGGTGGCGGCGATGTCAAGTTAATGGGGGCGATAGGATGTTTTGCCGGGATAGAAGGAATAATACACACTGCTTTTTTCGCCAGTATCTGGGGAGGATTTTTGGCCTTAATTGCGTTATACAAAAGAAAAAGACATGTCCGTTACGGTATGGCAATAGGCCTTGGTTTTTTAACTCTGAAGGTTCTACTATGGTTGAATTGGCAATTGCCCTCTCATTATTAATAACAATTGTTTACCCGTTTTTTTATTACGGAGTGTTTTTTACCGATCTTGCAGCTTGGAAGAGTACACTTTTTCTTAATGCCAGAGAAGCAACACTGGAGAAGGAAAAAAACAGTTTTACTTTTGGCAGATATATTATTCTTTTGAACTCTAAAACCAAAAGCCAAAAGAAAGGAAATAAAGCGGTAGTCGAAGGTGAAGCGAAAGTGGTTAATATCGGGAAATTACCATTTATAAAAACTATTAACTTTCCAGCGCATCACGAAAAATATAACGAAAATAAAGCTACCTATAAAAAGAGAGGTTTTACTGGTCTTATTATAGATTTTGGCAAGGGGGTTTATGAGCTATTAATGACTCTGGTCAAATCCTTGTGGGGGCTGTTTTCCTCCTGATTGCTTGTACATTTTTTCTGTTTTCTGTTTATGATATTGCTCAAGGCTGGAGAGATCGAGCTAAGCTACAACAAGCTGTTGATGCCGCAGCTTTGTCTTCCGGCGCATTTGTCTGTGATCTTTTAACTATTATGGAGCTTTATAATAAACTTTCTTTAATAAAATATTTAGATCCAGTTGAATTCTTGGCTGTAGGTGAAGCCATTGATACTTTACGAATTCTAGCCGAAAGTGTAGAGCTACTTGGTCCTTTAACCGGTTTAATTGGCTCTGATACCCATTATCCTCTACATGCGGAAAGATGTCCTGATCTAGGAACAAATTTTGACAGAACTACCTGCAAATTTATCATTAAAAGAGGTCAGGAGCCAGGAGGTAGGGTGATAAAAATAAGGGGTATTGCCAGCACAGTTAGTTCACGCTACTTATTGAAAAAATATCTGCCTAAAAAGAATTTCTGGGAGGAAACATTAATTACGACTTATGCTGAAGTTGGAGTCTATAGCCAAAGGGGGTTAATAACTACCTATGTTCCAGTCCTCCTTCACTAAAGGACAGTCTCTGGTAGAGCTAGCTATGCTGCTTCCGATCTTTGTGTTTTTGCTTTTGGCGGTATTTGTTATTGGTCGCTATTTTGATCTGCAAATCTCTTTAGATATGGCAGTTGCTGAAGCTTTGCGAGCTGAATCCTTTGGTTACAATGGTAAAAAAGTATTTTACGAAGAATGGAAAAACCTTACCGGTTTAGACGCTAAAAAAGTTAACTGCTATATCACTAAAAACCTTAATGTTATAACAGTCACTGCTTCTACCGAGATAGAGCTCGCTCCTTACTTTGAGCACTTTAAGATACCTAATCCCAAAATTAAATCTAAACTATCACAAGTAATATCATTAACTAGAAAGTGAGTGTGAGGAATGTTCATCGTTTTATTGATTTTGTTTTTAAGCCTGCCTTTTTCAGCCCAAAGTCTTATAGGCCAAATATATATTAGAGATTCACAGGCTACCTATAATGTTTTACTTTTATCAAATAACGAAATGAAAGATAAAGAGATTTACAGTTTAGAAAAGCTATTAAACTCTTCGCTCATAGAACTATCTCAATTAACTGCTAATCTTGAAATCGACAAACTAATTGAAGAAAAAATACTGACAGGCAAAGCAGCTTTGTTACTGAGCGATACATCAAAGACTGCGATAACTTTTAATCCTGTAAATAAATTTCCCAGAGGAAAGTCCCTAATTTGGAAATATCTTAAAAAACAGGATATCAGTTCAGCTTTTTGGTTTGGCAACTATGAAATAATTAATTCAGACTCTAGGTGTAGTTATTTAGTCGATTTAATCCTGCAGAATGAAAAAGTAAAAAACATTATTAAAGCGCAGGAACTAGCGGAGACAGAGCATACTATGGCCACTGTCTTTCTACCTGAGGAAGAGATTATGATCTTGACTCAAAACGATGCTACACTGATAAAGGTGGTAAGAAATGATAAAAAAGATAACGAGATTTATAATTTCCTTCGTGATAGTCTGTCTGGCCTGGCTGATTCTCGTGCAAGGTCCTCCCTCTTTAGATGACAATCAAGATTCTTTGGTTAAAGTTTGGGTAGCCAAAAAATATCTGCCAGGAGAGAGTTACTTAACAGGCAGCGAATTTGAGCTTAAAGAAGTTCCAGCCAAGTTAGTACCTCTGGCAGTTACTCCTTGTGATCTCAAAGGTAAGACACTACTTGGGCCTCTTTTAGAAGGAGAGATTCTCTGGGAGAAAGATCTTAAAAGTGATACTGAGCCGCAAGTGCTTGTAACTATGTCGACTGACTCTTTGGCCTTAAAAAAAGGTGATAAAGTGGCCGTAATGGCAACCAAAGATGACCAGACGATTACTCTTTTAGATAATCTAACGGTAGAAGATATTAAAGAAAGCCAGTATGATAGTTCCAAATCGGTATTAATTGCCGCCAAGGAAGAAGAAGCTCAGGCACTTAATCTGCTTAAACCCCAGACTACCTTAACTGTAGTACCTTCTACCGGAGGTCTTAAAAAAGCTGCCGATCCTCTTTTAGCGGCTAAGAGTATGTTAAAGGAAGATAGAATATACAAAAGAAAAGTGGAGGTCATTGAAGGTGGGGTGGTAACATGGCACGATGTAGATTAGTTTTTATGCTAATAATACTGCTTAGTTTAGTCTCTCTGGCGTCTATAAACATTGAATTAGGAGAGATTATTTTTTTACCACAAAAAGGTGTGACCAGGGTAGTAATTGGCAATAGCGAGGTTATAAGTGCAGTTCCTGTTGCCGATGGCGTGGTTATTACTGCTAAAGATACAGGTACTTCTGAGGTGATGATTTTTCAAGGCTCAAGCCAGAAAAAAGAGACCATTTTAGTGAGATTGCCTAAAAATGAAAAAGAAAAAGCCTTAACTATTTTAGAAAATTTAGGCTTGAAAGTACAGGAAAAAGAAGGTAGCTTGATTATTAAAGGCAAGGTTTTAGATGAGAAGACCTTAAACTATGCTGAGGGCCTGGCGGCTATCCTAGATAATGAGGTCGTTTTAGATATTGTGGTAGATAAATATTTAGCAGAAGATGAACTAAATAATTTTTTAGCCCAAATGGGAATTAAACTAAGTCTTATTAGTCAAACAGCCGTCTTAACAGGCCAAGTACCCTCAAAAGAATTTCAAGCCGGTATTTTGAGTTTGGTTAGCTATCTATACCCTGAGACTGTAAGTTTACTGGAAATAAAAGATACGGTATTAAAAGAACTCCCACCTTTAGGTTATAAGGGTGTAAAGATCAAGGATTATGGCGAGGTTGCGATACTAGAAGGTAGTGTAGACAGTGAAAAAGAAGCCCAAGCCTTAACTGCCATTGTAGCAGCTTTTAGAGAAAAAGTTATTAATCTTGTGACTATTAAACCCCCAAAAGAACAATTGCCACAAAGCCTCTTTGCCGACTTAGGCCAACTAAAACTAGAGCGTTTAGGTGAGGAAATAATGCTTATAGGTGAAGTGGAATCATTGGCTTTGTATAATTTAGCTATCGAGCTTTTTGAGTCGCTTTACCCTAAGGGCAAAAGCAAGGTTACAATTACTGGCGGTAAAAAAGTCCTTGAAGAATGGGCTGAAATTCTTAACTGTGAGCTGATTCAAGCAGAACAAATATATGCCGTAAGAGGTGATGGTAAAAACCTTGAAGTATTAATTGATATCGGGAAACTTTATAATCTCTATGTGTTTCCCATCAGCAAAGACGAGAACGCCCTAGAGTTTCTAAGGGCACTTTTAGATCTTAAGCAAGTTGAGTTAAATCTATTTAAGGATACTTTATATGTCAAAGGACTGCCCGAAGGCAAAAAAACCGATTTTGCCCTGGTTGCCAAAGCGCTTTTTAGTAAAGTCATTTACCTTGACGGTCAAACAAATCCTAAAGAACCCTATACTGTTATGGTATCTGGGTTTCAAGTGACCGAAAAAGACCTAGACCAGATCTCTTTAGATACAGCCAAGCTGATTTCCGGCTGGCAGGAGGTAGTTCTTAACTGGCAGGATTTAGGTATAATAAAAGATTTGGCCAGAGAATGGGAGATTAAACAGCCTTCGGTATTGGTCTATCCTGGTGAAAAAACCTCCCTGCACACAGGAGGAGAGATACCTATTCCCTATAGCCAAGGGGTAGAGTGGCGCGAGTTTGGTGTCAATTTAGATTGTCAGTTTGGTTTAATTGAGGATGGTCTTATTCCCGGCTATCTAAACATAGTTGTTTCAGATTTAGATTGGGGTAACGGTATCCATATCAATGGCAGTGCTTTACCGGCTCTTAAACGCTATGCCTATGAAGGTCAGGTGCAGCTTCCCAAAGGAGGAGGGGTATTATTACTCAGGCACTGGTCACAAAAAGAAGGCTGGCTGGATAAGTCGGTTCCCTATCTGAGGGGGTTACCTATATTTGGCACCTTAATTTTTGGTAAACGCCAAAGACAAACTCAATCGCAAATAATGTGTGTCTTAGTGGAGGTGAAATAATGTTAATCTCAATTGCTAGTTTATCTGGTGGAACAGGTAAGACTACTATTGGCCTAAATCTAAGTGTTCTTTTAGATAGTGGGGTAACATTTGTCAGATCAAACTCTATCTTAAAAGAAAACTATCAGGAAGAATATAATTTCGAACTGCTTTTTGGAGACTTAGGTCCTATGTGGCAACAAGTCATTGCAGAGAAGATGCAAACTAAGTATTATGTGTTAGTGGAATTAGATGCGAAAGCTGATTGGGAAAAGGAGATAATGCTAAAAAGCGATCTGGTTCTTTTGGTGATGACTCCTACAGTAGAGCATTTACGTGGTAGTATGGAAACGATTGACTATCTCATTCGTCGCAACTATCCCCAAGAAAGGATAAAGGTGGTTTGCAACCGCTATCGGTTGCAAAAAGGTCTGGAAAGCGATGAAATACTTGCAGTACTTCCTATTCCACTGTCTAAATGGCAATGGTTACCGGAAGAACCACTGCTTTTAGATGCGGAAAAGAAAGGCTGCTTTTTAGCTTGTGCCAAGCCACAGGCAAAGTTTATAAATCTTTTAAGAAGACTAGCTTTGGAGATAACGGCACTTAAACCCTATCAGAAGCAAGAAACCGAACAAAAACAGATAAGTACGAACCTTTATCCACTAAGGTTTGAAGCTCACAGAATGCTAATTGAACGTGTCATTATCGACGAAAATGAGCCCAAAGAGCGCCTCAGAAAGCGTCTTAAAGACGAGATGGCAACTATCTTTGCCGAACTAAAAGCCAAGGGCCGAGAAATTACTCCGGACGACGAGGAGCTATTGCAACAAAAATTATTAGATGATGTTTTGGGGCTAGGAGAGATTGAAGAGCTGGTTAGGGATCATACCATTACCGAGATTATGGTCAATGGTCCTAGCCAAATCTATGTTGAGAGAAATGGACTTTTAGAGCTTACAGATCGTAAATTTACTAATAATAACGAGGTAAAACGTATTATTGAAAGAATTGTTTCACCGCTTGGCAGACGTATAGATGAAAGTTCTCCTGCTGTAGATGCAAGACTCCCTGATGGTTCAAGAGTACATGCTATAATACCACCTCTGGCCTTAAATGGGCCAACTTTAACTATCAGAAAGTTCTCCAAAAATATGTTAACAGCTGAGGATCTGTTAAATAATAACAGTATAACAAAAGAGATGCTGGTTTTTTTACAAACTGCGGTTAGAGAGCGCAAAAATATCATTGTTTCCGGAGGTACTGGTTCTGGTAAAACAACCCTATTGAACATTCTTTCTGGTTTTATTCCTAAAACTGAGCGCATTGTCTGCATCGAAGATGCAGCGGAGCTTAGTCTCAAACAAGACCATGTGGTAAGACTTGAAGCTCGGCCAGCCAACATAGAAGGTAAAGGGCAAGTTACCATAAGAGATTTAGTTAGACATGCCTTAAGGATGCGGCCCGATAGAATTGTTGTCGGAGAGGTAAGGGGAGAAGAAGCCCTGGATATGTTGCAGGCAATGAACACCGGCCATAGCGGGAGCTTAACTACGGCCCATGCCAATACTCCGGAAGACCTTGTTCTACGCCTGGAAACCATGGTTTTAATGGCAGGCTATGATCTGCCTATTAAGGCGATTCGTGAACAAATAGCTGCCGCTATAGATCTGATTGTGCAAACAAAAAGAGAGCCAGATGGCAGACGGAGAATAACTGGTGTCCAAGAGATTAAAGGATTTAATGACGAAAAAGTCATTCTGGCGAAGGTGTTTTAATTATGCAATATCTCCAAGCTATAACTTTAGCCACCGTGGTTTCTTTAGTAATCAATGTCGACTTAAAATACAGCTTCTTGGCGTTGCTAATCTTTTTTAACAGACCATTATGGGTATTCCTAGGGCTTTTAATAAGTTTAGTTCTAAAAAAAGCTTGGCTGTTAGTAAAACAAAAACGGAGGTTAAAGCTCTTAGATGAACAGGTCGGGAAAGTGTTGCTACTTCTGTCTCAAACACTTAAGGCCGGAATGAGCCTAGATCAAGGCTTTAGGCTGGTAGAAAGCTCAGTTGATAAGCCTCTTAAAGAAGAACTGCAACTGATCATTAAGGAAGTGGATTTGGGCCAAGCCTGGATTAATGCTCTTATTAGTTCGAAAAAAAGAATTTCCGGTAATGAATGGCAAAGTTTTATCACCGCAGCCTCATTGGCGATCAATTTAGGTGGTAATCTGGCCGAAATCTTAGGTGGCCTAGCCAATTTAAATAGCCAAAAAGAAGCTTTAGCGAGAAAAATAAAAAGTATTACCGCTCAAGGCAGATTGACGGCTTATATTCTAGCTTTGTTACCTCTGGCTTTTTTAGGATTCTATTGGGTTTTTGATCGTGACCGTATTCTCTTTTTTACTAGTTCATTCTGGGGGCAAATAATGCTGGTAGTAGCTTTTCTCTTTGATATAGCTGGCTTTTTGGCTATCAGACGGATATGCGAGGTGAGATGGTAAGATGACTTTTTCGGAGTGGTTTTTGGTATTAAGTTTAGCTGGTTTTCTATATCTAATTTGGGATTTAATTAGTTTCCAAAAAAGAGTCGGTCTTTTAAAACAAAGATTGAATATTAAAAGTAAGCTATCTGACCAGCAAAAGTTCCTTTTTTGCCTACCTTTAATGGTAATAATAATAATTTTTCAACCAGCCTTAGGTATTGGCTTGTTAGCTTTGATAACATTGCTTAACTATTTTGAAAAAGAATTTCAAAAGGCCAGATATCGCAAAGCCATTGAAGATGAACTGCCACATTTTTTACGTCTATTGTCGGTTATTATACGTGGCGGTTTAAGTACTAATACTGCTTTGGAGGAGATTGTAAAAAAGATGCCCCAGGGTCCTTTGACTAGTGAACTAAGTCAAGTGGTGCAAGAAATGGAACTCGGACTTTCAAGGCGTGAAGCATTAGAAAACTGGTCTAGGCGAGTAAATAGTCAGCAAGTTTCTTTTTTAGTGCAAAGTTGGCTTCAAAGTGAAGAATTGGGTACAGAGCCCTGTGAGGTTTTGAATTTTTTAGCAGAGCAACTCTATGATCGTAAATTGCGTACCATTGAAAGTGAGGCCTTACAAGCTGGAGTAAAGATAACTATCCCTCTCGCTTTTTTAATCTTTCCGGCAGTGCTTATCATTATCTTTGGCCCTATTATTATTGGCGGGATCTAAACAAAAGCTCAAAAGCTCTTTAAACTATTTTTAGAGGGCTTTTGAGCTTTTGTTTAGATTAAAAAAGGTCTCAGAATCTGATGGGATTAATTTTACCAAACTAAAGTCAGCATAAAAAACACTGCTGCTTATTAGGATTACCTTTAATCTATCCAGTGTAAAATCTCCTTCCAAATAGCAGGATAACTTTCACCTCCTAAGGAAGAAGGACACAGCAGATAAAACTAGGTCAAGAAGGTGGCTAAAAGATGCATATTCTTATTCTGGGAGCAAGTAAAGATTCTAGAAATGGGCATAAAAAACCCCAGATAACTTTTGATTATCTTATCTGTGCGGATGGGGGCCTTATATTAGCTGAAAAATGGGGTCTAAAACCAAATTTAGTGCTAGGTGATGGCGATTCATATGGCCGGGATTTCCCACCAGATTTAGCCGCAATTAATTTTCAGACCGAAAAAGACGCTACCGATAGTGAATTGGCTATACAAAAAGCTTTAGAACTTGGAGCGACTAAGATTACCTTAATTGGTTTTTTAGGAGGACGCCTAGATCACACTCTGGCCAACCTTTTTTTCATAACGGCTCTTAAAACAGTGAAATTTTGTTTTAAAGAAGAGTGGGGAGAGGTATATCTAGCTGAAAAAACAACTGAAATACTTGGCCAAAAGGGTGAGGTTATTTCGCTAATACCACTTACAGAAAGTGTAGAGGGTATTAGTACAGTAGATTTAAAATATCCTTTGGTTAACGAAACTCTATTTAAAAATCAAACACGAGGTATTTCTAATATTCTTGTTAAGGATAAGGCTCTGGTAAGAAAAAAGAGAGGCGAGCTACTTATAGTTCACCTAAAGGAAGGGGATTTATGACCAAGAAAATTGCTTTGGTTTCAGCCTGCCTTTTGGGGCTTAAAACCCGGTATGATGGTAAAGAACTAACACATAAAAAAGTTTTAGCCTTACAAGATGAGTACCTTCTAATTCCAGTCTGCCCTGAACAATTAGGAGGGCTATCTACACCTAGGAATCCCTCTGAAATAAGAGAAGAAAAAGTTTTTGACTGCGAAGGGAAGGATGTAACCAGCTTTTTTGAAAAAGGAGCCTTAAGTGTTTTAAAAATAGCTCAGCTAATAAAACCAAATCTAATTATCTTTAAAGAAAGAAGCCCATCTTGTGGAGTAAAAGAGATTGCTGATGGCACATTTTCAGGCCGAAAAATACCCGGGCAGGGTGTTAGCACCAGATTTTTAGCTAAATATTTTAACGTAATTTCCGAAGAGGACTTGTAGTGTTTAAAAGAATTATTTATTGGTATATAAAGGGCTATATAAAGTGATTAGAATTAGGGTTATAAGTCTTGCTCGCTTATGGGGCCTGTGCTATAATTCTTAGTAGTTTGTTAAAATTATCACGAATTATAACTGACCCAAAAACAAAACTGAGATGAGGGTGATGCAGGTGATCTCCATTGAAGTTTGTGTAGGCAGTTCATGTCATCTTAAAGGTGCACATGATGTGATTGAGGCTTTTAATAACGAAATTAAAAATCATGCCTTAAAAGATGAAGTTTTTCTAACAGGTGCATTTTGTCTGGGGCAATGTTTAAACGGTGTAACCATTAAAATCGATGGTGAACTGATTTTAGATGTTACACCGACAAAGGTTTCCGAGATTTTTCAAAATCGAGTCTTAGATGTCTTGGGGGTTTAATAATGGGGCTTATTAAGACTTTAGATGCGAACTGTCGTGATTGTTATAAATGTGTGCGTAGTTGTCTGGTAAAAGCTATCAGAGTTAAGGATGGTCATGCCGAGATCGCTGAAGAAAGATGCGTTTATTGTGGTCACTGTATACCGATATGTCCCCAAAACGCAAGAAGGGTATATGAGCAAAAGGATCTGGTTTTAGAGATGTTAAAAACCAATCAACCGCTAACTATCTCTCTTTCACCTTCTTTTCCGGCAGCTTTCCCAGATCTGAGTCCTTTACAATTAGCTCAAAAATTAACCAGCGTTGGTTTTCAAAGAATCTTAGAGACAGCTGAAGCTGCAGAAGCTTTATATAATCTACAAGATGAAGTTCAAGCCAAACAACCGCTTATTTCGAGTTACTGTCCGGCTGTTGTTAATTTGATAGAAAAATATTATCCGGCTTTAAAAGAAAATCTAGTTCCTATTGTTTCACCTCTTGTGGCGCATGCTCGCTATTTAAAAAGAACTTATCCAGAAGATAAGCTGGTTTTTATTTTGCCTTGTGAGGCCAAAAAAGCTGAGGCCTTAGCTGAAGTGGAGATAGATGCCGTACTTACCTTTAATGAGCTAAGTGAGCTGTTAAAAGTAGCTCCAACCAAAAAAGATTCTTGTTCCAGTATTGAAGGAGCAGCTTCTTTTTACAGCCGTACAGTTGGAATTAGTGGATCACTTAGAGCAAAACTTGGGTTTGGAGACTATCTTGATCCCAGATCTGAAACGGTGAGTGGTTTTGTTGAATGTCTTGAGTTTTTAGATAATATGCAAGCTGGACATATCGGCCAAAATACTCTTTTTGTAGAGATGCTTCTTTGCCGAGGTGGCTGTTTAAATGGCTCTGGTCTAGCGCAAGAATTAACCTTTGAAGAAAAAAAAGAGAAGATTATCTCTTTTGCCCAAAATGCTCCTGAATTAAAACCTTTAATTCACCTTGATAAACATGATATAATAAGAGAGTTTGCGGGAGAAAGGGTAGAAAATAGTGAGCCAAGTGAAAAGGAAATACGCGATATTCTCACTTTAATGGGCAAACGTAATAAGAGTGAAGAACTTGATTGTGGTGCCTGTGGCTATGAAACCTGTCACCAACAAGCCATCGCTGTCTATAGAGGCTTAGCGGAAATAGAGATGTGTATTCCTTTTTTGAGAGCTAAGGCTGAAACTATGAATGATGTAATTATTCAAGCTACACCCAATGGTATTATTGTAGTTGACGAAAACCTTGATATACTAACAATTAATCCGGCTGCAGAAAGAATGTTCCAATGCAAAGAAGAGGCCTTAAAAGGTAGAAGAGTCAACACTCTCATCAAAGACGACCTCTTTGAACAAGTATTAAACGAAAAACGTTTAATCGTTGGTAATATTGAGTATCCAGCTTACGGGCTAAAAGTTAGACATTTTGTGTTTTATGTACCTAAATCACGGGTGATAATTGCTATTTTTGCAGATATTACTGAACAGACTCGTCAAAAAGACCAGTTAAGCGAACTGAGAAAAGAGACTTTAGAACGAGCCCAAGAGGTTATCAATAAACAGATGCGTGTGGCACAGGAAATAGCCAGCCTTCTCGGGGAGACAACCGCTGAGACCAAAGTGACCCTAGATCAATTAATACGCATTATCAAAAGTTAGGAGGAGAAGTTGGTGAGCTTCTATGTGGAAGTCGAAAGCGCTTCTCTTATCAAAACAGGTGAGGAACTTTGTGGTGATAATGTAACTGTTTTAAGAACTCCCAAATCTCTAATAACGGTTTTGTCCGATGGTTTGGGTTCAGGAGTAAAAGCTAACATCCTGGCCACTTTAACCGGTAAAATAGCCTCTACGATGCTAGAAAATGGTTCAACCCTAGAAGAAGTAGTGCAAACTCTTATTCAGACCTTGCCTGTATGCAAAATACGTGGTTTAGCTTATGCTACTTTTACTGTTGTTCAGATCTTTACCGATGGCTCTTTATATATAGCTGAAAGCGATAATCCCGAGCTGCTTTTTTTTAGAGCCGGTAAACGTTATATTTTACCACGCAAACAAAGCCAAATTGAAGGTAAAGTAATCTATGAAAGCAGTTTTAAGCTTATAGAAGACGATATACTTGTGCTTTTTAGTGACGGGGTTATAAACGCCGGCATTGGGGGCATAAGACCTTTAGGATGGCAGATAGAGGAGATTGCTTCTGAAATTGAAGCTATTTTTCTTAATAAAAATACCACTGCTACCCCCAAAGAGATTGCAACTCATATTCGCGATCGCTCGCAAGAATATTACCGCAGTCATATTGGTGATGACGCTACAGTTATTTGTTTGAAAGTACGTCAACCGCGGCAACTTAATTTAGCAATTGGTCCTCCGGTAGATAAAGCTAAAGATAAAGAGTATGTAAAACATTTTATCTTAAAAGAAGGCCTTAAAGTTACCTGTGGTGGGACTACGGCAACTTTAGTGGCTAGAGAATTAGGAAGAGAGTTAAAGGTCAATTTTGATGGTTCAAGACAAACCCCTCCTACCGGGTCTATAGATGGTATTGATCTTGTAACCGAAGGTATTGTTACTCTTTGTAAAACCCTTGACCTTATTAAAGAGGTTGAGGGTGATCCTGTTTATATACAGGCCCATGATGGAGCGGCAGAGCTAGCCCGGATGCTTCTTAAGGCCGACAAGGTTTATTTTCAAGTCGGACAAGCCATAAATCCAGCACATCAAAACCCCAATCTGCCACAAAATTTAGCTCTGAAAAACCAGGTGGTAAGAGAATTATGCTCTTATTTACAAGTCCTTGGTAAGGAGATTGATATCTCCTTTTATTAATTTATTTCTCAAGGTAGTATCGAAAGAAAGGATGAAGACCATGGCAAAAACCAATCTATCAAAAGCTCAGCGCAGTTTTGAAAAAGTTAATGACATTGTACAGAAATACCAAGCTAAAGAGTCTGCTCTAATACCAATTTTACAAGAAGTTCAAGAAGAGTACAGATATCTCCCGGAAGAGATTCTGACTTATGTAGCAACAGCTCTAGATATTTCTCCAGCCACAGTTTATGGGGTAGCTACTTTTTACGCTCAGTTTTCTTTAGATCCTAAGGGAAAATATGTTATCAATGTTTGCGATGGAACAGCTTGTCATGTAAGAGGTTCCTCACCGGTTCTTGCAGCCATCAAAAAGAAAATAATTCTGCCTCAGGGCAAAAAAACTACCGAGGATCTGCGGTTTACAGTGCAAACTGTCTCCTGTCTTGGAGCTTGTGGTTTAGCACCAGTAGTGGTTATCAATGATAAAGTTTATGGAAATATGACACCAGAAGCTATAGAGCTCATTCTCGATCAGCTCTTACAAAGAGAGGAAGAGGGTGTAAATTAATGGAAAATATTAAATCTGTTTATGAATTAACCAAACTAAAAGATAAACTCCAAGCAGAATTTGCCAAAAACAAATTACGTGTTTTAGTTTGTGCCGGTACTGGTTGTGTGGCCGGTGGCTCATTAGATATTTATGCGGAATTTAAACGCCTGATTGAAGCAAAAGGGCTTAATGTAGACTGCGAGCTAGACAAAGAAGATAACTGTCAGGGAGAGGAAAGTCATTCCGGTTATCAGGTTAAAAAAAGCGGTTGTCATGGGTTTTGTGCTCAAGGACCACTAGTAAGAATTGAACCGGAGGATATTCTTTATACCCATGTTAAGTTAAGTGACGTGGAAGAGATTGTCCAGGAAACTCTCATTAAAGGCCATATCGTAGAAAGACTTATCTATCAAAACCCCATGACGGGTGAAAAATTTAGTCAAGAACACGAAATTCCTTTTTATAAAAAGCAATTGCGCCGAGCACTAGCTAACTGTGGAAATATCGATCCTGAGTCACTCGAAGAATATCTTGTTAAAGATGGTTATATGGGTCTTGCTAACGCCATTATTAAAACTCCTGAAGAAGTTATCAACGATATTTTGGAATCAGGGTTAAGAGGTCGAGGCGGCGGAGGTTTTCCCACCGGAAAGAAATGGCAGTTTACCCGTATAGCTGAGGGTAAAAAGAAATATATTATCTGCAATGGTGACGAAGGTGACCCAGGTGCATTTATGGATCGTTCGGTTATGGAAGGCGATCCACACCGAGTAATTGAAGGTATGTCGATTGCCGCTTATGCTATCGGAGCTGATGAAGGCTATATCTATGTCAGAGCAGAGTATCCTATGGCGGTTAAGAGATTAAAAATAGCTATTGCCGAAGCTGAAGAAGCAGGGCTTTTAGGGAATAATGTTTTGGGGACTGATTTTTCGTTTCATTTGCATATTAAAGAGGGTGCCGGTGCTTTTGTCTGTGGTGAGGAAACTGCACTTATAGCTTCTATTGAAGGCAAACGCGGCATGCCAAGACCCAAACCACCTTTCCCTGCCAATAAAGGCCTTTGGAACTGCCCCACAGTGATAAATAACGTTGAGACCTTTGCCAATGTGCCAATTATCTTAAATAAAGGCGCTGACTATTTTAAGAGTGTGGGAGTTCCCAATAGTCCCGGTACAAAAACCTTTGCTTTAACCGGTCAGGTAGCCAACACCGGTCTTATAGAAGTCCCTATGGGGACAACCTTAAGAGAGATTGTCTTTGAGATTGGCGGAGGTATACCCGGTAATCGCAAGTATAAAGCAGTTCAAATCGGTGGACCATCCGGAGGGTGTCTCACAGAAGACCATCTTGATATCCAGCTGGATTTTGACTCCTTAAAAACTGTCGGTGCCATGATTGGTTCAGGTGGCCTGGTAGTTATGGATGAAAAGACGTGTATTGTTGAAGTAGCACGCTTTTTTATGAACTTTACTCAAAATGAGTCTTGTGGCAAATGTGTTTTGTGCCGAGAAGGGACTAAACGGATGCTTGAGATTCTTGAGAGAATTGTGGCTGGGAAAGGCCAAAGCGAAGATCTTGATCTATTGGTAGAATTAGGTCAGACTATTAAAGATGGTTCTTTATGTGGTTTAGGAAAAACGGCGCCAAACCCAGTATTAACAACTTTAAAATATTTCCGGGATGAATATCTCCACCATGTAGAAAATAAGATCTGTGATGCCAAAGTCTGTCCAGCTCTAAAAGTCTATCAAATTGACCCGACCAAATGTAAGGGGTGTACCCGTTGTGCTCGCAACTGTCCTGCAGGGGCCATTTCGGGTAAGGTTAAAGAAGTTCATTCTATTGATGTCTTAAAATGTATTAAATGCGGTGCTTGTGTAAAAGCCTGTGCTTTTGACGCTATAGAGGAGGTCTAATACCGTGACTCAAAAAATGATCATTGACGGTAGAACTGTAGAATTTACCGACGAAAAGAATGTCCTCGAGGTTGTTCGCAAAGCAGGCATCGAACTACCGACCTTCTGCTATCATTCGGAGTTAAGTGTCTATGGTGCCTGTCGTATGTGTGTAGTAGAAATAGATAATATGGGTATTGTAGGCTCTTGTTCAACACCTCCTAGAGATGGCATGGTAGTAAGAACTAATACCCCAAGATTAAGAAGTATACGCCGCATGGCTTTAGAGCTTTTACTAGCCAATCATGATCGCGAATGTACAACTTGCGGCAAATCAAATGCCTGCAAGCTCCAAGAGCTAGCCAATCGCTTTGGTATTACCAATATCCGCTTTGGTGATAGAGAAAAATCCTTGCCTTTAGATTTTACAAGTCCATCCTTAGTACGCGATCCAAACAAGTGCATTCTTTGTGGAGACTGCGTCCGTGTCTGTAAAGAGGTTCAAGGTATTGGCGTTTTGGATTTTGCCTACCGTGGTTCTAATGCTCAGGTTATGCCAGCCTTTAATAAAGGCCTAGCCGATGTGGAATGTGTTAACTGTGGTCAATGTGCCGCCGTGTGCCCGACTGGTGCTATAACGGTAAAAAACGAAACCAACCTCGCCTATAAAGCTCTTAACGATCCTGATAAAGTTGTCATTGCTCAGATTGCTCCGGCTGTCAGGGTAGCCATTGGTGAAATGTTCGGTTTAAAGCCAGGGGAAGTAAGTTTAGGAAAACTCGTGGCTGCTTTAAAAATGATGGGTTTTGATAAAGTCTTTGATACTTCATTTACAGCCGATCTTACTGTTATGGAAGAAACGCATGAATTTGTCGAGCGTTTTCAAAAAGGTGAAAAACTGCCTCAGTTTACGTCGTGTTGCCCAGCCTGGGTTAAATATGTAGAACAGTTCCATCCTGAGCTTTTGGAGAGCCTTTCGACTTGCCGTTCACCTCAGGGGATGTTTGGTTCAATTGTGAAAAAACAGCTAGCAAAAGAGATGCATATTGATCCAGAAAGAATCTTCTTTATCTCGATTATGCCATGTACTGCCAAGAAGTTTGAAGCTAAACGTCCAGAACTTTCAACCGATGGACATCCGGATGTGGATTTGGTTTTGACTACCCAAGAAATCGGGGCCATGATAAAAGAAGCCGGTATAGACTTTGCTTCCCTTGATGTAGAAGCACTAGATATGCCTTTTGGTTTTACCTCGGGTGCCGGTGTTATCTTTGGTGCCTCAGGTGGTGTGGCCGAAGCAGCCCTAAGAGCAGCAGCTGATCTACTAACAGGTGAAGATATACATGATATCGATTTTTATGAAGTTAGAGGGCTTGAAGGTTTAAAAGAAGCTCAAATCGAGATTGCCGGGCAAGTCTTTAGAATAGCTGTTGTCAATGGACTGCAAAACGCTAAAGAAGTTATCGCCAAGCTTAAAAAAGGTGAAGTGAGCTATGATCTTATTGAAGTAATGGCCTGTCCTGGTGGGTGCATAGGCGGTGCCGGTCAGCCGGTTCCAACTGATACTTTAGTACGTGAAAAAAGAACCAAAGGTATCTATAAGGCAGAGAAGTTACAACAACTAAGAAAAGCACAACAAAATCCACTGGTGGAAAAACTCTACACTACCTGGTTGGAAAAACCCAATAGTCAGATTGCGCACGAAACACTTCATACCCACTATCATTCCAGACGCCGGATTAGCGGACAAAATATTAGCTTAAATGAGACAAATGCCCAGAAATTATATGTTGGAGTATGTGTGGGGACATGCTGTTATTTGCACGGATCTTATGATCTTTTGCATAAACTAAGAGAGAGTCTGACAGCTTATAATTTACAGGATAAAGTTAACCTCCAGGCTACGTTTTGTTTTGAAAACTGCGCTAACGCACCTTCAATTAAAATAGGTGATACAGTTTATAGCGTCGATCCCCAAAAAGTTGAAGCAGTCTTTGATATAATAAGATCAAAGATTTCTCTAAAATAAATAATCTTAAAAATAAAGACAAAGCCGGCAGCTAAAACTACAGTCAAGTCCATAACGCTGTGTAAAATGGTAAGTACAATGTTTTAAAGAGTACCAATAATCTCTTGAATAAGAAATAAGCATAGATCAAGACAGATCAAATTTGAGCAGGATCGAAATCTAAGTACTTTTTACTAGATG